>CAVFGM010000027.1:0-4318 GCA_963621955.1 Bacteroidaceae bacterium
CTATTGACTTGGAACCAATATTTTTATGTTGGCATATTCAGAATTTTCCGCTGCTGTGGGAGTGACCGGCAGAGTTGATAGTCGTACCGCCGCCGCTGTGATTGTCGTTCTGCGGTATCGGCTGGCGCGTCTCAGTGTGGTAGAGGAACTGATCCTGCGTGACGCGCATATCCACACCGCCGCGGCTTATGTAGCCCCTCGCGCCGGTCTGGCGCCGCGCCGTCTTCATCTGCGCGGCGAAGATGCCGCACACGGCAAGGGAGATAAGGCACGGTATGCCGACGATCATAAGGATATTGGCTCCGGATGAGTAGCTTTCGGTGTACCCGCCGTCATAGTCCGGCGTGCCATCGTAGCCCGGAACATCGACAGGCGCTCCATTCTCGGATTCCTCGAGATACTGCCCGGCGACGCTCAAATAATCCCTGAAGCCGTCAAACCAGTTATCATAGCGGAAGTCATCAATGAACTCCTGCGCGAGCTGCTCCTTGCCGTAGTCGGTAAAGGCGCGGTTTGCAATGCTGCCGTGCGCATCAAGGTCATAGTCCCGCTCGCTCATGCTCAGCGAGAGCAGCAGGCAGTTGCGGTCATCCCCGAGGCCAAGGCCGTAATGATCGAACATGGCCTCGGAAAAGTCCTCTATACTGCCGTTTGTATAATCGGTGTAATCCTCGACGATAATTACATACACGCCGCAGCCATAGCGTTCGGCAAGCTGCGCGGCGGTAGTCTCAAGCTCCTGCTGTTCTTCCTGCGTCAGCAGCCCCACCGTGTCGGTGACATAGCTGAGGGGGCCGCCGGACGACGCATAGGCCGCGCCGCCCAATGTGAGGCAGAGCGCGATGCAGAGAACCATGGCGAGAACAAATCTTTTCTTCATATCCGCTCTCCCCTCCTCAGCCGAACAGCAGCGCCATGACCGCCATGAGCGGCACGGCTATACCGGCAAACCACGCGAAGAACTTTCCCTTGGATATGGGCAGGTCGCCTATCAGGCGGCCGGTCTGGCCGTTCATGGCGAAGAGATAGTTCTTCCCGTTCCACTTGGTGCTGAGCATCCAGACGGGCATGAGCGCATAGCTCACCTTCCCGCGGCGGATGCTGACGTTCTTGTTCTCCTCAACGCAGGTGGTGTAGCCCATGACGCTCTCGGCCATGAGGCTGACAGCGGTGTTGGCCGCGCGCTCATCGGCGCGCTTTGAGCATTCGTCGGCGCTCACATCGTATTTATCCGCAAGGTATCCCGGCAGATAGGCCGTGGAGAACGGCTTGAGCTCATCATAATTATACGGCTCAACAGCATCCATATACTCATCGGGCATTTTCTTTGAAGCATCGACCGGGATCTTCTCAAACTTCACGCTGCCTGCGCGGCGGACACCGTAATGCTCGGTGCGCGTCACGCGGTCGTTCCCGGCGGTGAAGCTGTGCACGCGCGTGGCGTGATAGCGCACATCCGCATAAGCGCTGCCGTCATAGAGCCAGAACGGCACGTACACGCCCTTGAGCTCCTCGATATGGTTCTCGGACGCAAAGCCCTTGGGCAGCAGCTTTTTGCCTTTGTAATACTTCTTGAGGGCAGCCTTCGCGGCGTTCTTATCGAGCTTGAAAGGAATGACATAGTCCGGCCTGAGCGTGTCTGTGAACTGGCCGGGGACGATGCTTGGATTGCCGCAGTAGGGGCAGCTCGTCGCGGCGGTGGTATCGTCGCAGATAAGCTCCGCGCCGCAGCTCGGGCAATTGTAGCTGCGCATATGCGCCGCGTCCGCGCCCCAGCTGTTTTCGGCATAGTCCCAAGCGCCGTCCGCGGACTGCTCCGCAGCCCTGGCGGAAGCCTCCGCCGCTGCCGCGTCCTTGTCCTTATACAGCGCCTCTATCTCGGCGACCTCGTACTCGCTGCCGCAATAGTCGCACTTGAGCTTGCCGCTCGCGCCGTCATAGCGCAGCGGGCCTGTACATGCCGGGCACTGGTAATTTGTTATCTGGTCAGCCATAGGCCAGCACCTCAGCCGACGATATCGCCGGTGTCAAACGGGTCGCCGCACTCGGGGCAGAACTTCGGGGGCTTGGTGGGATCCTTCGGCTCCCAGCCGCACTTATCGCACTTGTACTTTACCGTCCCCGGCTTCTTTGCGCCGCACTCGGAGCAGAACTTGCCGGTGTTGACAGCGCCGCAGGCGCAGATCCATTTGCCGTCCTCGGGCTTCTTCGTGCCGCATTCGGGGCAGAACTTGCCGCTTGCGGAGGCGCCGCACTTCGGGCACTTCCATGTGCCTGCCGCGCTCGCCGCGGGTGCGGCCTGCTGCTGGGCGGGCTGCTGGTACTGCCCTGCCATCTGGTAGAGATCCTGCGCGTTCATGCCGCCCATCTGGGACGCCATGTTCATGCCCATGAAGCCGACCGCCGCGCCGCCGGAGTTCTTGGCCGCGTCGCGCATCGCCTGAGCCTGAGCCGCGGAGAGGTTCGCCGCCGCAAGGCCGGGATCGCGGTAAGCCGCGGTGCGCTGCATCTCCTTGAGCATGGCCTCGTCCTCCTCGCTGGCCTTGACGCTGGACACGCCGAAGGACACGACCTCAATGCCGCGCAGCTCGCTCCACTTGGGGCTGAGGACCTCGTTGAGCGCCTGGGCTATCTCCATAGTGTGGCCGGGCAGAGAGCTGTAGCGGATACCCATGTCGGAGATCTTCGCAAACGCGGGCTGAAGAGCGGTGAGAAGCTCGGTCTTGAGCTGGCCGTCGATATTATCGCGGGTGTACTCGGAGGTGACGTTGCCGCAGACATTGGTGTAGAACAGGATCGGGTTGCAGATACGGTAGCTGTACTCGCCGAAGCAGCGGATAGCGATATCGAGATCGATACCGGCCGCCTCGTCCACAACGCGGAACGGCACCGGGGAGGGCGTGCCGTACTTATTGCCGACAAGCTCCTTGGTGTTGAAGTAATACACGCGCTGATCCTTGGGGGCTTCGCCGCCGAAAGTGAAGCGCTTGCCGATGTTCTTGAAGACCTCTTTAATGCTGCTGCCGAGGCTGCCGCTGAAGATGGACGGCTCGGTGGAGCTGTCATAGACGAACTCTCCCGGCTCTGCGCAGAGCTCGGCGATCTTGCCCTGCTCGACGATTATCATGCACTGACCGTCAGCAACGGCAACGACAGAGCCGTTGGAGATGATATTGTCCGTACCGCCGCGGTTGGAGGAACGGCCCGAAACTCTCTTGCTGCCCTTTACGACGAGGACGTCATTATCAAGCGCCTCGCAGTAAAAATATTCTTTCCACTGATCACCGACGACACCGCCGGCTGCTCCAAGTGCTGCACGAATAAGACCCATGTGAAAAATCCCCTTTCATTTCATCGGACAGGTTTTTCTTTCCCCGCCGCGGATATACTTCTAACTTCTAACATTATAGCAAACTGTGTCGCAAAAATCTACCGCGTTTTCTAAAGATTGTCTTAATAGTACGTATATTCGCAGAATGGGCATATGCGGTGAAGTTCAACAATACTTGAGCTGCAATTGAGCTTCAGTTGCAAAGAAAACGTTAAGGTTTTTATATTGGGAAAAATATACCGTTGAGGGGATAAAGATGAAGTTTCTGTACTGCGTGATCTACTATATTATACTTGGCGTGTGCTCGTTCCTGCTCGGGCGCATACTGCCGAAAGGCTGGTTCAACAGCCGTGCCTTTCCATATAAGCCGCTGGACTTCGAGGCGGGGCTCTACAAAAAGCTGCGCGTCAAACAGTGGCAGAACACTCTCCCGGACATGAGCCGCATCCTGCCGAAGTTCATCCCACCGAAGAAGATGACCGCCGATTACGGCAGCCGTCTGCCGCGGATGCTTCAGGAGACCTGCGTCGCGGAGTTTATTCATGTGCTGCTGAGCGTTCTCGGCTTCGGCGCGGTGTTCATCGTCGGCGGAGCATGGGGCTGGATAATTTCAATAGTATACTTCCTTGCGGGAAACCTCCCGTATATCATCATACAGCGCTACAACCGGCCAAGGCTGCTGCGCCTTGAGGACGGAATAAAGAAGCAGGAGGGGCTGCGTCAGAAATGAAAACGCTTATACTGAGCTGCGACACCGGCGAGGGGCACAATTCCTGCGCCAAGGCTATCAGAGAAGAATTTCTCAGCCGCGGCGAGGAGTGCGATATATGCGAAGCGCTGCACTTTCTCTCCGAGGGCGCGCAGAAGCTGATAACCAGCGGGCACACCTTCATGTACCGGCACACGCCGAAGCTCTACCAGTCAGGCTACAGGTTCTCCGAGAACCACCCGGATATGTTCCATGAAAGCTCAAGGCTATACGAGATG
>CAVFGM010000028.1:0-13185 GCA_963621955.1 Bacteroidaceae bacterium
ACTCTCTGAGCGAGAAGTATTTTCTCCGACGTACACGCCGCCGGAGAAAATGTATCTGATTTATTTTTTGCCTGCGGGCAAAAAACTCTGCGAGGCTTTTCTGACATTATGCAAAAATGAGACGGCTTGAGCCGTCTCATTTTTGCTATACCGGACGTTCCAGATTCGGGATGTCATTCTAAAATGCCGATCGCTGTTTCGTCACAGCAGCTCAGGTACATCCGATATACCGCTATGGCCATCAGTGTGCAGCAGACCGTCATAGCCGCATAGCAGCCGAGGTACCAGTTGCCGTGCCGCTGGACAAGGTATTCGGACGCGCCCGTCCCGGCAAGGCCGATAAACCACACTGCCCATATGACCCAGTGCCTTGCGCTGAGGCCGTTGGCCTTTACGCTCCGGCGGCTGTAATAAATGAGCAGAGCGCCGATGCATATCGCGCAGATCATCTGCACGATGCTGACGAAGCCGTTGAACTTCATAAAGCTGGAGTCGTTGCGGGTGCTGTCCAGCAGCAGCTCTATCGCGCTGTAAAGCAGCAGGAAGTACCTCGCGGTGTTCCCGTCGCTGCTGCCGCGCTTCATCGGACGCCTGCGGCAGCGATAGAAGAACTCAAGCAGGACTGCCGCCGCGATAAGCATGAGCAGGAACTCCACAAAGAAGGTCGCGAAGCGGTATTCGACAACGCCAGTGGAGCTTGTGACGCCGGAAGCGATGGGCAGGTGCTGGAGCGCGGGCGTCGTTACGGTGATCTTGCTGCGGCAGGAGCTGTTGAAGAGCGCACTCAGGCGGATGAACGCGACCGCAAGCGCCGCTCCCGGGGCGAAAGCGTCCAGCAGACGGGCGGTGCTGCGCTCAAAGCCCAGCTTCTTCACGATAAGCGCGGCAAGCCATGCGCCGAGCAGCGCGCCGGGCAGACAGTAACTGCCGGTGGAGTAATCCGCCAGTGCACCCCAGATGCCGTTATACTGCTCAAAGTGACAGTACCAATGTATCACCCGGCAGATGGGCACGGAGAGGATGATCGCAAGCGGGAAGAAGAGAAGCATTGCGATGCTGCTGCCGCCGTTCACGCGCTGCAGGGAGAGCGAGAGAACGAGGCTTGCGAGCAGCCCGAAAACTATTATGACCGAGCTCCAGTAAAGGACTGTGGAGCCGCTGTATATGGCGATGGGATTCATTTGCTCGCCTCCTCATTCGGGATCGCGGTGGCAAAATAGATGATGTCGCTGACGGTGCGCTCGAAGCCGAAGTCAATGTGGTTTATCGGCTCACCGTTCATTATGATCTCTGAGGTCTGGCCGCCGTCGAGGTTATAGGCTTTCTGCACGCCCTTGGAATAGACAAAGCGCGCAAGCTCATTGACTGTTGCGCGGGGACGCGAGTCGGTCGTGTGGTTGATGGTCATAAGGAAGTAGTGCAGCTCGTTCGACATGCCGATGCAGGAGCGGGAGTACTCGGTGTCTATCTCACCGATGGGATAGCGCTCGCAGTATTGCAGCTCGCCGTTATCAACAAGCACGGGGCCGAAGGCGATGGCGAAGACAACATCATTATCCTCGATAAATTTCTGCGTCTCGCCCTCGCCGGTGAGTTCACCCGCACGGGTGAAGAGCATATCGCCGGTGGAGGTGAAGAAGCAGGAGTCGACCTTGGCGGGACTGTTGCGGTAGAGCGTGCGCTGGTACACGGTGATGCCGAGGTCGCGGAAAGCGTAGAAATCGCCGTTTATCGCGACAACGGCGTTCGCCTGCTTTGCCATATCCGAGGCGTAGAGCTGAACGCTGGAGCTGTAGCTGTCCTCGGCAAGCTTGCGCCGCAGCTGGGAGCCGTGCGCGACCTTGACCTCAGCACAGGTGCAGCAGCGCTGGTTGATGTATTCTTTCCAAGTGATGACGAGGATGGTGTCATCAAGATAGTACCGGATCGGCTCGCCGGGGACGAAGTCTGCGTTCTCGTCGAAGATGACGGACTGACCGTCGAGCAGGTCGGCAGCGCTCTTTATGACCTCACGGATATCGGCGGGGGCATTCGTCGTACCGAAGTTTGCCGGGTTCGGCACGGGAGAGACGGTGTCGTTCTCCTGCAGGGTGTATATCTTCTTTATGTACGCAAGCTCACCGAGGGCGTCGCTTGCAGCGTTGTTGACGTATACGTCCAGCTTGTCGGACAGGCTGAGAATACTGCTGCCGGAGGCATTGGAGAGCGTGCCGGAGGCGGGGTGGATGTTGAAGAGCGCCCACAGCAGTATGAGCGCTGTGAGCAGACCGAAGAGCAGCGTGATAAGCCCCGCGCGCGGCGCGTTATCGCGCGCCTCCGGGGCGGGTGCGGCGTTTACGGGTGCGTGTGCCGGTTTAGGCTCGCGCGCCGGGCGCGCTGCCGCCGCCCGGTCACGGTGCTTCCAGAGGTGAGTTTCCTCATCAGGTTTTTCCTCCTGCAGCTTTTCCTCCTGAGCATCGGGCTCGGAGACCGGCTGCGGCGGAAGCGCCTCAGTATCTGCGGGATCAGACGGTGCTTCATCCTGAGGGGCGGAGCCGCCGAATTCCGCGAGTATCGAGTCAAGATCGTTCATGCTGTCGAAATCGTCGTTCATGCGTGCCCCTTCTTTCAGTAGCCCGCTCCGCCGTTGAGGGCCTTGAGCAGGGAGTTGTTCATTATGAGCTGCCATCTGCCGTCCGTATAATTGAGGGCGAGCGGAATTTCCTCTGTGGTGTAATAGTCTGCGGCGCTCTCGAGGATCTTTTCGAGCGCCTGAAGATAGGCACGCTCGGTGATCTCGGGCAGATAGTTGTTGTTCTGGTCGTAGACCTCGCTTGACGGGAGCTGCTGCACAAGGTGCTTGAGCTGGGTTTGCGTCTCGTCAGCGACGGCGGCTTCAAGCGCGGGGAGCGAGAGATAGGTGAAGCTGACATTCTGCGAGGCATCGAGCTTGTCGGTCTTTGCGCTGCCGGTAAGCTCATAGCTGTAGCTGGCGTGCAGGGCGGCGTACACCTTTTTCCCGGACTCGGTGCTCGGCTCGTTTTCAAGGCCGAGGCTCGTGTAATCGCGCACGCGGTCATAGGCCGCGGTATAGTCCCCCGCGATGAGCGAATCGAAGAACGCCGTGACGGCCTCCTGCGGATCTCCCGTGGGCTTTGCGATGACCGTGCCGCCGAAGCAGCCCGCGACGGCGAGGAGCATCCCTGCCGCGCACAGCAGCGCCGCGAGCAGCGTGAGCTTCAGATCGGCGTTATATTTCTTTTTGAGCTTTAACGCACCGAGGACGCCCGCGGCGATGAAGAGAGCGATAAACAGAAAAGCGGCAAGCGGGGTCGCGGTCCTGACGGGCGCAGACTCCTGAGCGGCCATCGTGGGAGCGGGATCGGCCGAAACGGCGACGGTGGGCGTGGGCTCAGGTGTCGGCGTGGCGGGCGGGTTTGCGACGGTGTAGTTCGTGTACTCGCACACGGCGGTGCAGTAAGCCGTCAGCAGCTCCTCGGCGTTTATGACGTTATCGGTGAACATCACCAGCGCGATCGGCTGGGAGGTGAAAGCAATGCCGCAGTCATTCATATATGAATGGCCGTCTTCGGGGACGTACCCGTACTTATGGGCGATCTTGAAGCGCGGCTCATGCAGCATGAAGAAGCGCTCCTGCTCGGCCTGCTGCATTGTCTCAATGATGCCGGGGAAGCGCTCCTGCTCATCATACAGCAGCTTCAGGCAGGTGATGAACTGACGGGCGGTATAGATATTGTCGATATAATAATTGGCCGGCACGTCGTTCAGATCGACACCCATATAGGGCGCGGTAAGCTCGCGGAACTTGTAGAACCCGCCCATGATGCTGCTGTCCCAGAGGAATATAGACCAGTCGTTATCAGAATTGATAAGGGATGCATCGCGCACATATTCGTAGGCGACGTTCGGATAGTAATTGTCCCAATCGAGCTGGCCGCTCTGGATAAGTTCAGTGAAATACATATTGAGCGGGAGCTTGTACATACTGGCGGCGATCTTGTATTCATCGCCGTTTATGTAGTGTTCCTCCCCTGTGACGAGGTTGCAGTACCCTGCGGTGATCTGGTCGCGCGACACATTGTACTCTTCGAGAACCTGATCGACTACCTGATTCCAGGTTTTCCCGGCATAATCCGTATCTCCGCCGTCAGCGAGGGCGGAAAAGCCGAGCGACAGGCACAGGGTCAGCGCCGCGGCCGCGGCAATTGCTTTTTTGAGAATCTTCATTATTTTCTCCAAAAAATAAACAGTAAAAATCCTTTTCATTATATGCAAAATGAGCTCTGTTTTCAAGAGTGAATCGCAAATTTCGGGGGATCGGCGGAACCCGGCCTTTTACCTGTGCATAAGATATACGAGGAGAGGGAAAACTTGAACGGGGGGCTGAGAGCATGAACATACCTAACTTGATAAGCATGGTCAGAATACTGCTGACTCCGGTTTTTGCGGTGCTGTATGTCAGAGGTGCGCTCTGGCAGGCAATGGGCGTGCTGCTGCTGTGCGCCGTGTCCGACGTGCTTGACGGCGCGATCGCCCGCCGCTTCAATATGGTGACCGATCTTGGCAAGGCGCTCGACCCGGCGGCGGATAAGCTCATCCAGATCGCCATGATGCTCTGCGCTGCGACGCGCACAAAGGCTGCGTGGCTGCTGATAGGGCTGCATATCGTCCGCGAGCTGAGCCTTGCGGCGCTCGGGGCGCGCGTGCTGCAGTGCACAGGAAAGGTGTACTCTGCGCGCTGGTACGGAAAGCTCTGCACAGCGGTGATATATATCGTCATGGCCGGGGTGCTGTTCTGGCCGGATATGCCGGGCGCGCTTATGAACGGCGGGATCGCCATGTGCGCTGTGCTCATAGGTCTGTGCCTGCTGCTGTACGGGGCGAAATACCTGCGCCTGCTCAGGCAGGGCGCGCAGAAGAATGGCGATGGCGATACGAAAATTAAATCCTCCCGGACTGTATGATCCGGGAGGATTTAATTTTATTCGTTATCGAGCTTTGAGAGCGCCTTTGCCATGAAGCGCTCGGAATTTATTATGCAGCGCTTGTGAACGCCTTTACCGATAAGCTCGCCGCCGGCGTAGGAGCGAACAGAGAACGTGAGGACGCGCCCGTCTATTTCCGTAAGCTCGCTCTCGGTGCGCACGTGCATCCCGATGGGCGAGGCGGCGAGATGCTCGGCGTTCAGCAGAATGCCGACCGTACCGCAGCCCTCGTCAAGATAGGGCTGCACCGATGTATACGCGGCCTTTTCCATCGACGCGAGCATGGCGGGTGTCGCGAACACGGGGAGCGCCCCGCTCCCGACAGCCTCGGCGGTGTTTGCCGGGGTAACTTCGACTTCGTCAACGCTTGTTATTCCGATATGCAGTTCCATAATAGGATACTCCTTTACAGTGATAGTGCAGGGCTTGAGTAATCGCCCGCTGCGGTGTTATAATACATAAAAACAAAACTGGAGGCTGCGGTATGAGCAACGCTTTGATAAATGAAAGATCCCCGTATCTGAGGCAGCACGCCCAAAACCCGGTGGACTGGCTGCCGTGGGGCGAGGCGGCGTTTGAGAAAGCGCGCCGCGAGGACAAGCCTGTGTTTCTCAGCATAGGCTACTCCACCTGTCACTGGTGCCATGTGATGGCGCGGGAGTCGTTTGAGAACAAGGCACTTGCCGAAATTCTAAACCATTATTATGTCCCTGTCAAGGTCGACCGCGAGGAGCGGCCGGACATCGACAGCGTGTATATGAAGGTATGCACCGCGCTCAACGGCAGCGGCGGCTGGCCGCTGACTGTCATAATGACACCGGAGCAGCAGCCGTTTTTCGTCGGGACTTATCTTCCGCGCGAGAGCAGCGGCGGGCGTATGGGCCTGCGCGAACTGCTGCTGACCGTCGCGGATAAGTGGCGCGGCAGCAGAGCGGAGCTGACGAAGACCGCCGGGGAGCTCACTGCGTGGCTGCGGCAGAAGACCGCGCCGGCGGCAGCGGTGGAGTTTTCAACCCTCGCAAAGGCGGCGGAGGCGCAGCTTAAGGAGTCATACGATGAGGAGTATGGCGGCTTCGGCACAGCGCCGAAGTTCCCGTCCGCGCATAACCTCATTTTTCTCATGGAGTATGCGCAACTTAAAAACGAGAAAAATCCGAGGCAGATGGTCGAGAACACACTGCGGCAGATGTACAAGGGCGGCATTTATGACCACATCGGAGGGGGCTTTGCCCGCTATTCCACCGACCGTGAGTGGCTTGCCCCGCATTTTGAAAAGACGCTCTATGACAACGCACTGCTCGCGCTCGCTTATACCGAGGCGTGGCAGGACGGGCACATGGCGCTGTGGCGCACTGTGGCCGAGGACACGCTCGACTACTGCCTGCGTGAGCTGAAAGCTGCGGACGGCGGCTTCTTCTGCGGGCAGGACGCCGACAGCAGCGGCGACGAGGGCACGTACTATCTCTTCACGCCCGACGAGGTGAAGCAGGTCCTCGGCGACGAGGGCGGGCACTTCTGCGAGTGCTACGATATCACGCCCGAGGGGAATTTCCATGGGAAGAGCATTCCGAACCTGCTGCTGAACACCCGCTGGGCCTTTCTCCCGGAGGGCTATGACGGCTTCTGCGAGCGCCTGCGCATTTACCGTGAGGAGCGCATGACACTCGGCACGGACACGAAGATACTCACAGCGTGGAACGGGCTTATGCTCATGGCGCTCTCCCGCGCGGCGCGGGCGTTTTCCGACCGGCGCTATCTCATGGAGGCGGAGGAGCTGGCGAAGTTCATGGCGGCGTCCCTGAATGAAAACGGCAAACTCATGGCGCGCCTGTGCGAGGGTGAGCTAAAATACGCCGCGCAGCTTGACGACTATGCCTTCTATGCCCTCGGCCTGCTGGAGCTGTACTCGGCGGACTTTGACCCCGCGCATATCCTGAAGGCAGAGGAGCTTGCGGAGAATATCCGCTGCCGCTTTGCCGATGAGGACGGCGGGTACTTCCGAACGGCCAACGATGCGGAAAAGCTCATAATCCGCCCGAAGGAGATATTCGACGGAGCCATGCCGTCAGGCAACGGCGCGGCAGCGGTGCTCTTTGACAGGCTGTTCAGGCTGACGGGTAAGGAGCCGTGGCGCGCTGCCGCCGAGGCTCAGAGCAGCTTCATCTCCCGCAGCGCGGGGCAGTATCCTGCGGGCTGCTGCTATGCGCTCACAGCAATGCTGACATCGGGCGCGTCGCGCGAGCTTGTCTGCGTGACGCCGGATGAGACGATGCCGGAGACGCTGAAGGCTGTGCTCTCGCGCTACGCACCGGAACTGACGGTGCTGGTAAAGACACCGGGGTACGCTGCCGCGCTTGCGGCCGCCGCTCCCTACACCGCGGATATGCAGCCCAAGGACGGCAAGCCTGCGTATTATGTCTGCACCGGCGGCAGCTGCGCCCTGCCGGTGGATATGGGATAGTGCCAGCATGCAAAGAGCCGGCAACTCACAGCCTAAGTTTATTGATTTATTCTGAGCGGCAAGTTATAATAAAATTAAATCTAAACTTCCTTATAAACACTTCAGGAGGTACAGCCATGTACTACAACGACAGCGACCAGGCGCGGGAGAGCGGGCTGAGACGTGCTTTCGTCGAGAGCACGCAGGAGCTTATGAAATGCGTGAACACGCTGGCAGCGGGGGCGGCAGAGAAAGCTTACTGCTATCTGAACCTCTGCGGGATGGATGTGTTCACGGGCTGCTTCTTCGTTGACGGGGACGGCAGGGCGTCCCTTTCTCCGGCATTGCTGGGGAAAAAGCAGGGGATATTTGAGACCGTTATGACCACGCAGGCAAGAAAGCTGCGCGGAGCGTACCTTGAATATGCCGACGATATCCCGGGCGAGTTTTTCCTTGACTTTGATATCGGCGCCAAGAAGCCGCACTGCCTTACCGGGAGTGAGAAATACCCGAAGCACGACGAGGCACTTCTGCATTTCTATTCTTGGGCGCGCGAATACGGCGCGGATACGCCGACGATCCCGCTCACCGATCTGACCTTGGGTGACCGCATCCGTATACGCCGGGGGAAAATGCTGCCGTATGTCGAATTTATACACCCGACGGAGAAAGCCACGGAGATGAACCTCAAGTGGTACAGCTCTACGGCGAAGAGGATAGCCGAGGCAAAGGAAAAGTATGACGGCAGCGAACCGTCAGACGCGGTGTACGGCGATGGGTGGCTCGCCATAGAAAAAGAGTTCGAGCGTATCTACCCCGGCCAGACGGAGCCGAAGCATTATGCGCCGCTTATAAAGTTCGAGTTCGGCGGCAGAGATCCGCTGGACGGCATAAGCGTGTACGACGGCGGGGACTGCTGGCACTTCGTGTCATTCGGCCTGAGCGCACTGGCCGAGCCTGATATAGAGAGCGACGAGGGTGTCAGCGGCTACGGCATGGAGTTTACGCTCAGACTGAAGAAACAGAACTTTGCCGATGAAGAGCTGGAACTGGAGAACATCTGCGGTATCTTCCAGCAGATCGCCGCGGTCACGTTTGAGACGAATGAGCTGTTCCTGCCGTATGAGTACCTCAGCTCCGGGCAGACCGCGGGAGTGGACGCAGAACATGAGTCTGGCATAACCGGCTTCATCACGGTGCCTGATGTCAAGGCACGGCCTATTACAACGCCGTTCGGCGCGCTGGAATTTGTTGAGTTCGTCGGCGTGACAAAGACGGAGCTTGACGCGGTGCAGAATAAGCAGATGACGGTCGAGGAGCTGTACGGGAAGCTTGGCAGCGACCTTACCGACTACCGTCGCGAAAGCGTCATATGATATAAAAAGCGGCTGCAGCGATTTTATTTTCGCTGCGGCCCCTTTTTTCGGTTTATCACAGAATCATTTCAGCGTTTCATTCACGATCTTATCCGCAATGTCGATGCAGATTGCGGAAGCGCGGCCAAGCTCTTTTTCAAATTCTGCCGCGCCGCCTTCCACACCGTCGGAGACGGTTTTGATAACAAGGCAGGGGACCCCGGCGCGCGCCGCAGTGATGACGATGCCCGCCGTTTCCATGTCGCATATATGAGCGCCGAAAGTGCGGTTGAGATAACGCTTTTTATCAGGTTCGTCGACGAATTTATCCGCCGAGGCGCAGATGACCGCTTTCAGATCCGGATGTATTTCGAGCGCTTTTGCCACAAGCTCCGGCGACGTCGGTACGAGCCTGTCAGGGAAATCCGGATACTGCCCCGCTTCTCCCCAGCCGATCTGATGCGCGTCAAAATCATAGTGCACAACGCCCTCTACCACCGCCGTCCGTGCTAAAGCCATCTCAGGCGTCAAACCGCCGACCACGCCGAAGTTGATTATCAGCTCTGCACCGTAATGACCGATAAGCAGCGCAGCCGCGGCGGAGGCGGCGATCTCTCCCGGCCCTGAATGCGCCACGTACAGTGTGCCGTATTCGGTGCGGTACTCCATGAAGTTCACCCCTGCAAGCTTCTCCTCGCGCACCGCTTTCCCGTACCGGGCAAGCACTGCATCCACTTCTATCGCTACTACCATTCCCACTGTTGCCATACTGCGCTTCTCCTTGCGTATAGTTGTTGTTGAATATTCTATCAGACAACGCAGGATTTTTCAATCTGCCCCAGAAAACAAAACACCGCACCGAAAATGCTTTCGGTGCGGCATTATGCGTTTTCAGTTCACGACGTGGATAACGCCGAAAGTCAGAGCAGTCATTATCCCGGCGGCAAGGAGCACGCCGAGAAAGATGCACGGGATCGCGGACTTGGGCTTTAGTTCGAGCAGCGCCGCGATGAGTGAACCCGTCCATGCGCCTGTGCCGGGGAGCGGGATGCCGACAAACAGCAGCAGCGCGATGGGACCGTACTTCTGTACCTTTTCGCCCTTGAGGTGGGCCTTGGCCTCGAGCTTCGTGATGAAGCTGTCCATCTTAGGCCAGTGCCTGCGCAGCCATATGAACACGCGCTGGATGAAGATGATAATAAACGGCACGGGAATCATGTTCCCGATGACCGCCGCTGTCAGCGCCAGCGGATAATCAAGGCCGAGAGCGATGCCGTAGGGCAGCCCCGCGCGCAGCTCCACAACGGGCAGCATGGATATGAAAAAGGTCGATATAAATTTCCCGGCAGTGGTGCCGGCGATCCACTCAAACATACGTTATCTCCGTGCGAAAACATATCAAAATAATGCTTTGCTATTATAGCAGGTGCGAAAGAGCCGCGCAAGACGGCTTAAGAAATTTTAACGCATAGTTAAACTAATTTATAAGCGCTGCGGCGGCAGCGCCCGGGAGCGTCGTCTCCTGCCCGACTTTCAGAACAAAATGAACTCCCGCCTCTCTGCCGTATTCCTCCAGCAGACGCTCAAGCTCCGGACGGTAGATGCGGCTCTTCTGCACGAGCGAGCCCTCCGCCAGCACGCACAGCGGCTTATCCGCGCTCTTCCCCGCACCGGTGAGCATCGCGAGCGCGAGAAGGTCAGTGCACATGCAGCGCGCCGAGCGCTTGAAGAGGGCGCGGCTGAGCCGGGAGGCGAAAGCAAGGTCGGTCTCCGCACCGCCTAAAAGCTCTCCGCGCTCCATGCACGCCCAGGCGTCGATAACGGAGGAGTCGATATCTTCAAGCTCCCGCGCGCCCTCGCCCGCCGCGCGGGAGATGAGCCCCTCATCCGCTGCGGCGATGAGCATCAGGCGGCAGAGCTGGCCGAGATAGACACCAGCAGTGAGCTTTTCAAAGGCTTTGAGGCCGGGATTGTTGCTCGCGGAGTCAAGCATGAGATCGAAGCTGCCGCGCGGAATGCCGGTATACAGCCCGGCCTCCATGTTGATTATCATGCCGCGCTCTTCACTGGTCCCGAGCTTGCCGATAAGGCGCTCCGGCAGGGAGACGCAGGTGTTCGTGCCCGTGCCGCTCACCTGACCGATGAACCCGCTGTACGCGCGCTTATCCAGCCCTGCCGCACCGCCGAGGAGAACAGCGACAGTGTCGTTAAGAATGACGACGCGCTTGCCGGTGATGCCGCGGCGCTCGAGTTCGGCTCTGAGAGACGCGCCGATAAGCTTGCCCTCGGAGCCTGTGACCACGACCTCCTTATCGATGCGGATGACGCGGCCGTCCATATCCGGGGTGATGTCTGCGGAGTAGGAAAAGCAGAAACCGATGCTCTCCGCCCTGCCCATCAGCGGCTCTATCCTGTCGGCGGCAAAAGAGATGAATTCCTCCCACGTGCATGGCTCGCCGACTCCGGGCATTTTACACTTGCTGAGCTCGGACACATGGCAGCCGTCATCCTCAAAGCGCACGAGCGCGGAGCGGAAATTCGTCCCGCCGGCGTCAATGACCGCGACGCTGCGGCCGAGCGGCAGCTGGGCATCGTTGCTCAGATATGTGGGGATCATTGGCATGTCGCTCGTCTCCCCGGCAAGGCCGCGGCGCATATCCTCAAGCATCAGCGCGGCTTCGCGCTTTGGGTCAACGCGCTCCGGCTCCATGCCGTGCGCCTCAAGAAAATCCTGCACTCTGTCGTAATCCACCATTGTCCTCTTCCTTTCATATAAAAAATGGACCGGCGATATGAAATTCATACGCCGGTCCGGGTAAAATGTAAAATTAGATCAGGTTCATTCCTCGCTCTTTACATCACCCTTGACGGCTTCGATAAGACCGCTGGCAAGTCCTGCAACGCTCTGTATCTCGCTGGGGATAATGATCTTTGTGGCCTTGCCGTCCGCTGCCGCGCTGAAAGCGTCCAGAGCCTTGATCTTGATGACGGCGTCGGAGGGAGCGGCTTCGTTGATGAGCCTGATACCCTCGGCAGTGGCCTTCTGCACCTTGAGGATAGCTTCGGCTTCGCCTTCGGCCTCAAGGATCTGCTGCTGCTTCTTCGCGTCGGCGCGGAGAATTGCGGATTCCTTTTCACCCTCGGCTTCAAGGATCGCGGCGCGCTTTTCGCCCTCGGCGCGCAGGATGGCTTCACGGCGTTCGCGCTCGGCCTTCATCTGCTTCTCCATCGCGTTCTGGATCTCCTTGGGAGGCAGGATATTCTTGAGCTCGACGCGGTTGACCTTGATGCCCCAGGGATCGGTGGCTTCGTCAAGAATAGTGCGCATCTTGGTATTGATGATATCGCGGCTGGTAAGGCACTGATCAAGCTCGAGATCGCCGATGATGTTTCTCAGCGTGGTGGCGGAGAGATTCTCGATGGCGACCATGGGCTGCTCGATACCGTAGGTGTAGAGCTTGGGGTCGGTGATCTGGAAATAGACGACGGTGTCTATCTGCATGGTGACGTTATCCTTGGTGATAACAGGCTGGGGCGGGAAGTCCGCGACCTGCTCCTTGAGGGTGACCACCTTGGCGACTTTCTCGACAAAGGGGATCTTGAAGTGCAGGCCGACGTTCCACGTCGTCTTATACGCACCGAGGAACTCGATGACATAGGCCTTTGCCTGCTGCACGATGCGGATGCAGCGGACAAGGATAAAGATAACGACGAGCAGCAGAATTGCGACAGAAATGATCTCGGGCATGTTTTCTCCTCCTGAAAATTAATTAAAAAATTTTTACTTTACTATGAGCTTAACGCCCTCTATGCGCACAACGGTCATCACTTTGCCGGTCTCGGCTTTGCCGTCCGGCTCCTCGGTGCGGGCAGTCCACACCTTTCCATCGACGGTCACGGCACCGGTGCCGAGGACATTGTCGATCGCCTCGGTTACGACGCACTCCTTGCCGATGAGCATATCCGCATTGGTCGGCGTAGCGCGGGAATTGACATATTTCTTCGCAAACGGCCTTGTCAGGAACAGCGTCAGGATCGACACCACGAAAAACCAGAGCACCTGGAGCCAGAGCGGCGCGCCAAGGATCGCGGAGATCATGGCGGCAAACGCGCCTATCGCGAACCATATCGACACCAGCCCCGGCACGATGCCTTCGATTATCAGCAGAACGATCATCGCGATCAGCCACACGGCCGTCATACTAAACCCGCCGGGATAAAACAGCATACAGCATCTCCGATCCGCCGCCGCGGCTCATCTGCCCGGCGGCTGCATTTACTGTTTACATTATATATTGTCCGGAAATTTTACGCAAGAGCCATTATCAGGCATATGTTAAATTTTGTGTACGCAAATTGCAAGTGCAAGTTGGACACCTGCACGGTAGAAATTAGTTAATCAGAG
>CAVFGM010000029.1:0-588 GCA_963621955.1 Bacteroidaceae bacterium
CCGCAAAGGGCACGGCGCTTTGAGCTGAAATAATATAGGAGGGATATGCGTGAAGAAAACTTTCGTGCGGCTGCTGGTGATAATTCCGGTCATCGCCATTCAGGCGCTGTGGCTGGTGCTGCTGATAAAATGGCTGTCACCGTACTCGGCAGTGATAAACTTCATACTGTCCATATTTGCCGCGTTCTTTGTACTGTATATCATCACGAAGCGGGATGAGAGCACATACAAGATCCTCTGGCTGCTCATCATCCTAACGATGCCGCTGGCGGGCGCCGCGCTGTATCTGCTCTTCGGCAACAGGCGCTCGGCAAGGATATTGCAGGGGCTGCTCAAGCGTGCGGAGCTGCCGCCTGTCACTGGAAGTCCCGAAGTTCTCAAGGAGCTTGTGGACAGCGATCCGCGTATGTCACAGACGATGGGCTGGCTGCAGAAGAAAACAGGCTGCCCGCTTCTGAAAAACGAGAGCGTGAAATACTACCGGCTCGGCGACGAGCTGTTCCCCGATATGCTCGATGATCTGCGCAGCGCGGAGGAATACATTTTCGTCGAATACTTCATCATTGCAAACGGCGTCATGTGGAACGC
>CAVFGM010000029.1:598-2116 GCA_963621955.1 Bacteroidaceae bacterium
GATATAATGTCCGAAAAGGCGCGGCAGGGCGTTGACGTGCGCGTCATGTATGACGACCTCGGCAGCATCTCCACTTTCAACGCAAACGACGTGCGGCAGCTCACGGAGCGCGGTATCAAGTGCGTCACCTTTAATCCTTTCGTCGTGCTCTCCGGGAACCTCAATTACCGGGATCACCGGAAAATGCTGATCGTGGACGGGCGTGTCGCCTATTCCGGCGGGATCAACCTTGCCGATGAATATATAAACCAGAAAGAGCGCTTCGGGCACTGGAAAGATATAGGCTTCAGGGTAACGGGCGCGCCCGCCGCGGGCTACGCAAGGATGTTCGCGGGCTTCTGGAACGCCTTTTCAAAGCAGCCCGTCCCCGACGGCTACACCTTTATTGACCCGAGCATCCCTGAAAAAACGGACGGCTATGTCCTCAGCTACTGCGACTCGCCTTTCAACGCTGACTCTACCAGCACAAAGCTCTTTATCGACCTGCTCTCGCAGGCGACGGAATACGCATGGTTCTGCACGCCGTACCTCATGCCTGGGGACGATCTTGTCGACGCGATGATAATGGCCGCGCAGCGCGGGGTCGACGTGCGCATAATGATGCCGGGCATACCCGACAAGAAGCTGATATTCCGTATGTCGCACAGCTTTTATCAGGAGCTGCTGATGGGCGGGGTGAAGATATACGAATACATCCCCGGCTTCCTGCACGCAAAGTCCTGCGTCATTGACGGGAAGATCGCGACAGTCGGCTCGGTGAACCTCGACCACAGGAGCCTGTTTTTGCAGTTCGAGAACAATTCCCTGTTCTACCGCTCATCTATCGCGGACGAGGTCAAGGCGGACTTTCTTGCAACGCAGGAGCGCTGCCGGGAGATCATGCCGTATAACCAGACGCAGTACGCCCTACGTCTCGCTTTCGACGGCATACTGCGCATATTCGCTCCGCTTTGCTGAGCACTGCACAGCGCCCGTGAATAAAGAACGAGGGTCTTCACAAGAAACTGTCGAAAATCAAAAAAAAGCTTGAATTGTACGGCGCTGTATGATATACTTGTCAAGCTGATTATTATGTACAAAATCGAAAGGGTCGAGATAAATGTCTGCACTTACTATCGTATTCACCGTTCTTCAGGTTCTCTCCGGGCTTGCTGTTACCGCTATCGTTCTGATGCAGAGCGGCAAGAGCGCCGGCCTTTCCGGTGCCATTTCCGGCGGCGCTGAGACTTTCCTTTCCAAGGGCAAGGCCAAGACTCTGGATGCAAAGCTTGCGAAGATGACCAAGTGGTTCGCACTTGTCTTTGTTATCCTCACTCTGATCCTGAACCTTATCTGAGCGGGCAAAGCGCAAACGAAAAGCAGCGGCGGAATTTTCCGCCGCTGCTTTTCGTTTACTTTTTTGGTTGTAAACTAAAAGTTGGGGTACCTGAGTAAACCCGGGTACTCCAACTTTTAGCATGTTGAAAAAATAAGAGTAGAGCATAACAGAAAAATCCTTTAAAATGAAGCTGCTAGACA
>CAVFGM010000030.1:0-8755 GCA_963621955.1 Bacteroidaceae bacterium
GCCCTGAGTGCAATGGGCGCAGGCTCAAAAAGACTGCGCTTGCCGTCACTGTCGGCGGGATGAACATCGCCGAGTTTACGGAGCTTTCGATATTCAAGGCGTTGGAATTCATAGACGGGCTTGAGCTCAGTGAAAAGGACGCGATGATTGCCGAGCGCATCATCAAGGAGATAAAGGCGAGGCTCGGCTTTCTCGTCAGCGTCGGGCTGGGCTATCTTTCGCTGTCCCGCTCGGCGGCGACGCTCTCTGGCGGTGAGAGCCAGAGGATAAGGCTCGCGACGCAGATAGGTTCAAGCCTGATGGGCGTGCTGTACATCCTCGATGAGCCGAGCATCGGCCTGCACCAGCGCGACAATGAAAAGCTTTTAGCGACGCTCAAGCAGCTGCGCGACCTCGGCAACACGCTTATCGTCGTCGAGCACGACGAGGACACGATGCGCGCGGCGGACTGGATAGTCGACGTCGGCCCCGGAGCGGGCGTCAACGGCGGCAGGATAGTCGCGGCGGGCACGGCGGAGGATATATGCGCATGCCCCGAGTCGATAACCGGGCAGTACCTGAGCGGGAAAAAGTTTATCCCCGTACCGGACAAACGCAGAGCAGGAAACGGCAAGAGCCTTATCATCCGCGGCGCGTGCGAAAATAACCTCAAGAATATAGACGTTGAGATACCACTGGGGGAGCTCGTTGTTGTGACGGGCGTATCAGGCAGCGGCAAGTCCTCGCTCATAAACGAGATACTGTATAAATCCCTTGCCGCGGAGAAGAACCGTGTCAAGGTACGCCCCGGCAAGTGCGCCGGGATCGAGGGAATGGAGAATGTCGACAAGGTCATTGCGCTCGACCAGAGCCCGATAGGCCGCACACCTCGCTCTAACCCCGCAACATATACGGGCGTGTTCAACGATATACGCGACCTCTTCGCTTCGACGCAGGACGCGAAGCTGCGCGGCTATGGTCAGGGGCGCTTCTCCTTCAACGTCAAGGGCGGGCGCTGCGAGGCCTGCTCGGGCGACGGGCTCATAAAGGTGGAGATGCATTTCCTGCCGGATGTGTACGTCCCGTGCGACGTCTGCGGCGGCAAGCGCTATAACCGCGAAACGCTCGAGGTGAAGTACAAGGGCAAGAACATTGCCGACGTGCTGGATATGACCGTTGAGGAGGCCTGCAATTTCTTTGAAAACCAGCCGAAAATACTCAACAAGATAAAGACGCTCTACGACGTCGGTCTCGGCTATGTGAAGCTCGGCCAGTCGAGCACCACTCTCTCAGGCGGCGAGGCGCAGCGCGTGAAGCTTGCAACCGAGCTTTCAAAGCGCAGCACAGGCTCGACCGTATATGTGCTGGATGAGCCGACGACCGGCCTGCACATCGCCGATGTGCACAGGCTCATAAACATCTTGGACAAGTTCGTCGAGGCAGGGAACACGGTCGTCGTCATCGAGCACAACCTTGACGTCATTAAGGTTGCCGACAGGATAATCGACCTCGGCCCCGAGGGCGGCGATATGGGCGGGGAGCTTGTGTTCTCGGGGACACCGGAAGAGTGCGCAGAATGTGAGCGCAGCTACACCGGGCAGTTCCTCAAGCCCCTGCTCGAAAAAGCGAAGAAGATACAGGCGTAATTAATAAATGATCAGGACTGCGAGGAATAGCAATGGATCAGGAAACCGATCTGCTTGAACTGTCCGGAACCGTAGAGGCGGTTATTTACAAAAATGAAGAAAACGGCTACACGGTGCTGCGCCTGAGAGACGGCAGCGGCGAAAACGTGACCGTCGTCGGCTGCTTCCCATATGCCGCGGCGGGCGAATCGATGATCGTCAGCGGCCAGTGGATGACGCACAGCGTACACGGGCGGCAGTTCAAGGCGGAGTTTGCCCAGCGCATCCTGCCGACGAGCGCGAGCGCGATATACGATTTCCTCGCGGGCGGTTCCGTAAAGGGTATAGGCCCCGCGACGGCGGCGCTGATAGTCGACCGTTTCGGCGACAGGGCGCTTGACGTGATGCTCACATCGCCAGGCGACCTAGCGGCGATAAAGGGGATAAGCGCGGCCAAGGCAAAGCAGATATCCGCAAGCTTCAGACAGCAGGCGGGAGTCAGGATGCTGATGGAGTTCGTGTGCTCCTTCGGGCTGCGCCCGGTGCTCGCGATGCGGATGCACAGGTTCTACGGTGAAGAGGCTATGGAGACGCTCAAGGAGAACCCTTACGTGCTGTGCAGCGCGCTTATCGGCGGCACCTTTGCCGAGGCCGATACGATGGCGCTGGAGCTCGGCATGGAGGGCGGCAGCAGCAAGCGCATCGATGCGGCGCTGCTGTTCGAGCTGGCGCACAACACCGGAAACGGGCATTGTTTCATCCCGCGTGAGAAGCTTGCCGCGGCGACGGCGGAGCTTATAGGTGTGGAGCCTGAGGATGTGGATGCGTGCATCGGCGGGCTTATCGAATCGGGCGACATGAAATACGAGGAGATAGCCGGGTGCCGCGCGTGCTACCTGCCGGAGCTGTATGAGGCGGAAACGAACGCCGCAGAGAACTTCGCGCGCATGTGCCGCCGCACGTTCAGGGATAAGGCGAATATCGCAAAGCTCCTCGAAAAGCTTGAGGCGCAGCAGGGGATAAGCTATGCGCCGATGCAGCGGCAGACGCTGGAGCTGGCGCTTAAAAACCAGCTGCTGGTCATAACAGGCGGCCCCGGTACCGGCAAGACGACGTCTATCCGCGCGATACTCGCAATGTTTGATGAGATCGGGATAAAGCCGCTTTTGTGCGCACCGACGGGGCGCGCGGCAAAGCGCATGACGGAGCTCACCGGGCGCGATGCCGCGACGGTACACCGTATGCTGGGCGCAAAATTCGACGAGGACAATGACCGCGTCGTGTTCACAAAGGACGAGAGCGACAGGCTCGACTGTGATGCGGTGATACTCGACGAGTGCTCAATGGTGGATATCTGCCTGATGGACGCGCTGCTGCGCGCGCTGCCGCCGGACGCGCGGCTCATCATGGTGGGCGATGCCGACCAGCTGCCGTCGGTCGGGCCGGGCAATGTGTTCTCGGCGCTCATCCGCAGCCAGGTCGTGGCGACGGTGCGCCTGACGGAGATATTCCGCCAGACCGGTGACAGCAGGATAATCCGCAACGCGCACATGATAAACCGCGGTGAGCACCCGGACCTTGCCGAGAACTCCGGAGACTTTTTCCGGCTCAAGCGCCTGCAGGCAGGCAGCGCCGTTGAGACGATCACCGAGCTTTGCGCCGTGCGCCTGCCGGGAAAAATGAACATCCCGCCGCAGGACATTCAGGTGCTCTCACCCACGCGCAAGGGTGAGATGGGCACGGTGAACCTCAACAAGAAGCTTCAGGAAGTGCTCAACCCCCGTTCTCCCGAGAAGAAGGAGAAGCTTTTCGGCGACGCTGTTTTCCGCGAGGGCGACAGGGTCATGCAGATACGGAACAATTACGACATACTCTGGAAGAACGAGAACGGTACGGAGACCGGCACCGGGATGTTCAACGGGGACGTCGGGACAATAAAGTCCATCGATATGGACGAGGAGACGCTGACCGTCTGCTTTGACGGAAAGACCGCAAGCTACGGCTTCGACGCGCTCATAGAGCTTGAGCACGCATGGGCGGTGACGGTACATAAGGCGCAGGGCAGCGAGTACAGAGCCGTTATACTGGCGCTCGGCCAGGGCTCAAAGATGCTTATGACGCGCGATGTGCTCTATACGGCGGTGACGCGGGCAAAGAAGCTGCTGATAATCGTCGGCGATGACCAGACCGCGTATCAGATGATAGACAACTACCGGCAGTCGCGCCGCTACACAGCGCTGCGAGTGAGACTTCGCCGGCTGTGCGGAGCTGAATGATGCGCGTTATAGACAGACTCCTCGACCTGCTGTACCCGCCGCGCTGCCCGTTCTGCCGGAAGCTCGTGAACCGGGACGAGGGCGAGGTATGCGCCGCGTGCAGAAAGACATTGCCCTATGTTCCGGAGGCGGAATACATGCGCGGCGTGAAAAACACCGAGCTGTGCGTCGCGCCGCTCTACTACGAGGACAGCGTGAGACAGTCCCTGCTGCGCTATAAATTCAGCGGGATCACGGCGTACGGACACATTTATGCGGATTTTATTGCAAAATCTATTGACGAAACGCAAATTTCCTGCGATATTATCACATGGGTACCTTTGAGCCGCCGCAGACTGAGAGCGCGCGGCTACGATCAGGCAGAGATAATCGCCGCGGCGCTGGGCAGAAAGCTCGGCATACCGTGCGCAAGGCTGCTTGCAAAGACCAAGGATAACCCGCCGCAGTCCCGCACCGGAAACGCGCGGGCGAGAAAGGCGAACGCGGCAGGCGTCTATGTCTGCTGTGACTGTGAGGCGGCGGAGAATAAAACGGTGCTGCTGGTGGACGATATAGTCACCACCGGCTCGACTCTGGCCGAATGCGCCGGGGTGCTGCGCAGGGCAGGCTGCAGGGCCGTGTACGCCGCGGCTGCCGCGATGCACCGGGAATAATAAACGGATAGGAGAAAGCAAATGAACCTGTTTGAGAGAGACATTGCCGTTGATATGGGTACATCCTCCACGCTGCTGTTCGAGCAGGGCAAGGGCGTTGTGGCGAGAGAGCCGACCGTTGTCGCGGTGGACAAGTTCAGCGGGAAGATACTTAAAATAGGGCAGGACGCGCAGAAGATGCTCGGCCGCACCCCGGCGAACATCGTCGCCATCCACCCGATCAACTCCGGTGTCATTTCCGACTATGAGATAACTGCACAGATGCTGCGCGAGCTTGTCAGCCGCATCACCTCCTTCAGCCTCTTCAAGCCCTGTGTGCTGGCCTGCGTGCCGAGTTCCATCACGGGCGTTGAGGAGCGTGCGGTCATCGACGCGGCCATTGAGGCGGGCGCGAGAAAGGTTTATCTGCTTGAGACCGCCGTTGCGACGGCTATGGGCGCGGGCGTCGATATCTCCAAGGCCGACGGGCATATGATAATCGACATCGGCGGCGGCACGACCGAGGTCGCGATAGTTTCCGCCGGCGGCGTTGTGGAGTGCGAATCGATAAAGGTCGCGGGCGCGAGCTTTGACGAAGCTATAGTCCGCTTCATAAAGCAGAAGTATGAGCTGCTCATCGGACTGAGCACCGCGGAAGAGCTCAAGCGCAGCATAGGCTGCGTTATCCGCCGCCCGGACGTCGGCTTTGAGGAGATAAAGGGACGCGACCTTTCAAACGGCCTGCCCAAGACCGTGCAGGTCAGCTCCACAGAGCTTATCGAAGCGTTCGTTGACCCGATGAACCGCATACTCGAAGCGATACACACCGTGCTTGAGAGAACGCCGCCCCAGCTTGTCGGCGACCTGGATAAAAACGGCATAATCATGTCCGGCGGCGGCAGCCTGATCTACGGCATAGACAGGCTCATCGAGCGCAGCACGGGCATCAGGACCGTCGTTGTGGACGATGCGGTCTCATGCGCGGCATACGGCGCTGGCAAGATGCTCATGCACCTTGACGACCTGCAGGACGGCATGATGAATTTCTACAGAAAGAGACAGCTCAAAGGCTAAACTTTCAAATGAAAGGACGGAGGCAAATGAACCTCAAGGCACTTTTCAGGAAGAAGGACGAGACGCCGAAATGCTCGGTGGTCATCGTCGCGGCGGGCAGCTCCCAGCGTATGGGTACGGATAAGGTGTTTATGAAGCTCGGCCCGATGCCGGTTCTGGTGAGGACGGCGCTTGCGTTTCAGGATAATCCCCTGGTCGATGAGATAATCATCGTCACGCGCAGGGACAAGCTTGAGGAGGTTGCGGATCTCTGCCATAACTGCGGGCTGAGCAAGGTCAGCAAGGTGGTCATAGGCGGGAGCACGCGCATGGAGTCCGCGCTGGCAGGAGTGTCCGAGGTCAAAAAGGGAGCAAAGCTCGTCGCGATACACGACGGCGCGCGCCCGCTCGTCACGCAGGATGTCATCAACCGCGTCATATATGACGCGAGCGTGCATATGTCCTCCATACCGGTCATACCGAGCACCGACACGCTGAAGGTCGTGGACGACGACG
This sequence comes from Bacteroidaceae bacterium, assembly GCA_963621955.1. Lineage (GTDB taxonomy): Bacteria > Bacillota > Clostridia > Oscillospirales > Oscillospiraceae > Limivicinus. Next base: position 6,082 of record CAVFGM010000030.1, read on the forward strand.
GCAACGTCACCGGCACGGTCGACCGCAGCAGAACTGTCCGAGTACAGACGCCGCAGGTCTTTGACGCCGACCTCATAAAGGGCGCGCTGACAAAGGCTGCGAAGGACGCGATGCAGATAACCGACGACTGCTCCGCCATGGACATCATGGGCATAAAGACCCACACTGTCATGGGGGACGTGGACAACATCAAGATCACGACGCCGAACGACATGGTCACGGCCGAAGCAATCATAAAGAACAGAGGAGACTGGAATGCGAATAGGGCATGGGTATGATGTGCACAAGCTCGTCGAGGGGCGGAAGCTGATCCTCGGCGGGGTCGAGATCCCGTATGAAAAAGGGCTGCTCGGCCACTCGGACGCGGATGTGCTGACCCATGCGCTGATGGACGCGCTGCTCGGCGCCGCTGCACTCGGCGATATCGGCAAGCTCTTCCCGGACAATGACGACCGCTTCCTCGGCGCGGACAGCATCGAGCTGCTGCGCGAGGTGACGCGCGTTATCCGCGAGCACGGCTACACGGTCGGGAACGTCGACTGCACGGTTATTGCGCAGCGGCCGAAGCTTGCGCCGTATATACAGCGGATGCGCGAGATACTCGCGCAGGCGATGGGCACGGAGCTTGACCGCGTGAGCGTCAAGGCAACGACCGAGGAGAAACTGGGCTTCACCGGAGAGGGGCTCGGCATCGCGGCACACGCCGTGGCACTGATAGAGTAATTGAACAAACACAGCAGGGGCGCATAAGATGTAATGATTCTGTGCGCTGATCCTATAGGTTTGAAAAGCACCGCACAGCAAAGGGCTGCGCGGTGCTTTTTCAGCATTCAAATAAAATGCCGCTTGCGGCGGAATGGAGAATAAAGTATGCAGTACCTGATAATGTGCCGCTCACTGACCTACGCACAGCGGTCGGCGGCGCTGCTCGAACGCAAGGGGATAAGCTGCGTCGTTGTCAAAGCCCCGCAGGGACTGAGCGGCAGCGGCTGCGGATACGCCGTCAGCCTTTACAGGCATTTGGGCGAGGCGGCAGCGCTTCTAAAAAAGAACAATATGCTCAACGGAAAGCTTTTCAGGCGCGAGGAGAACGGTGAATATACGGAGGTGCGGCTAAGTGATCTATCTTGACAACGCGGCGACTACCATGATAAAGCCCGAGGCCGTGGGGCGTGCGATGACGGACGCGATGCGCCGCGCCGCAAGCCCTGGACGAGGCGGGCATGTACCGGCGATGACGGCAGCGGAGATAGTTTTCCGCTGCCGCGAAAACGCAGCTGAGCTCTTTAACGTCCCGGAGCCTGAGCGAATAGTGTTCACGATGAACGCGACGCATGCGCTCAACATTGCGATAAGGTCGCTTGTGCATGAGGGGACGCGGGTGCTCGTGTCGGGCTATGAGCACAATTCCGTGACGCGCCCGCTCGCGCAGCTCGGCGCAGATATCACAGCTGCGTCCTCGGCTCCGTTTGACAGGGACGGGATACTCAGGGCGTTCAGGGAAATAATTCCGGCGGCGGAGCTCGTGGTATGCACGCACATATCAAATGTGTTCGGGTTTATCCTGCCGGTGTATGAAATAGCGGATATGTGCAGGAGCGCGGGAGTGCCGTTCATCCTCGACGCCTCGCAGTCGGCGGGCGTGCTGGAGGTGGACTATCAGACACTCGGCGCGGCGTTTATCGCCATGCCGGGGCACAAAGCGCTTTTCGGGCCGCAGGGCACGGGGATACTCATCTGCGGCACCGAGGGCGAACCGCTGCTCAGCGGCGGCTCCGGGTCGGACAGCATACCGCAGGCCATGCCCGAGTACCTGCCTGACAGGATGGAGGCCGGGACGCACAATGTGCCCGGCATTGCGGGGCTTTCTGAGGGCATAAGCTATGTGCGCTCCCGTGGATTAAAGGCGATAGCGGCGCACGAGGGACACATGCTGGAGACTATGCTTGATGGCCTCGAAGGCTGCGCGGGGCTTGAAATTTTCCGCGGCGCGCCGGGGACACAGAGCGGTGTACTGTCGTTCAGACCGCTGCACGGCGACTGCGAGAGCCTTGCGCAGCAGCTCTCCGAGCGCGGCATATGCGTGCGCAGCGGGCTGCACTGCGCGCCGTATGCGCACAGGAGCGCAGGAACGCTCGAGACCGGGACGATAAGAGCCAGCTTCTCACCGTTCACGGATGAGGCGTGCGTGAAAAAATGCTGCTTCATACTGAGAGAATTGTTACAGTGATGCGCGTATTGTTGTTGCCTTTTTTTAGAATTTGCTTTATAATACAGTGATACATTATATAAGCCGTGTTCAGCACATCTGTATGGGGAAGCATATATGGAAGTAATCAGCAATGGATTGAGCAGGTCTGTGAACTATCTTTCGACGATGGGCATATCAGACTTCCTTGATATAATAATCGTTGCTTATCTGATCTACAAAGCAATAGGCTTCGTCAGGAGAACGAATTCGAACAATCTCGCAAAGGGGCTTGTGGTCTTTCTGCTTGCACTGTGGGGTTCGGATATCTTCAGCCTGACGATGATAAATTTCCTGCTGCGCAAAACGGCAGAGCTCGGCCTGATCGCTCTGCTCATTCTGTTCCAGCCGGAGCTGAGAAGGCTGCTCGAGCGCATGGGCAGCGGCTTTGCCTCGGGACGCAGCAGCAGCGGCACGGTCATGGAC
>CAVFGM010000030.1:8765-20941 GCA_963621955.1 Bacteroidaceae bacterium
GTCATGGACTCCGCAATATCGCAGACTGTCCAGGCCTGCTGCGACATGTCGGACTCCAAGACCGGCGCGCTCATCATTTTTGAGCGCGGCGTCGCGCTCAATTCCATCATCAGCACCGGTACCGTCATAAACGCCGACACGACGGCGGAGCTTCTGAAGAATATGTTCTTCAACAAGGCTCCGCTGCATGACGGCGCAGTGATAATCCGCGACGGGCGCATCGAGGCGGCTGGCTGCGTGCTCCCGCTCACGCAGAGGACGAACCTCAGCAAGGATCTCGGCATGCGCCACCGCGCGGGCATTGGTCTGAGCGAGGAATCAGACGCGGTGATAATCGTCGTCTCCGAGGAGACGGGCGCGATCTCTGTCGCAATGGATGGGATGCTGAAGCGGCACCTGAGCGGTGAGGCGCTTGATAAGCTCCTCAGGAGCGAGCTTATCCGCGAGGAGGACAGCACGGAAAAGCACGGTCTCATAGACAATATCAAAAATTTCTTTAAGGTAAATGCCAATGTCGACGAGAAGCAGGATGAAGAAAATTTATAACAGCAAGGCGTTCTGGATGATCGTGTCGCTGCTGGCGTCTCTCGCAATATGGGTATATGTGACCAGCGTCGAGACGGACGAGTCCAAGACCACGTTCAGAGGCGTCAAGGTCGAGCTCGTGGGCGAGGATATCCTCAGGGATTCAAAGAACCTCGTTGTGACCGATATGGACACGAGCACCGTGACGGTTGAGGTCGTAGGACCGCGGCGTATCATCGGCTCGCTCAGCTCGGATCAGCTCGTCGCGCAGGTCGACGTCAGCAAGCTTTCACGCGCGGCGTACACCTCGCAGCAGTACACGATAGTTTACCCCGACGGCACGGATACGAGCAAGCTCTCCGAGAGTCGCCGGACGCCCGAGACGATAAACTTCATGGTCTCGGCGCAGACATCGAAGTCCATTCAGGTGCGCGGCAGCTTTGACGGCTCGCTTGCCGAGGGCTACACGGCTGAGATGCCGGTATTTGAGCCGTCGACGATCACGATAACGGGATCCGAGGCGTATCTGAAAGACGTCGAATACGCATGGGTCACTTTCGGCAAGGAGAATGTCGACAGCACCTATTCCGTGGAGACAGGCTTCACGCTGATGGACGCGAACAATGAGCCGTGCTCCACGACCGGCATCAGCTTCTCGACGGACGTTGTCACCGCAACGCTGCCGCTGCTGACGCTCAAGGAGGTAAACCTCGATGTGAACATCATTGAGGGCGCGGGCGCGACAAGGGCGAACACGAAGATCACGATCGATCCCGTGTCTGTGACGCTTGCGGGTGACTCTGCGCTGCTCGCGGGCATGAACAAGATCATCCTTGCGACGATAGACCTGACGGACTTCAGCTCCACCTATACCGAGACCTACACGATCCCGATAGACAACGAGCTCAAAAACACCACCGGCGTCACGAAAGCAACAGTCACGGTCGAGATAGTCGGCCTTGAGACGAAGACTTTCAGGGTCACGAACTTCTCCTGCATCAACGCTACCGAGGGCTACGAGGCGGATATAATCACCGAGAGCAAGGAGATAACTCTCCGCGGCACACCAGAGGCGCTGGCGCAGATAAAGGCTGAGAACATCCGAGCGGTCGCAGACCTTACGGATTACAAGGAGTCCACAGGCACATATATGCCGCAGGTCAAGGTATATGTCGACGGCTTTAAGGACGTCGGCGCAATAGGCGAAAATACGATATCGATCGAAATCAGAAAGGTAAGCTGATGACACAGGAAGCAATAGTAACAAGACGGCTGTCCGACGGCATGGCGGAGGTAGTGGTAACGCGCGGCACCGCCTGCGGCAGCAACTGCGGCAACTGCGAAAGCTGCATATTTCAGAGCGAACTCAAGACCCCTGCGAAAAACCTCATTGACGCGCAGCCGGGGCAGAGAGTCATAATCCAGAGCAAGTCGTCAAAGATATTCGGCGCGGCACTGCTGGTATACATTCTGCCGATAGTAATGATACTGCTGGGGTACTTCATTGCATACTCTGCCGGGGCGAGCGAGGGCATCTGCATTTTAGCGAGCTTTATCGGGCTGCTGCTCGGCGCGGCGATAATAGTCATAAGCCAGCGCATAAAGAAAACTCAGAATATCACCTTTGATATAATCCAATTCAATAACGAGGAATAACTTGGAGGGAACATGATAAAAAGTATGACGGGTTACGGCAGCGCGAAGGGCACTGTCGAGGGCTTGGGGATCACGGTCGAGCTCAAGAGCGTGAACAACAGGTATCTGGACGCCTCGGTGCGTATGCCGAGAAGCTTCCTCTTTGCTGAGGACGCTGTCAAGTCCGTTGTGCAGAAGCACATAAGCCGCGGCAAGGTCGATGTTTTTGTGAGCGTTGATTCGTCTGCTGCGGGCGATATGAGCGTCAAGGTCAATGAGCCGCTGCTGCGCGGCTACGTCGAGGCGATAAGGCACATTGCCGAGGAGTATTCGCTTCCCGACGACGTGACGGCGCTGAGCGTCAGCAGATTTCCGGACGTGCTCACGGTCGAGAAGAACGACCTCGACGCCGAGGCAATATCCAAGGGCATAGTCGAAATAGCGGAGCTTGCGCTTCAGGATTTTGACGCGATGCGTCTGCGCGAGGGCGAGAAGCTCAGGGACGACGTGACGGAGAAGCTTGCCTCGATAGACGCGCTCGTCACAAAGATAGAGAAGGAGAGCCCAAAGACCGTCGCGGAATACCGCGCGCGCCTCGAAGCGAGGATGGCCGAGGTGCTCGGCACAGCCGGTATCGAAGAGAGCCGCATCCTTGCCGAAGCCGCGGTTTTTGCAGACCACGTCGCGGTCGACGAGGAGACGGTGCGCCTGCGCAGCCACATGAGCCAGCTCAAAACCATGATAAACGGCAGCTCTCCCACCGGAAGAAAGATAGACTTCCTCATTCAGGAATTTAACCGCGAGGCCAACACTATCGGCTCAAAGTGCCAGAGCTCCGATATTGCCCATGTCGTCGTCGACCTCAAGTCCGAGATAGAGAAGATAAGAGAACAGATACAGAACATAGAGTAAGGCGGACGGTATGAAGCTTGTAAGCATCGGGTTCGGTAACCTTGTCTCAGCCGGGCGCATCATTTCCATAGTCAGCCCGGAGTCGGCGCCCATAAAGAGAATGATCCAGGAGGTGCGCGAGCGCGGCCTGCTGATCGATGCGTCGTTCGGACGCAGTACCAAGTCCGTGATCGTCATGGACAGCGGGAATGTAATTTTATCGGCGCTGCCGCCGGAAACTGTCGCGGCGCGCTGTGAAGATAAGAATGGGGAGGATGGAAAAGATGAAGGATAAGGGCAAGCTGTTTGTTATTTCCGGGCCGTCCGGAGCAGGCAAGAGCACCGTCGTTTTCAAGGCCATTGAGGACAGGGACGATATGTGCTTCTCCATTTCGGTGACGACGCGCAAGCCGAGACCCGGCGAGGTCGACGGCAAGGAATACTTCTTCGTTGACCTCAAGCGCTTTGACGAGATGGTCGCAAACGACGAACTGCTCGAACATGCGATGTACGTTGCCAATTCCTACGGCACTCCGCGCGCCTACGTGCAGGAGAAGCTGGACGAGGGCAAAAATGTGATACTCGATATCGAGGTGCAGGGCGCACGTCAGATCAACGAGAAAATGCCGGAGGCGGTCAAGATATTCATTATTCCGCCGTCCATGGCAGAGCTTGAGCGCCGCCTGAGAGGCCGCGGTACCGACACCGACAGAGCCATCGAGGCGAGACTTATCCGCGCCCGTCAGGAATATGAGGAGGCGGATTTCTATGACTACATCATCATCAATGACGATGCCGAAAAGGCCGCAAAGGAGCTTGCCGCAATAATCACTGCGGAGAGCTGCCGCTACGCCGGCCGCGAGCATTACCTCAAGGAAGAATAATAAGTAATCAACCAATTTTGAATATGGCGCGCCGCGGCCTTTATGCGGCAGATAGGAGTAATTATTATGATGCTTTATCCCCCTGTGGCAGAGCTGGTCGACAAGATCGGCAGCCGTTATCAGCTTGTGAACCTCGTCGCGAAGCGCGCAAGAGAGATCTCCACCGAGGCAGAGGAAGAGGAAATGCCCCTTGAGCGCAAGGCCGTTTCCAGCGCGATAGACGAAGTCTATACCGGCAAGCTCAGCATTGAGCACGAAGAAGAGTAAAGACAAGGCCTGAACAGGGAAGCGCACCGGTATGGCTCAGACAGTTGCAAAAATCGCGGTCGCAGCCGCGACATATTGGGTGGACAAGCCGTATGACTATCTGATCCCGCCGGAGCTTGCCGAAAAGGCTGTACCGGGCGTCAGGGTGTATGTCCCGTTTTCGCACGGCAACCGGAGGAGCGAGGGGATAATCCTCGCCGTCTCGGACGGGAGCGAGTATGGAAAGCTCAAGGCGATCACGGCGGTTCTCGATGATGAACCGCTGCTGAGCCGGGAGCAGATAAAGCTCGCCATGTTTATGAGAGAGCGCTTTTTCTGCACGGTATACGATGCGGTAAAGGCCATGCTCCCGGCGGGGCTGTGGTTTGACGACGAGGGCCGCACGAAGGTGCAGGACAAGACCGTCGAGATGGCGCGGCTGTGCGTCTCCCCTGAGGAAGCGGCGCGGCATGCCGCGGCCAAGCGCAGGCGGGCACCGCAGCAGGCGGAGCTGCTTGAACAGCTGTGCTCGTTTGAATGCCTGCCGAGCCGGGATCTGCTCAGGCACACCGGCGCGTCAAGGCAGTCGCTGACCGCGCTGTGCAAGGCTGGATTTGTTGAGCTGTATAAAAAAGAGGCTTTCAGGCGTCCGGAGATACACCTCGGCGATATCGAGCCGCTGCCAATCCTCAATGATGAACAGCAGCAGGCGTTTACCGGCATAAACGCGCTTGCCATGTCCGGCAAAAGCGGGGCCGCGCTGCTCTTCGGCGTGACCGGGAGCGGAAAAACGAGCGTTTACATCCATCTCATAACCGAGCAGCTCGCGCGCGGGCGCTCGGTGATACTGCTGGTGCCGGAGATCGCTCTGACGCCGCAGATGATACAGACCTTTTCCTCGCACTTCGGCGATACGGTCGCCGTGCTGCACAGCAGCCTTTCGGTCGGGGAGCGCTATGACGAGTTCAAGCGTGTCCGCTCCGGTAAGGCAAGGCTCGTGATAGGCACGCGCAGCGCGGTGTTTGCCCCGGTGGACAAGCTTGGACTTATCATTATTGACGAGGAGCAGGAGGAGACTTATAAATCGGAGAACAGCCCACGCTACAACGCGCGGGATGTTGCCATATATCGCTGTGCACAGGCGGGCTGCCTGCTGCTGCTCGGTTCGGCGACGCCGGACATTGTGAGCATGTATAAGGCGCGGCAGGGGAATTATTCGCTCTTCACGCTGCGCGGCAGATATAATGACATGCAGCTGCCGCAGGTGGAGATAGTCGACATGAAGCGCGAGCTCCGGCGCGGCAACGGCACGGACATAAGCGAAAAGCTGCGCGAGGAGCTCGGCGAGAACATCAGCCGCGGCGAGCAGAGTATACTGTTCATAAACCGCCGCGGTGCAAACAAGCTTATAAGCTGCGGAGAATGCGGGTATACCTATAAGTGCCCGCGGTGCAGCGTTTCGCTGACCTATCACAGCGCTAACCGGCGGCTCATGTGCCACTACTGCGGATATTCGCAATGGCTGGACGACTGCTGCCCCGAGTGCGGAGGAGAACTCAAGCACGTCGGCGCGGGCACGCAGATGATAGAGACCGAACTGAAAGAGCTTTTCCCGGATACGGAGGTCATACGGCTCGATACCGATACCGTGACTGCTGCGGGCTCGCATGAGGCGCTTTTCGAGCGGTTCAGGAATGAGAAGATCCCAATCATGGTCGGCACGCAGATGGTGACCAAGGGGCTGAACTTTGAGAACGTCACCCTTGTGGGCGTTATAAGCGCCGACCAGAGCCTTTACGCCGGAAGCTTCCGCGCGGGTGAGCGCACTTTCTCACTGCTGACGCAGGTCGTCGGCCGAAGCGGGAGAGGCAGTAAGCCCGGACGGGCGATCATCCAGACCTTCACACCGGAGAACGAGACGATACTTCAGGCCTCGCGGCAGGATTATGAGGACTTCTATGAGTCGGAGATCCAGCTGCGCCGGCTCCAGAACACGCCGCCGTTTTCCGAGATGCTGACGGTGACAGCCTCTGGGCTGAACGAGGCGCACGTTTTCCAGGCCTGCCGTTATGTGCGGGACAGGCTTGACAATATCATCGGGCGCGACGGGAGCGCCGTGGTGCTCGGCCCGGCTCCGCTGGCGGTAGTCAAGGTGAACAACAGGTACCGCTATAGAGTCATAATTTACGGAAAGAAGCTCTCGGGACTGCGCAGCGTCGTTTCCGGACTTGTGATCGAATGCTGCACGGACAAGAGATTTTCGGATGTTTCGGTTTACGCGGACAACGATCCCGCAGAGTGAACCGTAAGCTATATATCAATTGGAGGACAGAATGGCACTCAGACATATACTTACACAGGGAGACCCGACGCTTAACAAAAAGTGCCGCCCGGTGACGGACTTCAACGCGCGGCTGCATCAGCTGCTTGACGATATGGCGGACACGCTTGCCGAGTCAAACGGCGTCGGCCTTGCAGCGCCGCAGGTGGGCATACTTCGCCGCGCGGTGCTCGTGCTCGAAACCAACGTCCCCGAGGGCGAGGACGAGTACGTCATCGAGCTTATCAACCCCGAGATAATCGAGACTTCCGGTGAGCAGGACGGCCCCGAGGGCTGCCTGAGCGTACCGGGCGAGTACGGGCTCGTGAAGCGCCCGATGAACGTCAAAGTCAGGGCGCAGGATCGCTTCGGCGAATGGTTCGAGGTCGAGGGCACGGGACTTACCGCGCGCTGCTTCTGCCATGAGATAGACCATCTGGAGGGCATTCTGTTCACCGAGAAATGCGAACGGATGCTGACAGAGGAAGAAATGAGCAACGGAGAATACTAAAGATATGCGCATTGTTTTTATGGGGACGCCGGATTTCGCGTCGGCCTCACTGAAAAAGCTGATAGATGAAAAATTCGACGTTGTCGGCGTGTTCACCCAGCCGGACAAGCCCAAGGGTCGCGGCATGGAGCTGTGCGCGTCGCCGGTCAAGGAGCTTGCGCTGGAGAACGGTCTGCCGGTGTTCCAGCCGGTGAAGATGCGCGACGGTACGGCGCTTGAGCAGATAAAGGCGCTGGAGCCGGATATCCTTGTTGTCGTCGCCTACGGGCGCATCCTGCCGGACGATATACTCGCCGTGCCGAAATACGGCGCGATTAACGTCCACGGCTCGCTTCTGCCGAAGTACAGGGGAGCGGCCCCGATACAGTGGGCGGTGCTCAACGGCGATAGGGTGACAGGCGTAACGACGATGTACCTCGCAAGTGAGATGGACACCGGAGACATTATCTATACCGCTGAGACGGAGATCGGCGAATACGAGACTTCCGGCGAGCTGTTCGACAGGCTCAAGGACATGGGCGCGGAGCTGCTTGTGAAGACCCTGCGCGATATCGACGCCGGCATTGCGCCGCGTACCCCGCAGGATCACGGCAAGGCAAGCTACGTCACGATGCTCGATAAGAGCATCTGCCCGATAGACTGGAACAAAACGCCGCGCGAGGTGCTCAAGCACATATACGGGCTCCAGCCGTGGCCGGTGGCTACGATGGAGCTTGAGGGCAGGACCGTGCGCGTTTTTGCTGCGAAGTATACAGACGGGAAAACCGAAAAGACGCCCGGAGCCGTGGTAAGCACGGATAAGGGCGGGCTTGAGATCGCCTGCGCCGGTGGGGGGACGCTGCTCATAACCGAGCTTCAGGCTCCCGGAAAGAAGCGCATGGGCGCTGAGGATTACCTCAGAGGACATCAGATCAAGGTAGAGTAAGGAATATGCAGACAGGGGCAAGGGAAGCCGCGCTTGAGACGCTTATGCGCTGCCGCCGTGACGGCGCATGGTCGGGCGCGTCGATTGACGCCGGAATAAAAAAATATGAGCTCAGCCGCCGGGACGCGGCGCTGGCGTCACGGCTGTGTCTGGGCGTTATCCAGAACAGCAGCCTCTGCGACTATTATATCGGCTGCTATTGCGGCGCGAAGCTTGAGCCAAAGGTGCGCGACATACTGCGCATGGGAGTATACCAGCTGCTGTTTCTGGACAGAATACCGGCCAGAGCCGCGGTCAGCGAGGCAGTTGCGCTGTGCAAAAGCCAGGGTTGCGCGAGAGCGGCAGGGCTTGTGAACGCCGTGCTGCGCAGGATCGCGGACAATATAAACTCGCTGCCGCCTATACCCGGCGAGGGCACGGCGGGCTATCTCTCGATAAAATACAGCCATCCCGAATGGCTGGTGCAGTACATTATAGACCGCAAGGGCTATGAATTTGCGGAAGCGTTCCTGCGCTGCTGCAACAGCCCTGCGCCGCTGAGCATTCAGGTGAACACCCTTAAGGTCAGCGCGGCGGATTACGCGCGGGCGCTTGCGAGGGCGGAGCTTGAGTATGAGCGCTGCGATGAACCGGATGGCTGCATCACGCTCACGGGCGGCTCTGCAACAGAGCTTCCGGGCTTTGATGAGGGACTGTTCTACGTGCAGGATCGCGCCGCGAGAATGGCGGTGGAGATCGCCGCGCCGAAAGCGGGGATGCGTGTGCTTGACGCCTGCTCCTGCCCCGGCGGAAAATCCTTTGCCGCGGCGATAGCTATGGAAAACCGCGGCAGTATACTCTCCTGCGACATTCATGAGAAGAAGCTGCGTCTTGTGAGAGACGGCGCGCAGCGGCTCGGGATAGATATCATAGAGACAGCCGCGATGGACGCGAGGGAGTTTAAGGCAGAACTCGCGGAGAGCTTTGACATTGTCATTGCGGATGTGCCGTGCTCGGGCTTCGGCGTTATCGCAAAGAAGCCGGAGATACGCTCCAAGACTCCTGAGAGCATTGCGGAGCTTCCGAAGATACAGAGCGAGATACTGGACAACGTTTCCAAATATGTGCGCCCGGGCGGCGTACTGCTGTACTCGACCTGCACCGTGACGGCGGAGGAAAACGAAAATACGGTAAAAGCGTTTCTTGAAAGAAGCGGGGAATATACGGCGGAGCCGTTCGAGGTCTGCGGCGTCAGCGCACCGGAGGGGATGTACACTTTCTGGCCGAACGTTGACGGGACGGACGGGTTCTTTGCCGCAAAGCTGAGAAGGCGGCAGTGATATTATGAAAAAAGATATAGTTTCGATGCTGCCGGAGGAGCTTGAGCAGGACTTCGCGCTCCTGGGGGAGCAGAAGTTCAGGGCAAAGCAGGTGTTCCAGTGGCTCAGCCGCGGAGTGCGCGACTTTGATAAGATGACGAATCTCTCAAAGCCCCTGCGCGAAAAGCTAAAAAATGAATATGAGCTGTACGAGCCGAGGGTGATCGGCAAGCAGGTCTCGGCCATTGATGGAACAATTAAGTATTTATGGGAACTTAAGGACGGCAACGCCGTCGAAACAGTTGTGATGAGCTATAAGCACGGCAACACCGTGTGCGTCTCGTCACAGGTCGGCTGCCGTCAGGGCTGCGCATTCTGCGCCTCGACGATAGGCGGCCTCGAGCGAAACCTTGAACCGTCCGAGATACTGGACGAGGTTTTGTTTTCACAGCTCGATTCCGGGAAAACAATATCAAACATCGTGCTCATGGGCATCGGTGAGCCGCTTGATAATTTCGATAACGTCATGCGGTTTCTGGAGCTTGTGAACAGACCGGACGGCGCAAACATAGGCATGCGCCACATCTCGCTTTCCACCTGCGGGCTGATTGAGCGCTTTGATGACCTTGCCGAGCGCGACATGCAGCTGACGCTTTCTGTATCGCTGCACGCACCGGACGATGAGACGCGCTCGAAGATCATGCCGGCAAACCGCGGCCGTGGGGTCGACGCGCTTATTGCTGCCTGCCGCAGGTATTACGAAAAGACCGGGCGGCGGATATCCTTTGAATACGCGATGATAGACGGTGTGAACGACACGGAGCACCACGCGCGGCTCCTTGCAAAGCACGCGAGAGCCGTTGCCGCGCATGTGAACCTTATCCCGCTCAACCATGTTGAGGAGCGCCAGTTCCAGCCCTCGACACCTGAGCACATGAAAGCGTTTATAAAGATACTCGAGGATAACGGCGTGAATGTCACCGTCCGGCGCAAGCTCGGCGGGGATGTGGACGCCTCCTGCGGCCAGCTGCGCAGGAAGATGCAGAAAAAGCAGTGATCCCCGGCGGGAACACCGGGAGAAAATGAGGACGATATGAAAAGCTTTGGCCTTACCGACAAAGGGAAAGTCAGGAAAGACAATCAGGACTGCTTTATCATTGAGAGCTGCCCCGCGCGCAGTTGCCTTATCGCCGCGCTGTGCGACGGCATGGGCGGAGAGAACGCGGGGGAGATCGCAAGCGCGGTCGCGAACAAGGCTTTCGTCTCGTATATATATAATCGGCTCACGTCCAGGACGATCAAAAACGTCAATTACAAGGAAGCCCTGACAAATGCCTGCGCCGAGGCAAACGGCGTTGCGTATGAATATTCGCTGTTTGACAAGGCCTACAGCGGCATGGGCACGACCCTTGTCGGCGGGGTGATTAAGTCCGGCGGGAATGGGTATATTATCAATGTCGGCGACAGCCGCGCCTATCACATCTCCAAGCGGGCAAACAGCATATACCAGATCACGCGGGACCACTCGCTCGTCGAGGAGCTTGTGGAGGCGGGCGCGATAACTAAGGAGCAGGCGAAGCTCCACCCACAGAAGAATGTCATCACGCGGGCGCTCGGCTCGGAGGCTGAGGTCAGGCCGGACTATTTTGAGTTCACGCTCCAGCCCGGGGATATCCTGCTGCTGTGCTCGGACGGCCTTTCAAATATGGTGACCGATCTTGAGATGCTCGAATACGCAAAGGAATATCAGAATCCGGAGCTTATCTGCCGGGCGCTGATGAGCAAGGCGCTTATCCGCGGCGCGAGGGACAATGTCACAGTCGTCGCGGTGATGAGATGAAGTTTCCCATGGAATATCGTGGAGTATAATATATGGAAAACAACGATAAATATATAGGCACACTGCTTGACGACCGGTACGAGATACTGCAGATCATCGGCGAGGGCGGCATGGCCATCGTATATAAGGCGCTCGACCATAGGCTCAACCGCAATGTTGCGGTGAAGATCATGCGCGAGGACATGCTGGCGGATGAGGAGTTCAGGAGCCGCTTCTGCGCCGAGGCGCATGCCGTTGCGATGCTGTCTCATCCGAATATCGTGGCAGTGTACGACGTCAGCCACAGCGACGCTATGGAATACATAGTCATGGAGCTGGTGGAGGGCATCACGCTGCGGCAGTATATGGACAGGCGCGGCGCGCTTGCGTGGCGCGAGGTGCTGCATTTCACAAAGCAGATCGCAAAGGCGATAGCGCACGCCCATGAGCGCGGGATAATCCACCGCGATATAAAGCCGCAGAACGTTATGATGCTGCGCGACGGCACGGTAAAGGTCGCGGACTTCGGCATTGCCGCGCTTGAAAACGAAATATACGAAAATAACGGTCAGGCCGTAGGCTCGATACACTATATCGCGCCTGAACAGGCGCGCGGCGAATGCCCGGATGCGCGCAGCGATGTGTATTCTCTGGGCGTCGTCATGTATGAGATGCTCACGGGGCATAAGCCCTATGAGGGCGACACTATAGGCGAGATCGCCGTAAAGCACATGAATGCTGACCCTGAGCCGCCGCATGAACTCGTCCCGGACATTCCGCCGGAGCTTGAGCGCATCACGCTCAAGGCGATGAGCGCGCCGATAGACGAGCGCTACCAGTCCGCAAACGAGCTGCTTGCCGACCTCGACGCTTTTACTCAGGCACAGCTCAAGGCCGAGGAGGCCGAGAACGAGGAGCAGGAAGAGAACTTCGAGAACCCGGCGGTCGTGCCCATCCGCTCCGTGAGCGAGATGGACAAGGAGCGATACGCCGTGCGGCACCGCCGCGCGCAGAGCGTGAGCTTCCTTACGGGCGTGTTTGGGGCAATCGTGCTGAGTATACTGCTGTTCGCGTTCCTGTGGGACTTCTGGCTCGGCGAGATATTCTCGCCGGCGGAGCGCA
>CAVFGM010000031.1:0-2101 GCA_963621955.1 Bacteroidaceae bacterium
GTCATAGGCCGCATCGAAGACTATCGTCCCCTCGGTCTTACCGGCGTATGCCATCTTCAGCAGAGCCTGCTTGAGCGCGGAGAAGTTCTTCACCGTGACCTTTCCGTCAGCGCTGCTCTCCTCCTGAACGGAGGGGGAGTAGTCCTTGACGGAGACATATTCATTGTTGAGCAGGCCGCAGCCGCACAGCAGACCCATTGCCAGCAGCAGCGCCGCCAGCGCGCCAAGGCGCTTCATCATTTTCATTTCACCTCGGATATGCTTTCAAAGCCGTTGCCGAACACGTTCTTCGCGTCCGTCACGACGACGAAGGCGTGCTCGTCTATGCCTTTCACAAGGCGCTTGAGCTCGGCTATCTGCGGGCGCTTTATGACGCACATGATCACGTCGTGCCGCTCGCCGGAGTAAGCCCCTGTCGCGTTGAGGAGCGTCACGCCGCGGTGCAGATGCCCGGATATTATCTCGTGGCTTATCTCGTCGTTCTTCGTGCTGATTATATAGCACACGCTCGAATTGTCTATGCCGTAGAGTACAAGGTCAATGACCCGCCCGGTGACGAACATGCAGATAATGGAGTACATCGCGCTTTCATATTTGTTTAGTATCAGCGCGTAGGCCACGATTATCACCGCGTCGAGTATCAGTATCAGCGTCCCGAAGTTAATATACGCGAAGCGCTGCCGCATGAACTTTGCCACGATGTCGACTCCGCCTGTTGTTGCGCCGACAAAGTAGATGATCCCGAGCCCCGCGCCCTTTATCGTGCCGCCGATTATCGCGCCGAGCATCGGATCGGTCGTCAGGACTATCCCGAAGAGCACAAACAGGTCGACAAAGGCGGAGCTTAACGCCATGCCTATGAACGAGCTGAACATAAAGCCCGCACCGAAGTGCCGCCATGCTATAGCAAAGAGCGGGACGTTGAGGATTATCGTCATCGTACCGACAGGCAGCTTCGTAAGCTCGTTTATTATCATCGCTATACCGATGATCCCGCCGGAGGTTATCGAGTTCGGGTACATGAAGAACTGGAAGCCGACGGCGTATACCGCCGAGCCGAGAATTATCATGAGGAATTTCAGTGCAAGACCGAGAGTACCCTTCGGGGCCTTGTTCAGACTCATACGCTTCTCCTTCGTCTGTTTATCTTATCTTATTCGTCCATGAGCGACAGCTGCTTTTCCGCCCTGTCCTCGCCCTTTATGAGCGCGCCCGCCGCCGGGATGCTGCGCACCCTGTAGCGCGCGGTGTTCTGGATATCGCTGTCCTTGAGCGGAAGCGCCTTTTCGAGTACGCGCTTTGCCTTGAGGCTCATCACCGCCACGCCCTGCGTGCTGCGGCTGGTCTTCGGCTGCAGCTGCGCGGTGTTGAATATCATTGCCCGCCCGTCGCTTGAGTAGCAGGCAACGTCGAACTCCTCTCCGATCAGCATCACGGCCTTTACCGGGCTCTTGTCCGAGCACGCGCCGACGAGCTTGCGCCGGTTCGTCTTCGTCTCGTAGGCCGACAGCTCAATGCGCGCGGCCTTGCCGTTTTCAAACATCAGCAGCAGGTGCTTCTTGTAGTCGCCGGGGTCTATCATCGCTATGACGCTCTCGCCCTCGTCCATCTTGAGCCGCGTCGGCAGATATATGCCGAGCACGGACGCCTTGCCGTCCTCAAAGTCGGACACGCGCGCCTTGTACATCTGCTGCTTATCGGTGAGAAACAGCAGCTCCGAGCGGTTCGTGGCCTCGAAGCTCACTGCCAGCCCGTCGCCGTCCTTGTACTTCTGCTCGCCGCTCATGCGCAGCGACTGCGCGGTTATCTTCTTGAAGTAGCCCTCGCGCGAGAGGAAGAGCGTCACGGCGTAGTCCTCGACCTGCTCGTCCTCATCCGGCTCCTCGATCTCGGATGCGTAGACTATGCCGGTTTTCCTCGGCGTGCCGTACTTCTTGGATATCGCCTTGAGCTCGTCTATGATTATCGCCTTGAGCTTGCGGCGGTTGTTGACTATCGATTCCAGCTCCTCAATGTCGCGCTCTAATTCCTCCGTCTCGGAGGTGCGCTTGAGGATGTACTCGCGGTTTATGTTGCGCAGCTTGATCTCCGCGACGAACTC
>CAVFGM010000032.1:0-6258 GCA_963621955.1 Bacteroidaceae bacterium
GGGCTCTTTGTCTCCATCGGGCGCGCACCCGATACCGAAATTTTCAGCGGGCTCATCGCCCTCGACAAGGGCGGCTATGCCGCCTCGGGCGAGGACTGCCTGACCGTCTGCCCCGGCGTGTTCGTCGCGGGCGACTGCCGCGCAAAGTCCGTCCGCCAGCTCACGACCGCCATGTCCGACGGCTCCGTCGCGGCGCTCGCGGCCTGCGCATGGCTGGATAAATAAGGTGAATATCAAAAAATCACAGGCTGTAAGCCTGTGATTTTTTATGCCTGCGCGGCGAAATAGTGCGCCTGGGCGTAAGCGAAGCTTTCGTTGAAGCGGCGCGCGGCCTCGATGCTGAGCGCGTCCTTTGGGCGCATCATGTCAAAGGCGTGCATGTCCGTGTCGTAAACGTCCGCGCTCGCGGGTATTCCGCAGTCCCTGAGCCGGCGGATATATTCCAGCGTCTCGGCATAGAACGGCTCGCCGGTGCTGACAAACGTATACGCCGGGGGCAGCCCCTCCATGTTCTCAACGCGGGCAGGCGCGGCGTAGGGCGGCAGCGTCTTCCGGTCAGCGCCGCGCAGATAGCAGCGCCATCCGAAGTGGTTCTTCCACGTGTTCCACACGCGCCCGTGGTTATCGCGCGAGGTCTCGGTGTCCCGGTCATCAAGCATAGGATAGAGCGGCATCTGAAAGGCGACGTTCACATCTCCGCTGTCCCGCGCCCTGATGCAGACAGCAGCGCACAGCCCGCCGCCGGCGCTCTCGCCGCCGACCATAAGCTGATCTTCGCGCATCCCGAGCTCCGATGCGTGCTCTTTCATATAAAGCAGTGCCGCATAGCAGTCATCTATCGCCGCGGGGTACGGCGAAAACGGCGCGAGCCGGTAGCCGGGGGAGACGACGACCGCGCCGAAGCTCTTCACCAGCTCGACCGCGCGGGAGATATATACCATCTCCTTCATGCCGGAAATGTATCCGCCGCCATGGATCCACAGCACTCCCGCCGCCGGGGCGGGAAGCTCCTCCGGTGACAGCACCAGCGCCGGGACGCGCCGGGCACCGGCGGGGATATATATTTTCTGCACCCGTATTCCCGGGCAGGGCTTCATTATAAGCATAGGCCGCTCCTGATGTGGTTTTTCTGATAATATACATCAAACGCGCGTATGGCGCAAGGCGCTGACCGGCGGATTTCGTTTTTGCTCTATTCAAACCGGCCCGGTCATGGTAGAATAGGGCAAAACTCAAATACGAGAGGTCACACATGAAATACAAATGCCTTGTTTTCGACCACGACGACACCGTCGTGAACAGCACCGCGACGATACACCACCCCTGCTTTCAGGAATACCTCAACTCGCGCTATCCCGGGCGCACATGCTCGCTTGAGGATTACTTCAAGAAGAACTTTGCCCCCGGCTTTGTTGAGATGTGCCGCGAGGAATACGGCATGGACGATGCCGCGCTGCAGGACGAGCTTGAATACTGGCGCGCCTACGTGGAAAACCACATCCCGCTCGCCTACCCCGGCATACGTGAGATAATGGAGCGCCAGAAGGCCGAGGGCGGGCTTATATGCGTCGTGTCGCATTCGCTTGAGCACAACATACGGCGCGACTATAAGGCAAACTCCCTGCCCGAGCCCGACGCCGTCTACGGCTGGGACTATCCGCCTGAGCAGCGCAAGCCCGCGCCGTTCCCGCTCGAGGATATAATGGAGCGCTTCGGCCTTTCCGCGGGCGACCTGCTGATGATAGACGACCTCAAGCCCGGCTATGACATGGCTCTGCGCTGCGGGGTCGATTTCGCCGCCGTCGGCTGGGCAAACGACATAAAGTCCATCGAGGACTTCATGCGTGCCAACTGCCGCTGGTACTTCAAGTCCGTCCCGGAGCTCGCAGAGTTTCTTGGTACGTGATGCCGTTTTGGTATGCGATTCATTACTATATTTAATACTTAATATTTGTTAGGTGAGCTTGACTTTTAGGCCATACATGGTATAGTGGTTTCATATTATGTTCCGACATAAAGCTGAAAAGGAGCAAGCATATGGAAACTAAGCTTGAGAAAAAGTTTGGCCTGTTCACCGCGATATGCATGGTCGTCGGCATAGTCATCGGCTCCGGCGTGTTCTTCAAGGCGCAGACCGTTCTCCAGAAGACCGAGGGCAACATGCCGCTCGGCATCCTCGCGTGGATCATCGGCGGCACGATAATGATAATCTGCATCCTAGCCTTTGCCGCCATGGCGCAGCGCTACGAAAAGGTCAACGGCATCGTCGACTATGCCGAGGCCACGGTCGGCAAAAAGTACGGGTATTACATCGGCTGGTTCCTGACGACGACCTATTACCCCACGCTCACCTCTGTGCTCTCGTGGCTCTCCGCGCGCTACACACTCGTGTTCATCACCTCCTGCCGGCCGGATTTCCCGCTGATAATCCCGGCGGCCGAGGGCGGCTGCATCATCGGGCCTGAGTGCCTTGCGCTGATGCTGTTCTACCTCGTATGCGCATACGTCGTGAACGCGCTCTCCCCCAAGCTCGCAGGCAAGCTCCAGACCTCGACCACCGTTATAAAGCTCATCCCGCTGTTCCTGATGGCAGTGGTCGGTGTCATCGTCGGCCTTGTAAGCCCAGCGCATATGCTCCAGAGCAACTTTGCGACCGGCGCGGTCTCCGGAAACGTCGGTGCGCCGCTGCTGGCCGCCGTCTGTGCAACGTCCTTTGCCTATGAGGGCTGGATAATCGCGACCTCCATCAACGCCGAGCTCAAGGACGCGAAGCGCAACCTGCCCAAGGCGCTGATAATCGGCGGGATAATCATCATCGTCACCTATATCTCCTACTATGTCGGCGTTGCAGGCGGCGCGTCCGTCGACGTGCTGATGAACGACGGCGCGACTACCGCTTTCACGAACATCTTCGGCGGCGTGCTCGGCAATATCCTTAATCTCTTCATCGCCATCTCCTGCATCGGCACGATGAACGGCCTGATGCTCGGCTGCTGCCGCGGCATGTACTCGCTCGCCGCGCGCGATGAGGGGCCGAAGCCCGAGCTTTTCAGGCAGATAGACAAGGTCTCCAACATGCCGACGAACTCCGCCATTATCGGCCTGCTGTTCTGCGCGGTATGGGGTACGTACTTCTATCTGTCAAACCTCGCAGGGACATGGAGCGGAGCCGTCGCATTCGAGGGCACCGCGCTTGAGAGCGTGCCTTTCCTGTTCGACTCCTCGGAGCTGCCGATCATCACCATTTATGCGATGTATCTGCCCATCTTCATCCAGTGGATGCGTAAGGCCACCGATGAGACGGTCATGCGCCGCTTCGTCATCCCCGCGCTCGCGATAATCGGCTCGCTGTTCATGGTGTACGCCTGCATCGTCGGCCACGGGCTTGCAAACCTCTGGTACCTGATCATCTTTGCGGTGATAATGTTCATCGGTTATCTGTTCAGGAACAGGGATCTGAAATAAAGTTTTGCTGATAAATCCCGGACGGTTTTCACCGTCCGGGATTTTATAGATTTTGCCTATTCGCCGTTTCCCGAAGCCTTGGAACCGCTTTCGGTTGTTGTTAAAATCGCCAAAAATTTAATCACAAATTGTTTAATGCTCCAAAGTTTTTTCTATCCGCATTTGTTCGGTTGACTTTGCCGGTAATGCTTGCTATTATGATATCAAAGAGGATTGGTAACGTTACCGGGAACGATACCGGAAACGTTTTAGCAAACAGGGTCAGGAGCTGTCGTACCATGACGATCAAGGACATTGCAAAGCAGTGCGGGGTCAGCGTGAGCACCGTCTCGCGCGTGCTCAACAACCGGCCTGACGTGAGCGAGTCCGTGCGCCGCAGGGTGCTCGCCGTCGTCGAGGCCGAGAGCTACATCCCCAACAACAGCGCGCGTGACCTTGTCAGCCGCCAGTCGGATGCGATAGGTGTCGTCGTGCGCGGCATGGGCAACCTCTTCTTTTCCGATATGCTCAAGACCGTCAGCAGCGAGATCGACAGGAGCGGATACAACATGGTGCTGCGCTTCATCGATTCGGACGCGGACGAGATAAAGGCCGGCGCGATCCTCGAGCGTGAGAAGAAGCTGCGCGCCCTGCTCTTCCTCGGCGGGCGCTATGACTATACCCCGGCTGAGCTTTCGCTCATCGGCGTGCCCTATGTCTGCTGCTCCTATTCCAATTGCTTCGGAACTCTCCGCGAGGAGGATTTCTCCTCCGTCACGGTGGATGACCATAAAACGGCCTATCATGCGGTCGAGTCGCTCATTAAACTCGGGCACCGCCGCATCGCCGTCCTGCTGCCGAGCTGCAGCGACCGCTCCGTCAGCGAGCTGCGCTACAACGGCTACTGCGCCGCTCTGCGCGATAACGGCATCGCCTTTGACAGCGCGCTCGTCGCCGAGACAGGCGGCTGCTTTGAAATGCCGGAGAGCTACGCCGGTATGTGCCGCCTTATAGACAGCGGCGCGGACTTCTCCGCCGTGTTTACGCTGTCGGACACGATGGCGATCGCCGCGATGAAGGCGCTTGAAGAGCATGGACGCTGCGTGCCGGACGACTGCTCCGTCATTGCGATAGACGGCCTGACCGTCTCGGAATATGTGAGCCCGACGCTGACGACCCTCGTGCAGCCCGCCGAGGAGATGGGGCGCGAGAGCGTACGCATCCTGCTGGACATTCTCGACAACGGCGGCGCGAACCGCCACGTGCGCCTTGAGGCGAAGATACGCCCCGGCGCTTCCGTGAAACAGCTTTGATTTTCCGCTCCCAACGGAGCCGAAGATACAACCTCTTATGAGGGTAATTCAAAAATCTTAAAAAGGAGTAAGCAACAATGAAAAAGATCATAGCTCTGGTTCTGTGTCTGGTCATGGTTTTCGCCCTGTGCGCATGCGGCGAAAGCAATACCGCCACAACCACCCCCGCTGCTGACACCGCTACCGAAGCCCCCGCCGAAGAGCCCGCAGCAGCCGGTTCCGTCTACTACCTCAACTTCAAGCCCGAAGCCGATGAAGCTTGGCAGGCTCTCGCAGAGACCTACACCAAGCAGACCGGCGTTCCCGTGACCGTCGTCACTGCTGCCGCCGGCACCTACGAGCAGACTCTCACCAGCGAAATGGACAAGAGCGAAGCTCCCACCATGTTCCAGGTCGGCAACCCCGGCGCTGTCGCGACCTGGGGCGAGTACTGCCTTGACCTCACCGGCACCGATGTTTACAACGAGATGACCACCCACGCCTTCGACCAGGTCGGCGACGATGGCTTCACCTACTCCATCGGCTACTGCTACGAGTGCTACGGCATCATAGTCAACAAGGCTCTGCTTGAGCAGGCCGGCCACAGCATCGATGAGATCAAGGACTTCGAGTCCCTCAAGGCTGTTGCTGACGACATCCACGCCCGCGCAGGCGAGCTCGGCTTCGACGCTTTCTCCTCCGCAGGTCTTGACAGCTCCTCCAGCTGGAGATTCTCCGGCCACCTTGCCAACATGCCTCTCTACTACGAGTTCCGCGATGACGGCATCACCGCTCAGCCCGAGACCATCAAGGGCACCTATCTTGACAACTTCAAGATGATCTGGGATCTGTACACCACCGATTCCGCTACCACCGGCGCTGACCTGCTCACCTCCACCGGCGATGCTTCCGAAGCTGAGTTCGGCGAAGGCAAGGCCGTCTTCTTCCAGAACGGTTCCTGGGAGTATGCAAGCCTCATCGGTGAGAAGTTCAACATGGATCCCGCAAACCTGCAGATGATCCCCATCTACTGCGGCGTTGAGGGCGAGACCGACGCTGGCCTCTGCTCCGGCACCGAGAACTGCTGGGCAGTCAACTGCGAAGCTGACGAAGAGGACATCCAGGCCACTCTCGACTTCATGAAGTGGGTCGTCACCTCCGACGAAGGCACCACCATGCTCGCCGAGCAGTTCGGTCCCTGCCCCTTCAAGTCCGCAAAGACTCCTGAGAACGTCTTCTTTGCTGATGCCAACGACCTCACCGCTGAGGGCAAGTACGTTGTGACTTGGGCATTCAACTTCACTCCCGCTGTTGATGACTGGCGTGCCGGCGTCGTTGACGCTCTCGGCCAGTACACCGCAGGCACCGGTGATTGGGACGCTGTCGTCTCCGCTTTCGTTGACGGCTGGGCGACCCAGTACGCAAACGAGCACGCATAATCCCGCGTGACCATTGCATAAAACATAAGTAACACATAATCTTAAAGGGGGCGAGCTTTACCGCTCGCCCCTTGATTGTCAAA
>CAVFGM010000033.1:0-4604 GCA_963621955.1 Bacteroidaceae bacterium
CAGCAGGCCTGCCCGGTGGCGATGGAGACAAGACGGATACCAGTCTGCTCGCACACGGAGAAGAAAGAGGCGCGGTCAAGATCCTCGGGAGCGCGCAGCTGAATCTCAACGCCCTTATAATCATAGCGGGCGGCTATGCGGAGACTTTCCTCAAAGGGACGCCCCTGCAGCATATACGGAGCGTTAGGGTCGGAGACCTGTGCAATGGTCAATGCCTGCAGCATGGGATCGTATCTCCTTAAAAAAACTACTTAAAAAACTTAGCGAGACGGCATTGCTGCAGTCCCGCTAAGTTCAATGCTTCGCAGAACTGTTGATCAGAATACTGCGTTGTTTTTCAGATGTATCAGCTGTTCTGGTACTTGGCCTTTGCTGCGACGAACAGATCGTAAAGCGCTATCTGCTCATCATTCCAGGTTGAAACAGCAGACTCGATGGACTTTTCACCGACAGCGAAGAAGTCAGTGAGATCGGGCTCGGTGACTTCGACACCGGCAGCTTTGATGACGTTGAGAGAGGATGCTTCGTACTCAGCCCACAGAGTGGTGTTCCAGTACTCTTCGGTATCCTTACCGGCCTTTACAACAGCTTCCTGCAGATCGGCGGGAAGAGCGTCATAGACAGCCTTGCTCATGAGGATGGGGTCGGGAACGATGAAGTGCTGGGTAAGAGCATAGTAACCGCCAAGCTCCTGGAAACCGTTTGCGACAACAACAGGAGTTGCGTTCTCTATTGCATCAATGGTGCCCTGCTCCATACCGGCGTAGCACTCGGTCCATGCCAGAGAGATGGGGCTGGCACCGAGGTCCTTCATGCAGTTGATGAGGGTCTGGCTTGCCATAACGCGAATCTTGAGGTTCTTCATGTCATCGATGGTGTTGATGGCATGCTTGGTGTTGAAGACGTTGCGGGAGCCGATGGAGGTCCAGCCAAGGATCATGAAGCCGTTTTCTTCAGCGTCGGCATTGAGAATGGCGGCGACTTCGGGATCGTTGCTTATCTCAACAGCCTGCATGGGGTAATCGAAGAAGTAGGGCAGACCGTATATATCCCAGATGGGGTTGTATGCACTCAGGTCGGTAGCGGCAAGCTCGGTCATTTCGATGGTGCCAAGCTGGAGACCTTCGAGAGAGCCGGTCTTTTCGGCGAGGGAGCCTGCAAAGTAAATGTCGAGCTGGATACGGCCGTTGGAGTACTCCTCAAGACGTTCTTTGAGGTAATTGTAGCCATCAGCCTGAACGCCCTGAGCGGGGAAAGTTGCGGCGAACTTGAACACGTATTCGGGTGCGGCGGCGGTGCTGTCGGTCTGTGCGGCGGAATCTGCCGCAGGAGCTGCATCCGCAGCGGGGGCGGTGGAGGCGGTGTTGTTGCTGCTGCCGCAGCCTGCGAGAAGGCCGACGAGCATGACCATGCAGAGCAGCAATGCGAGTGTACGTTTCATTTTCTTTCTCCTTTTTAATTTTTATATTTCCGATCCGGAAGCGTCAGCCCTTGGGGGCTGCGCTTCTCAGATATTCGGCGCTTTTCTTCATGCCTATCGCGGCATCGGGGAGCTGCTCGGGATACCAGCGGCGCTCATACTCGAGGGAGAGCCAGCCGTCATAGCCAGAATCACTGAGCATTTTCAGTATCTGCGGCCAGGGGGTTATGCCCTCGCCGACGACCTTGCTGATGACGTTGCGTTCATCGTCAGTGGGGTGGGACACGCAGGAGGCGGCGAACTTGACTTCCTGCTGCTTGAAAACGAGGTCCTTTGCGTGGACGTGGCGGATAAAGCCTTTGAGAGTGGGGATAGCCTTGTCATAGCTCTCGCCGCCCATAAAGATCAGGTTCGGCTGGTCATAGAGCGCGCCGACATTGGGGTGATCTATCTCCTTGAGCGCCGCAGCGAGCTGGGCCGCGGTCACGCACATGGTATTGAAATGGTTTTCAATGACAAGGCAGATATCATATTGCGCGGCATAGTCTCCGCATTCGCGCATCGCGGCGACGAGACGGCGGAACTTCTCTCCGTTTTCATCGCTCTCACCGGCGAGGAACTCACCGCCGTAAATGCGGATGCGCTTCGCACCGAGAAAATGCGCGTAGTCAATGACCTTTTTAAGCCCATTGATAGTTTCCTGACGGATGGAGTCGTCAAGGGAATTGTAGCGGGAGTAATAGGGAGTGAGGCAGACGATCTCAACACCGGCCTTTTCGGCGGCGTCCTTGATGCGCTGAAGCTCCGCTTCGTCGACATCATAAGGAATACCACTGTGGTAGCCGTCCTGGACGACGATCTCCGCGCCCTCAAGACCGATGCTGCCGAACATTTCTATTGCCTCGGTCACGGTACGCTCGGGCGTACCCATAGTATGTCCGCAAATCTTAAACATTGTAAATACGGTGTCCTTTCTTATTCCATTCCGGGCAGGCCGGCGCTGACAAGAATACGGTTGAGCAGCTCGTGGGTCTTGTAAGCATCGGCGGGGTTAGTGAGAGGAACGGTGTCGTTCCTGATGCAGTCGAAGAAGTGGCGGATGGCATAGCTGAAGCCGAGCTTGTCCTCGCTCTTTGCCCAGCCCATCGCCAGCGGGGTAAGCTCCGTGGTGTGGCTCTGCTCGTTGTCGACAACGGTCAGGCTCTCGGGCATGGTGATCTTGATGGTGCGGTTGCCGCCGTGCATTTCAAGGTTTTCTTCCCACTGGCCGGCGCTGCGGTCGGCGATCAGGATACCGGAGGAGCCGCTCTCAAAGCGTATCTGTGCGGTGGTGAAGGTCTCGTAATCCGGGTCGTCGTACTTTGAAATTGCATTGACCTCGGCAGCCTCACCGCAGAAATAGCGCATGAGGTCGACCATATGTACGGCGTTTTCGAGCGTCGCATGATACTCGGTGGCGGGACGGTTTTTCTGGGCAATGATGACGTCGGGGACTCCGCCGTTGAGCGCTGCCTTGGCCTGCTGGACGACGGGGGCGTAGCGGCGGTTAAAGCCGATCATGAGCTTTTTACCGGACTTCTCGGCAAGCTCCGCTACCATTGCCGCATCGCGCAGCGTGGTCGCCATGGGCTTTTCGCAGTAAACATCTAGACCCTGATTGAGCAGGAAAGAGACCTGCTCTGCGTGGACGGCCTTGGGAGTGAGGACAAAGGCGCAGTCAAGGCCGAGGTCGACGAATTTTTCGATGGTGTCGACGGCGTGCTGTGCGCCGAAGCACTTCTGCGCGTGGATCGCGTTTTCGTAATTCCGCGCCATGATGCCGACAAATTCAATGTCGTCGGTCTGGGCAAGGACGGGGAGATAATTGTTCTTTGATACATATCCGACGCCTATCACGCCGACGCGAAGCTTTTTATCCATTGATACCCTCCGAAACCATGTAGTCTTCAAATGCCTTTTCAACGCGTGCGTATTCTTCCTTGGTGAGCGGACGCAGCGGAGCACGGCAGACATCGGTCCTGATAACTCCGCGCATCTTCAGCAGAGCCTTGAGCACGGGGATGCCGGGCATTCCGGCGAGCTGCCGGTCAGTCTCTACGATGAGGCGCTGGGTCTCCGCCGCGCCTGCGAGGTCGCCCTCGCGGAACTGCTTATACAGTCTGGCAAATCTCTCGCAGAAAATGCTGCCGGGGCCGGTCACGGTGCCGACGCCGCCGGTGGCAAGGCACTGGAGGAACAGGCTGTCGCAGCCGATAAGCAGGGAGGGCTTGGTGCTAAGGAGCAGATAGTCCTCGACGCGCATCAGGTCGCTGCTGCTGAACTTGATGCCGACGATGTTGGGGAAGTCGGTCATCAGTCTCTTGAGGAGCGCCGGCTTTACGTCGCTCGTGGTGCAGCCGGGGATGTTGTATACGTAGACGGGGAAATCCTTGGGAAGACCGGAGACGACGTCGCGGTAGTATCCGTAGAGGGACTCGTCATCCATCGGGAAGAAGGCGGGGCTCATCACGCCGATGCCGTCCGCGCCGATCTCGACGGCGTGCTGTGCATGGGCGGCGGTCTCCGCGGTGGTCATGCTGCCGCACTGGATGAAGAGGGGAATGCTGTGGTCATTGGTCTGTGCCCATATCTCAGCGATGCGGCGGCGCTCTTCGGCGGTGAGCATAAGGCTCTCACCGTTGGTGCCGTTGGGGTAAAGGCAGTCGACACCGGAGCGGATCAGGTAGCGGCAGAAATTCGCGGTGGACTCCTCGTCCACTCTGCCGTTGAGATCCATGGGAGTGATGGTCGGTATAGTTACACCGAAAAGTCTTTTATCGTACATTTTTGCCTCCAGAATATGTTCTTTAAATCGCCGTTCAGACCATGCCCAGCATGCGGGGGACGAACATAGTGAGCGGCTCTACATAGGTGACGAGCATAAGAATGATGATCTCTGCGATCAGGAAAGGAGTCATTGCCTTGAAGCCCTTCCAGACGTCTATATCCGCGATCTTGCAGGCGATATAGGTGCACTGGCCGAGAGGCGGAGTGCCGAGACCGATGACAAGGTTGAGGACCATGATAAGACCGAAATGAATCTCATTGATGCCGAGAGAAACTGCGATCGGGTGCAGAATGGGGGCGAGGAGCAGAACACTTGCACCGCCGTCCATGAACATACCCATGATGAGCAGCAGGATGT
>CAVFGM010000033.1:4614-8725 GCA_963621955.1 Bacteroidaceae bacterium
GACGTAGGGGCTGTGCGAGAAGGAGAGGAACAGCTCCTTGACGAGAGTGGTCATGTTGAGCGCCGCGAGAGAGTAGCTGGCGACCTTAGCAAAGGCGATGATCATGAAGATCGCGGCGGAGCTGGTAGCGGTCCTTACGAGGATGTCCCAAAGAGTTTTGAGCTTGACGGTACGCAGGACAAAAACGCTGATGATAAGAGCATAAGCAACAGCAAGTGCGCCGGCCTCTGTCGGAGTGACGATACCGGAGACGATGCCGCCGACGATGATGACGGGCATTACCAGAGGCATGATAGCTTCTTTGCAGATGCTGCGTATCTCGGCCTTGCTGTATTTCTCTTCACGTCTGGGGAAATGCTCGGTGCGGTTGAGCAGTATGACGACGATGCATTCGGCGATGGCGATGAGGATACCGGGAACGAAGCCTGCCATGAACAGCGTGCTTATCGAGCAGCCGACCGTTACGCCGTAGAGGACCATCATGTTGCTGGGAGGGATTATCGGGCCGAGAGTAGAGGAGGATGCGGTGACCGCAACGGAAAATTCGGGAGTGTAGCCCTCATCAACCTGGGCGGGGATCAGGATGCCGCCGATGCAGGAGGTGTCGGCCTGGGCGGAACCAGTGATGCCGCCGAAGAAAAGGCTAGCGATTATGTTTGCGTGTGCAAGGCTGCCGGGGACTCTGCCGATAAGCATGACGGCAAACTTTATAAGGCGCTGGGTAATGCCGCCTTCATTCATCAGCTCACCGGAGAGAATGTAAAGCGGGATGGCTAACAGAGCAAAGTAGCCGATGCCGGTGAAAATGTTCTGCGGAATGGCGATCAATGCGGTAGAAGCAGCGGAGGTAAGTCTGGTCTGGAGAAGGAAAAGCCCCATAACACCGGCAGCGCCCAGACCTGCGAAAACGGGAACACCTAGAACTATAAACAGGAAAATTGATCCGACTATCAGAAGAACTATTGCGGTTAGAGACATATCAGTATTCCCCCTTAATGCGTTTCCAAGCTATTTTTATAAATTCGTAAGCGGTGAAAGCAGAGCCGGTACCGATTATCATGTAGTTCCATTTCTGCGGATATCTGAGCATTGCGGTGACGCCCCTGGTACGAGATGCAAGATAGAAGCTGCCGTATACCGTAGCAATGAGGAGGAGAATCGCAATGAGCGTCGTAAGAGCACGGAGAATATATGCGCCCCACTTTGGTAAAACGTTTGCGACACCGGCGACATCAACGTGGGCATGAGTGCGGACACCGCGTGCTGCGCCAAACATCGCCATGGTCATGATGAGAGTGATGATAACTTCTTCTCCCCATGTAATAGACTCATTGAAGCAGTATCGAAGAATAACTTGGACAATAACAAGAATAGTGATGCACACAAGTGACCAAGTGCTCAGCATCGTTTCAAGCCATTCAACGGCCTGATCAAAAATTTGGACTATCTTTTTCATGTCTGGCAAAACCTCCATTTGTTTGTGCTTTTGTAACGGGAGAATTTCATAAGCGCCATGCGTTATGAAATCGTTTTCATGAAGAGGATACTTTCATTTTCGGCTTTTGTCAAGATGAAAGAAAAAAATCGTCCGAACGCTCAAAGCGCACGGACGAATTTTGTGAAAAGTGAATAGAGAAAATTTTGTTTCTTTACGGCAATTTTATACCTTTATGTCGTTACATGTACGGCACGTGTGACCGGAATGCGGTTTTATGTCATAAACCGCAGGGAGCGGCGCTTATATAAGCTCAGCGGTGCTGCCCCTGACGACGATTTTGTGGTTAAGGATCTTCTTCGTCTGGCCAGGAGTGCCGTTAATGAGGTTGAGCAGCATGAGCATCGACTGTTTTCCCAGCTCTATGCGCGGCTGCTGCACTGTGGTAAGCCCCGGATCGCAGAACTCTGCATAATCAATATCATCAAATCCGACGATGGAAAGGTCCCTGGGGATACTAAGCCCCTGTCCCTTGATTGCCTTTATTGCGCCGATGGCAAGGCAGTCGCCCGCGGCGCAGATGGCTGAAACGCTTTTGTCCTCAATGATCTTAAGGGCCTCGTTATAGCCGCTGCTCATGCTGGCGCTGTCCGCGTAGAAGACCTTGTTCATGTCTATCGGTATGCCGGATTCGACGAGCGCCTGAAGGTAGCCGGTCATGCGGTCCCTGTATAGGGAAAGCTCCGGGGAGGTCGTGATGTACGCTATCTTCCTGTGCCCCAGAGAGATAAGGTGCTTCACGATATCCTTGGACGCATGAACATTGTCAATCCCGACATTCGGGAGCGTCGAATCCTCAAAGTACTGCACGGCGATGACGATGGGAAAGCCCTGCGACATGGACTCTATAGTTTTCAGCGCGGTAGCGGCGGACAGAGAGATTATCCCGTCCACCTGACGCTGCGCCAGTGCGGAGATATAGTTCTGCTCTGCGCAGGCGTCGTTATTGATATCAATTATGTAAACCTGGTAGCCGTTCTCATGCGCGACCAGCTCTATGCCGCGGAGTATCTCGCAGAAGAAAGGGTTGGCGATGTCGGGCACGATGACGTTGACGGCAAATGTCCGCTGCTGGCGCATCCGCTGGGCGAGAATGTTCGGCGAATAGTTGAGCTCTGCAATGCTTTGCAGGACTGCCATCTCGGTTTCCTTTTTAACCTTGACGTTTTTGGTGAGCACCCGCGAAACGGTTGCTGGGGACACGCCGGCATGCTTTGCGACATCCTTGATATTGGCCATTTATATCACAACCTAAGCTAGCTTTATGCTTCTGCAAATGCCGAAAGGTTCTCCCTGCCGCGTGCGGAAACCTCCTCCGCATATGGGATCGACGGGAATGCGCCGGGGCGTGAAACGGCGATGCCGCTTGCGACCGCAGCGGCCTCAAGCGCGTCGCGCACGGAGACACCTTCGGTGACGGCGGAGAGAAAATAGCCCGCAAAGGTATCGCCTGCGGCGGTCGTATCGCAAGCTTCGGTGCGCATGATCCCGCACGCTGTCTGCGTGCCGTCGCTGCCGGTATAGACGCTGCCGTTTTCACCAAGGGTGAGCAGCAGGTTCACGCCGGGGTACATAGCGTGCATAGTTTCGGATATATCATGCCAGTTTTGCTTTCCAGACAGAGCCGCGCCTTCGACCTCGTTTACGATGAGATAATCGACCTTGGAGAAATCGCAGACGTCGAGCTTCCCGTCGAAGGGGGAGGGGTTGAGCGCGACAAGCATCCCGATATCATGGGCTTTTTCAATAATATAGTCAAGGGAGGAAATCTCATTCTGGAGAACGATAAGGTCGCCGCGCGCAAAGTCGGAGAGCACCTCATCGACGTCTGCATGGGTGATCTCACCGTTTGCCGCAGAGAGGATCATTATGCAGTTGCTTCCGTTGCGGTCGACCTGAATGACGGCATGGCCGCTTTCTCCCTGCGTGCGCTTGATATGCTTGGTGTCAATGCCCTCGGCCTGCATCGGAGCGAGCAGAAAGTCTCCATCCTTGCCGACCGCGCCTGCAAAACAGACCTTGCTGCCTGCCCTTGCCATTGCCACGGCCTGATTGAAGCCCTTGCCGCCGCAGAAAAGCTCCATGCTGTCGGCGGACATAGTCTCACCTTTGCTGACAAAATGATCTACGCGGTATGTGCGGTCGATATTGAGCGACCCAAAAACAAGCTTTTTCATATTAGTTATGTTCTCCGTATATGTTCATGATAATGCCGCGCGTGAACACGCGTTTCATTTCTTCAATTATAAATACTTTATCAAAACAACGCAAGAGGTAAAAACAAAATTGTCCAAAAATGATGAAAGTCATAGGAGCACGCTATGCGTGTTGTAAAAAATATAAAAAGCTTTCGTTGAATTGCACGGAAACACAGAATAAAAATGAAAACGTTTGCACAAAAGCGGGCCGGCATGAAATAAAGCTCCCCTGCGCGGCCGGATAGGGCCGCTGCAGGGTGAACCGAACCAGTAAAACAGGACAGTAGACAAAATCCCCCCTGATGTAGGATAATAAGAAGGTTCCGTGTCAATAGTTGGGGTGGAGCTTAGCAACAAATAGCAGAGAGGCGTGGGCGGCGTGGTGCCCACGCCTTTGCTGCATAATAAAATAGCCGCA
>CAVFGM010000034.1:0-5138 GCA_963621955.1 Bacteroidaceae bacterium
GTGTATGCGTACTCGCCGCGCGGTTTGTTTATCATATGCTCGACGTTTATGTTCAGGTCGCTGATGTAGTCGAGGATGCGCGTGATCATTCGCGGCACGTTGCGGTGAATGACGCACAGGCGGCACACGCCCATGCGGCTGAGCGTCGCGTCCGGGAGGTTCACGGAGTTCTTTATGTTGCCGTTTGCGAGGTAATCGTACAGCTCCTGCGCGGCCATCTCCGCGCAGCGGTCCTCGCTCTCCGGTGTGCACGCGCCGAGGTGCGGCATCGCGATGACGTTCGGTGCCTTGAGTATCACCTCGTTCGGGAAGTCCGTCACGTATTTTGCGACCTTGCCGCTCTTCAGCGCTTCCGTCATCGCAAGATCGTCCACGACCTCTGCACGCGATTCGTTCACTATGCGCACACCCTGCTTCATCTTTGCAAAGGCGGCAGCGTTGAACATCTGGTGCGTCGTCTCCGTGTAGGGGACGTTGATGCTTATATAGTCGCAGTTTTCGTATATCGTCTCGATACCCTCCGCGCGGATGACCTCGCGCGAGAGCCGCCACGCCGCGTCTACCGACATGAACGGGTCATAGCCGTAGACCTCCATGCCAAGCTCCAGCGCGACGTTCGCGACCAGCGCACCTACCGCGCCGAGGCCGACCACGCCGAGGGTCTTGCCCAGCAGCTCGGGACCTGCAAAGGTCGATTTGCCCTTTTCCACCAGCACGGGTATCTCATCGCCGCGGTCGGCGATGGAGCGCACCCAGTCGATGCTGCCGAGGATATCGCGCGAGGCCATGACGAGCGAGCATATCTCCTGCTCCTTGACGGCCTCTGCGTTCGCGCCGGGGCTGTTGAAGACGACTATGCCGCGCTCGGCGCACTCTTCCGTCGGGATGTTGTTGTAGCCCGCGCCCGCTCTCGCTATGCCGAGCAGATTCTCCCCGAACTCATAGCTGTGCAGATCGGCGCTGCGTATCAGCAGCCCATCCGGGTTTTCTACCGCCGCGCCGACCTCGCAGCCGCGCTTTTCCAGCACTCCGATGCCTTGCCCGGAGATCGTGTTCATTGTCTTTATCTTAAACATGGTGTCCTGCTTCAAACTCCTTCATGTATTCGACCAGCGCCTTCGCGCCCTCGACCGGCATCGCATTATAGAGCGACGCGCGCATACCGCCTGCAAGCTTGTGTCCCTTGAGGTTCAGCAGCCCTCTTTCGGATGCGCCCTTTATGAACTCCGCGTCGAGCCCGTCGTCTCCCGTGCGAAAAGTGACGTTCATATAGCTGTGTGAATCCGCCTGCGCATGCGCCTTGAAAAGCCTGCTGTTGTCAAGGAAGTCATAGACGATCCCCGCGCGTGCCTTTCTCAGCTCCTCCATCGCCTTGACGCCGCCCTGCGCCGTCACCCAGTCAAGCGTCAGTGAGAGCATATATATGCACCAGCACGGCGGTGTGTTGAGGAGCGAGTCGTTATCTATCATCGTCTTATAGCTCATTATCTGCGGCGTGTACGGCAGCTCGCGCCCTGCCAGCGCCTTGTCTATTATCACGACCGTCAGCCCCGCGGGAGCCATGTTCTTCTGTGCCCCGGCATATATGAGCCCGTATTTTGACACATCGACGTATCTTGAGAGGATATCCGAGGACATGTCGCACACCATCGGCGCGGGAGCCTCCGGGACGTACTGCCACTCTGTACCGTAGACGGTGTTGTTCGCGCAGTAGTAGAAGTACTTTGCCCCCTCGGAGAAGCTCAGTTCGCTCTGTCCGGGTATGCGGTCAAAGCCTGTCCCGGCGGTCGATGCGGCAATGTGTACCCTGCCGTACTTCTCCGCTTCCTTTGCAGCCTTGTTCGAGAAGTTGCCGGTCACGGCGTAATCCGCCGTGCCGCCCTCGATGAGGTTCATCGGTATCGCGGCAAACTGCGCCGTCGCTCCGCCCTGCAATAGCAGTATCTCGTGTGTGTCGGGCACCTCCATCAGCGCCTTGAGCTTTGCCTTTGCGCCGTCGTGTATCTCCTGAAACAGCGCGCTGCGGTGGCTCATCTCCATCACGGACATTCCGCTGCCGTGATAGTTCAGCAGCTCCGCCGCCGCCGTCCTGAGCGCGGGCTCCGGCATGACCGACGGCCCCGCCGCGAAATTATATACCTGTTCTCTTTCCAATTTGATCACCCTTTGCGCAGTCAATGTATGTAAGGTCATTCTAACGTTTTGCCCCGCGGCTGTCAATCGAGGATATCCCCAATTCTTCGACCGTCGCGCCCCGGCAATTTGTTACTTTATCTCTGCCTTAACCTATTATTTCCCCGGTCAGCAGCTCGCCGTCCACGCCGGTTATGCGCACCTGCTTTATGCTGCCGCGCAGCTTCTCTCCCGGCGCTTCCACGCGCAGATAGGTGTCGCTGTGGCCGCTGAAGCCGTCGCCCTCCGCTGTCTCGAAAAGCACCGGCAGCGTCTGCCCGAGGCTGCTTTCCATGAATTCGCGGTGCATCTTGTCGGCGATGCGCTGCGCCTCGTGCGCGCGCTTGGCCTTGACGGCGTTGCTCAATTGACCCTCCATCTTGTCCGCCGGTGTTCCGGGGCGGCGGGAGTACGGGAAGATGTGCATAGCCGAGAACGCGCACTTTTCTATGAACTCAAGCGTCTGCGCGTGATCCTCGTCCGTTTCCCCGGGAAAACCGACTATCAGGTCACAGGTCAGCGCGCAGCCGGGGAAGTACTCCCGCAGCAGCTCCGTCGCGCGGAAGAAGCGCGCGGTGTCATACTTGCGGTTCATGGCCTTAAGCGTCCTGTCGCAGCCGGACTGGAGCGACAGATGAAAATGCCTGCATATCTTCCCCGTCGCGGCAAGGCGGCGGCAGAAGTCCTCGGTTATTACCGTCGGCTCAAGGGAGCTCAGGCGTATGCGCATATGGGGCGCCGCCTCGGCGACCGTCTCTATCACGTCCGCAAGCCCCGGCTTTCCCGGCAGGTCTACGCCGTAGGACGCGACCTCTATCCCTGTCAGCACGATTTCCCTGTAGCCCTCTCTGTCGAGCTTCGCCGTCTCCGCGGCGGCCTCGTCCAGCGGCAGGCTGCGCAGGCGGCCGCGGGTGTATGGGATGATGCAGTAGGTGCAGAAGTTCACGCACCCGTCCTGTATCTTCAGCATTGCGCGCGTCCTGCCCGCAACGGCTCCCGCCGGCAGCACCTCGAACTCGCGGCGCTTGAAAGGCTCGTCGATATCGCGGCTGCCCTCGCCGGTGCCGTGGGCTTTCTCCACCGCCTCGACGAGCTTTCCCCTGTCCGCCGCACCGAAGATAACGTCCGCGCCGAGCTGCGCGACCTCCTCGGGCTCTATCTGCGAATAGCACCCGCATACCGCGACTATGGCTCCGGGGTTCTCCTCCTTGAGGCGGCGTATCACCTGGCGGGATTTGCGCCCGCTCTCGGCGGTCACGGCGCAGGTGTTTATTATCACGGCGTCGGCAAGCTCGCCGGGTACGGCGGGCTCATGCCCATGCTCCTGCAAAAAACTTTCCATCGCCTGAGTCTCATACTGGTTGACCTTACAGCCGAGAGTGGATATAATATATTTCATCGTTTTCTCCTATTCTGTGATATTGGAGTATAGCTATGGAACACTATCTTGATAATTCAGCCACTACGCGCGTCTGTCCGGAAGCCGCGCAGGCCGCGCTTAAAGCAATGACGGAGGTCTACGGCAACCCGAGCTCCACCCACACCAAGGGCAGGGAGGCAAAGCAGCTGCTCGATTCTTCCCGAAAGCTCGTTGCTTCCGCCATGGGCTGCACACCTGCGGAGCTCATCTTCACTTCCTGCGGCTCTGAGAGCGATAACTGGGCGCTCCTCAGCGGTGCCGAAGCGATGCGGCGTAAAGGCAATCATATAATCACATCCGCCGTCGAGCATGACGCGATACGCAAAAGCGCAGAGGAGCTCGAGCGCCGCGGCTATGACGTGACCTATCTCAAGCCTGACAGCACCGGGTCTATCCCTGTCGAAGCCGTGAAAAATGCACTCCGCCCTGATACTATACTCGTTTCTCTGATGCTGGTCAATAACGAAACCGGTGCAATAAACGATATTTCTTCAGTTTCC
Source organism: Bacteroidaceae bacterium (assembly GCA_963621955.1). Lineage (GTDB taxonomy): Bacteria > Bacillota > Clostridia > Oscillospirales > Oscillospiraceae > Limivicinus. Next base: position 4,093 of record CAVFGM010000034.1, read on the forward strand.
AAGCTTTTGAAGTCCTCAGGCTCTCAGGCTCTGCTGCATACCGACGCCGTGCAGGCCTTTATGAAGATACCGTTTACTCCCAAATCCCTCGGTGCGGACATGATAAGCGTCAGCGGACACAAGATCCATGCGCCCAAAGGCATCGGTGCGCTTTACGTCCGCTCCGGTCTCCGTCTCAAGCCGTACATAATGGGCGGCAGTCAGGAGGACGGGCGGCGCGCCGGTACCGAAGCCATGCCGCAGATTGCCGCTTTCGGCGAGGCCTGCCGCATCGCAAAGGAAAACCTGACCGAAAATGCCGCAAAGATGGCCGCTTTGCGCCAGCTGACCATAGACACGCTCACTCCCGCGATACCCGAGCTTCAGGTCATCAACGGCGCAGCGCCGCACATTCTCAGCATTTCTCTCCCCGGCTGGCGCAGTGAAGTTCTGATGAACTTCCTTGAAGCGCGCGGGGTCTATGTTTCCCGCAGCTCCGCCTGCAAGAAAGGCGCGCGCAGCCATGTGCTCGAAGCCATCGGGCTTGATTCCCGCGTTATCGACGGGGCAATACGCATCGGCCTGTGCCGCTATAACACCGAGGAGGACATCCGCGCTCTGTGCGACGGACTCATCGAAGCGCACTCCATACTCGCGCACAGATGAATCAGTGACCACAGCTTGACCCCGCCCCGGCCCGTTAAGTTTTAGTTAAGAATCTTAACACGGACGCCATCGAAAAATGGCGCCCGTGTTTTTTTGCCAGAATCCGGAAAACTTTGATATTTCTCAATTTTCTTCGGCAAAGCTCTTGCAATTACGGATAGGTTCTGCTATACTTCGCGTTAAGGAAACGTTAAGAAAAGCGTCTCTTGTATAAATTTATTGTAAAGGAGTGGAAGTAATGGCACCTGCTGGAGTAGTTATTTGCGTAATATTCGGCTTGATGATAGTTTACCTCGCCGTTTCGAGGATCGTCGAAGCTAAGAATAAAAAGAAGGGCGCAGCCGCACCTGAGGCAACCGCTGAGGAAGCAAAGGAATAAAGCGTAAAAAGCTGCCGCGGAT
>CAVFGM010000035.1:0-6520 GCA_963621955.1 Bacteroidaceae bacterium
CGGTAACCATCCGCTTCCTCGATCCTCCCCTCCACGAGTTCGTTCCCACCGAGGAAGCCGATATCGAGGCTCTGGCAAAGGCGCAGGGCAAGACCGTCGAGGCTATCAAGGCGCTCATCGCCTCCCTGCATGAGTTCAACCCCATGATGGGTCACCGCGGCTGCCGTCTGGCTGTCACCTATCCCGAGATCGCCGCAATGCAGACCCGCGCAGTCATCAGAGCTGCAATAAACGTTCAGAACCGTCACCCCGAATGGAAGATGGTTCCCGAGATCATGATCCCGCTGGTAGGCGAGGTCAAGGAACTCAAGTACGTCAAGGATGTCGTCGTCAAGAATGCCGACGAGCTGATCGCTGCAAGCGGCCTTGATATGAAGTACCTCGTCGGTACCATGATCGAGATCCCCAGAGCGGCACTCACCGCCGACGAGATCGCAAAGGAGGCAGAGTTCTTCTCCTTCGGCACCAACGACCTGACCCAGATGACCTTCGGCTTCAGCCGTGACGACGCCGGCAAGTTCCTCGGCTCCTACTACGACAAGAAGATCTACGAGAGCGATCCGTTCGCACGTCTCGACCAGGTCGGCGTAGGCAAGCTGGTTGCCATGGCTGCAAAGCTCGGCCGTGAGACCCGCCCGGAGATCCACCTCGGCATCTGCGGCGAGCACGGCGGCGACCCCAGCTCCGTCGAGTTCTGCCACAAGGTTGGCCTGGACTACGTGTCCTGCAGCCCGTTCCGCGTTCCCATCGCCCGCCTCGCAGCAGCACAGGCCGCGATCAAGGAGATGTAATTCCCGCAAGGGCAATTACCGCGTAATCGAATAATCAAAAAAGGTGCATATCGCCGCAAAGCGATATGCACCTTTTCAGTCTGTCAAAGAAAGCGCGGCACATCAAAAAAGATGTGCCGCGCTTTTGGCTAGCGCTTCTGCGCTTTGATGAGGTTCTGATAGAAGCTCACCGCGCCGGGCAGGCAGTTGTATTCTATGTTCTCGTTCAGTCCGTGCATGCCTTTCATCTGCTCGGGTCCATAGATGACGGGGGCAAAGCGGATGCAGCTCGGGCATATCGGCTGATAGAACTGCGCGTCGGTCGCGCCGGTCATGACATAAGGACTGACGGGCAGGCCGGGGAAGGTCTCGCCGATGACCTTTACGACGAGCTTGAAGGCTTCGCCGTTTATGTCGACAGGTTCGGTGTAGTCGTTGGAGTGGACAATCTCCGTCTCAAGGCCGTGCTTTGCGGCAAGGGCTCTGATGATTTCAAGGCTCTCCTTTTCACCCTGATGCGGGTTGAAGCGCATGTTTGCGCCGAGCGTCGCCTCCTGCGGGAGGACGTTATATGCATTGGAACCTGACTGCATGGTAAAGGCAATAGTCGTCTGGAGCATCGCGCCGGCCTGCGCGCTTATCTTACCGAGGACAGGCTTCATTATCGGGGCAAACAGCCAGAGATTTCCCATGACGAGCTTGAGGCCGAACGGAGCGTAGGGCGCAAGGCGCGCAAACATCGCACTCACCTCGGGCAGGAACTTTCTCTTAAAGGGCGTGTGCGTCTCGACCTCGTTCACGAACGCCGCAAGGCGCGCGATAGGCGTGTTCTTTGCCGGGGCACTGGCATGGCCGCCGGTGGAGCGCGCGGTGAACTTCACATCGGCCTTGCCTTTCTCGAACACGCCGACCATGGCGAAGTTTCCCTTTATGCCGCCGATTGGCTCGGAGATTATGCCGCCGCCCTCGTCGCAGACTATGAAGAGTTCAACGCCGCGGCGCTTGAGTTCCTCGACGATCTTCGGCGCGCCGTCGCCCGCCCACTCCTCGGTGCAGGAGGAGGCAAGGTACACGTCGCAATCTGGGGTATAGCCCTCGCGCAGCAGCTCTTCGACCGCCTCGAAGAAAGCCATGACCGAGCACTTGGTGTCGGATGCGCCGCGCCCCCAGACCTTGCCGTCGGCAATGTCACCGGAGAACGGCTCGTGCAGCCATTCGCCCTCGGCGGGGACGACGTCTTGATGGCTCATAAGGAGGATGGGCTTTTCGCTGCTCCTGCCTTTCCAGTAATACAGGAGGTTTCCGTCAATAACGGTGCGTTCGAGCTTTTCATGCACCAGCGGGAACAGCTCTTCGAGCACCTTATGAAAGCCGAGGAACTTCTCTTCCTCGTGGACATTCGCGTGCGATGTCGTGTCGTATTGGATCATCTTCGAGAGCTTCTGCGCGAGGAGCATCGCCTTGGCGTCCGCCTCCGGGGCGGCGTAGTCAGAGCGCTTATTCGGCATGAGCAGCGTGCGCACAAGGGCAATGAGTAAAAGCAGCACCAGCAGCGCCGGGATCAGCAGAAGATATTTCATGCCTTCGCTCCTCTCTTATACATCATGTACGCGATGCCGATGGCCATCGCACCGGACGGGATTATCATGAAGCTCGTCGACGCGGTGAGCGACGGGACGAACACGAACAGCATGCTCATGATAAACAGCGGCGCTGCGGCGATCTTCATATTGCCGCGGAAATATTTATACGCCATCGCGCCGAAGAGCGCGGGGACGACGTTTTCAAACGCGGGCTGCAGCGCCGGGCTCTGGAGCACCGGCTGCAGCGGCACGAGCAGCAGCACGCCGAGCGCGAGCACGACTATCGTCACGAGCGAGGAGGTCGCGATTGAAAGCGTGGAGATGATCTCATTTTCAGGTGTGCCGGTCTTCGCGCCGACGATATCGCGCGCGTTGACAGCGCAGGGTATCTTCATATTAATCAGGTTGCCTGTGATGAACGCAAGGTAGCCGCCGCCCGCACCGAGCATTGGCGTGTAGACGAGAAATTCCACAACGCTGCTCACCGTCCACACGAGGCCGACGGAGATAAACGCCTTGGCTGCAGCGCCGAGGTCAGGCATCGCGCCGAGGTATGCGCCGATGAGAAACGGCGCACCGACAAGCATTATGAGAACGATAACGGAGCTCACGCGCCCGATGGTATGCGTGCGCGAATTGTAGCGCTCAAAGTAATTTTTATCCATATCGGCACCTCCTCAGAGCTTTATAAGCACGGCAGCCGCCATGCCGATGAGCATACTGCCGGCAACGGAGAAGCTGTCGACCCAGCCCTGCTTTTTCTTTTCCGCAAGGTAGACGAAAAGCGCCATCACAGCGCCCGAGACGACGGCGACGATAAGCGGCATAACGCTGCCGGTAAACGTAAACAGGCCGTTGCCAGATACGATGGTGCCGATATAGCTGCCTATGTACGCCGAGACAAGGCCAATGAACATCGCGGTCATGGCGATATCGCCGAAGCCCGCGCCGCCGTTGCCGGTCTTTTTGCCGCTGCCGAGGCGGCCGAGATAGCGTTTGTTGAAGAATACCGACAGTACCATGCCCCACATGATGCACACGCTCATCAGAAGCGCAATGGTGGAAAAGGCCTGCGCGGTCATGTCCGCCGCGGATAGCCCGCCCATGCCGACGGCTTCAGCCGCCGCCTGCGCGACCTGAGTCTCATAATGCAGCGCGCCGATGACGGACAGGCGCAGCCACGGCCACGGTGTGCCAAGGCTTCCGGAGAGCGCGATGACGCCCAGAAGAATGCCGACGCTCGGCAGGACAGAGAACGTGGCGCTGGAAGTGATCGCGCGCTTGAGCTTCACCGGATCCATCCCCATAGCGATACCGGCGCGGTAGGCGCGGACCATGAACACGATGCACACAGCGGCGACAAAAGCGATTATCCCGCCGCAGATGGCATACATCGGAGCGCTGTTGAGCAGCGAAAGAATACCCATTTGCTATCCCTTCCTCTTTTATATAAGATTGACTTAATAATATCACTGCCGTGCTCCGGTGTCAAAAAGTCTTTTGCTTGCGCGGGCATATGGTTCTGTGCTAGAATATTTATATATAAAGAATAGAAAGAGTACGCACAGATGACGCAGACGGAAAAACAGAAGATGATGCTCACGGCCCCTGTCGAGGGGCTTATTTGCCGCATGGCCGTGCCGACGATAATAAGCATGCTCATAACGGCGTTATACAATATGGCCGATACCTACTTTGTTGGCAAGCTCGGCTCCAATGCCGCGACGGGTGCAGTGGGCGTCGCGCTACCGCTGATGGCAATTATTCAGGCTACGGGCTTTTTCTTCGGCCACGGCTCCGGCAACTCCATCTCCCGGCACCTCGGCGCGGGAGACGTTGAAGACGCGGAAACACTGGCCGTCTGCGGCTTTGCAGGCGCCATAGGCGCGGGGCTTATAATATGCATCCTCGGTCAGCTGTTCCTTGAACCGCTCTCCCTGCTCCTCGGCTCGACAGCGACGATACTGCCCTACGCCAAGGAGTATATGCGCTATATACTTTTCGCCGCGCCGTATATGACGGCGGCGCTCGTGCTCAATAACCAGCTCCGTCTCCAGGGCAACGCGAACTTTGCCATGATCGGCATCACCTCGGGCGCGGTGCTCAATGTTGCGCTCGACCCGCTGTTCATTTTCACCCTTGACATGGGTGTCGCGGGCGCTGCGGCGGCTACCGCGCTCAGCCAGCTCGTGAGCTTTGTGATACTGCTCTGGGCACTGAAGCGCGCGGGCTGTGTACCGCTCAAGTTCAGATACGTGCGCTGCATGCCGTCCGTAATGGAGCAGATATTCGGCGGTGGGCTGCCTTCTTTGGTGCGTCAGGGGCTTGGCAGTCTTTCAGTCATGATGCTTAACCGCGCCGCCGGGCCTTACGGGGACGCGGCCATCGCGGCGATGTCGATCGTCGGGCGCATAAGCCAGTTTGCAGGCTCTGCGGTGATAGGCTTCGGGCAGGGCTTCCAGCCTGTCTGCGGCTTCAACTACGGCGCAGGCAATCGTGAGCGCGTCGAAAAGGCGTTCTGGTTCGGCGTCAAGGTCGCGTCGGCCGTCCTGTTAGTGACGGCGGCCGCGGGCTTTGCCCTCTCTGACAGGCTCGTTGCCCTGTTTCGTCAGGGGGACGCCGAGGTCATCGCCATCGGCTCCTTCGCCCTGCGCTGCCAGTGCGTGACGCTCCCGCTCGTCGGCTGGGTGATAATGAACAACATGATGTTCCAGACCTGCGGCTACACGAGCCCTGCAAGTCTTCTAGCAGCCGCGCGGCAGGGCTTGTTCTTCATCCCCGCGGTCATACTTCTGCCGCTGCTGCTCGATCTGCTCGGCGTGCAGATAAGCCAGAGCGTCTCCGACCTGCTGGCTTTCGCCCTTGCTGTGTATATGTACAAAAAATACGAACCGCGTATGTGGGAAATGTACAAGACATAATTGAATATAAAGAAACACCGGAGGCTGCCGTCATGCGATCGGCTGCCTCCGGTGTTCTGTTTTTTTCACATCACCACGTCAGCGACATTTCCATAAGCTCCGGGCTGTTGGGGCGGCCTATCAAAGGCAGAGCCTTGTCCGCCGCGCGGAGCAGCGTATCGCCTCGGCGACCGCGTTCTCACACGTCTCGCCGCCAAGCATGAATGTGCCGAAGCCGAGCACCGGCATATCCATTCCGTTATTCAGCTTTATGTATTCCATAACATGACCTCCAATATCCGATTGCGCAGGCGTTCTGCCTGTGCTATAATAAGCATAGCAGGTTCGAGTTACTCGAAGTCAAGTCCTTTTTCGGAGGAAATTATGCGCTACACGATAAAGCAGATCGCGGAAATGTTCGGTGTGACGGAGCACACGATACGGTTCTACACGGACAGCGGCCTGCTGCCCTGCGGGCGAGACGCCGCGAACAAGCGCGTGTTCGATGAGGAGTCCCTCAACTGGATGCAGGGCATAAGCTGCCTCAAGCACTGCGGCGCATCCCTGGAGGATATTCGGGAATACTGCGAACTGTGCAGACAGCCGGAGTCAGAAGAGAATCTCCATGCGCGCTATGAGATCATCCTTCGCCAGCGCGAGCAGGCGTATAAGCGCCTTGACGAAGCGAAAGCGACGGTCAAATATATGGAGATGAAAGTCCGGCATTATGAAGATGTGCTCTCCGGCTTGGTTCCCGACGATACAAATCCCGGCACATGGAGCGGCGGGAACAGGCCAAAGAAGCACAAAACATAACGATCAATAACAGGAGGAAACTTAAATGAGCAAAAAATTAGTCGTCTATTTTTCCGCGAGCGGCGTCACAAAAAATGCCGCGGAGAAGCTCGCCAAAGCGGCGGACGCGGATATCTTTGAACTCAGACCCACTGTCCCCTACACCCACGCGGACCTCAACTGGATGGACAAGAACAGCCGCAGCAGCCGTGAGATGAATGATGCAGCCTCCCGTCCGGAAATCGCCGCGCTGCCGCAGGACATGAGCGGGTATGACACGGTGTTCATCGGTTTTCCGATCTGGTGGTACACCGCGCCGCGCATCATAGAGACGTTTCTTGATGCCTGCGACCTCTCCGGTAAGACCGCCGTCTGCTTTGCCACCTCCGGCGGGAGCACCGTGGCAAAGGCCGAGAAAGAGCTGAAAGCAAAGTACCCCGCCGCGATTTGGAAGTCCGGCAAGATGCTGAAC
>CAVFGM010000036.1:0-3360 GCA_963621955.1 Bacteroidaceae bacterium
TGCTAGGTAGGTTCTCCTCTCGCGCTTTTTAACTGAGGAGTTGTATGGAATCACTTAGGATTTATAGAGTATCCAATAAATACGTTGCTTTCCTCCGCAGCCGCGATTACCGAGTGCAGCACAATAAAAACGCTTCACGTCCCTATGTTGGCATCGTTCTGAGAGTCGGCGAGTTCAAGTACTTCGTCCCTATGGAATCACCCAAACCTAACCACCAGAACATCAAGGCCGGTCCGCACATTCTCAAAATGGACAAGGGGCGGCTTGGTCTGCTCGGATTTAATAACATGATCCCCATACGGGATGAAGCTTTGATTTGTTTCAATATCGCAGATGTGGACGATCATGCATACGCCGAGCTGCTGAGGAAGCAGGTATACTTCTGCAATCGGAATAAGACCGAGATATTCAATAAGGCTTCCCGTACATATTATGAGGTCGTAAATAAAGAGAATACATTTCTTGAACGGATCTGCTGTGACTTTAAGAAGCTCGAAAGAGCGTGTCGGCAATACGATCCCAACCGCTGATAAAAGCCCCGTCTGCAGACGGGGCTTTATTGCTATGTAGTTAACCAGATATAGACCGCGCGCAGGTCGGATATGCTCGCGGTAGTCAGCAGCTTAATGATCTCTGCTATCAGGATTTCCCGCTCCTTGTCGTTTTTGGTCATAGTGCTCAATCTCCTCTCTTGTTTTTCTATATGCACCAGCACATATAGTCCCTTGCTGAAAACCGGCTTCGGTGATAACATCTTGTCTATATATTAGCCGAGGCTGTGTGCAGATGTACACGCTCGATAGTGCCTTGACCATGCGGCGTAAAAGAAACCGGCTCAGTGTCGCAAGTTTTTGTTGACAAATATAATTATATTCGTTATAATAACATCGTCAGGAGGGATATAGTTGAAGAGCTACTCAGCAAGAGAAGTCATCGCGGCTCTGATAGTCGACGGGTGGTATGAAGTGAACATAGTCGGAAGTCACCATCAGTTCAAGCATCCGACGAAGCCCGGCCGTGTGACAGTCAAAAGCCCTTGCAAGGACATCCCGCGCAAGACATTGGACAGCATAGAGAGACAGTCGGGGCTCAAATTCAGGTGAGCCCCCCGCTCTCCCTTATCGAAAGGAGTTTTTTGAATGAAGAAGAAACCGGACCGTTATATTTATCCTGCCGTGTTTTCATATGAGCCCGGTGAAGAGATCGCCGTCGTGTTTCCTGATCTGGATGTGGCCACCAGCGGCGTTGACGATGATGATGCCCTGCTCTCCGCACGTGAGCTGCTGGGCATTACGCTCTTCGGTCTTGAGGAGGATGGGGAAAACATTCCCGCTCCAGCGCGTCTTAATGCCGTCCAACTCGGCGAGAATGAGCGCGCGGTGCTGGTGGATGTGTATATGCCCTCCATCCGTCAGGCGCGTGTCAACCGCTCAGTCAACCGCACCGTCACGCTCCCCGCATGGCTCAACGCTGCCGCGCTGGAGCACAACATGAACTTCTCGCAGGTGCTTCAGGACGCGCTCAAGCAGCAGCTCGGCCTTTGATAAAGAGAAAGCCCCCGGCTATATGCCGAGGGCTTCGAAAGAGGGGATCATATGAAGTTAACTCACGGGGCTTATATCCTTGCCCGTTTCTCCACCGACCGGCAGGAGGCCGACAGCATCGAAGTGCAGGTCAGCAAATGCCGCGAGTGGTGCGAGCGTCAGCGGCTCCCGGTGCTGGATGTGTTCGCGGATGAAGCTGTCAGCGGCATGAAAGAGACCCGGCCGCAGTTTGACCGTATGATGCGGCTGCTCTCTGAGGGCGGCGCTGATACGGTCGTTATCTATGACCAGAGCCGTATGTTCCGCAAAATGACCGCGTGGTTCACGCTGCGTGAGCGTCTGGAGCGCCTCGGTGTCCGGGTGGTATCTGTGACCCAGCCGATGATTGGCGGCGATCTGCGCGACCCTGCGACGTTTATGTCAGAGGGCGGCATGGCGCTTATGAATCAGATGTGGGTTTTGCAGACCCGGCAAAAGGTCTGCGAGAAGATGCGCTGGATGGCCGAACAGGGGAAATATACCGGCGGTGTGCCCCCGCTCGGGTATGTCGTCATTGACGGCAAGATTGAGGTCTGCGAACCTGAGGCTGAGACGGTGCGCATCATCTTTGAGGACTATGCCGCCGGGCGCTCTTATCGGGAGATCATCCAGCGGCTAAACGCCGAGGGGCGCCGCACGAAGTCGGGCGGCACGTTCGGGTCTAACAGTCTGCATGACCTGCTGAAGAATGAGAAGTATATCGGTGTGCTTACCTACGGACGGACGCAGAAGCGCCCGGACGGCAGCAGGAACAGTCACACCGTCGCATCTACGGTGATGCGCATGGAGGGCATGATACCGGCCATTGTCGACCGGGGAACTTGGGATGTGGTACAGGAGAAGCTTATGGCAAACAAACGCAAGCAGGCGGGACGGCCTGTGAGAGTCAGGGAGTACCCGCTCAAGGGGAAAGTGTTCTGTGGCGAGTGCAAGGCCTCAATGTCCGTGACGTGCTCGCAGGGCGGGTATTATTACTATGCCTGCTCCGAGAAGAAGCGAAAGAAGACCTGCGACAATATGCCTATCAAGGTCGACGACCTTGAACGCATGATCGCCGAGGCTATCAAGGATATGCTCGGGAATCCCGAGAACGTTGACGGGCTTATCTGCATACTGCGTGAGGAGCGCGGGAAGATTCAGGAGCAGACGGCAATACGCATGAAAGCCCTGTTCGACCGGCAGGCTGAGATAAAGAAGCAGCTCGACTCCGCCATGAGTGCGGTGCTCGCCGGTATGCACAGTCAGTCCCTGATAGACACGGTTCACGCGCTGGAGGCCGAGCAGGCGCAGAATGACCGCGAAATGACAACGCTGCATAATCAGGCGCAGGGTACGACGATCCCTGAGGACAGGCTCCGCGAGCTGCTCAAGGTTGCCGCGAACGATATTCCCGCTCTCCTGAGCATCGTTGTCCGGGTGGAGGTCGGCAAGGACAGAATAAGGGTCTGGACGCTGCTGGACGCGAAACCGGACGGGACATTTGACTTCAATACCAATTGGGATGACCCCGAAATAGGATTGATAATAATTCCGGGTGTCGCTCCACCGGTACCACGTCGTCGCAAGCTTCGTATCGCTTGCGACGACTTTTTATGCTTTGCATCAAAAGTCATCTCGCGCTCACTCCGCTGCTCCTCCTTTCCGAATCAAACCCGCCTGCGGCTGGGCTTTGATTCGGTTTTTGCTCTGTCCTCAAAATTGGCCGGGTGTTCCAAAAGAAATGGTTCTGTGTCAATAGTTGGGGTAGAGCGAAACGAAAAATAGCAGTAGAGGCGTG
>CAVFGM010000037.1:0-4042 GCA_963621955.1 Bacteroidaceae bacterium
GATCCACATGACGCGGCGCTTTGCCGGAACGGTGAGCGCGCCGAGCGCGCAGGAGAACTGATAGGAGTTGAAATCTATCGCAAGGTCATACTCCTCGCAGTCGGAGAAATCCAGATGCACGAGCTTCTTTGCCGTGTCAAAGGGCATGAAGGAATATATCCGCGGTATATGCGGGAGGTATTTAATAGTGAGCTGCTCCGGGAAATCGACGTGCCAGAAGCTCTTTCTGTCGGAAAGGTACAGATCGACCTGATAGCCCTCATAGTCGAAGTTCCTCAGGAGGTTCATTATCGATTTCTGAATACCGCCGACGTCCAGATTATCCTGAAAAAAAGCGATCCTCTTCATGTGCCGAATCCTCTCGTCCGCCGTTTCCGGCGGCAATGTTTACTGTTGGTTTATTTTATCTCAAAACCGGCGATATGTAAAGCGCGAAGAAATGCAAAAAAGCAGCTCCCCAGCGGAAGCTGCTTTTTTGTGTGTGATAAGTCTCAGATGCGCTCCTTGACCTTTGCCTTCTTGCCGACGCGATCGCGCAGGTAGTAAAGCTTTGCTCTGCGGACCTTGCCCTTGCGGACAGTGGTGACAGAGACGATGGAGGGAGAGTGAACGGGGAAGACCTTCTCACAGCCTACACCGTAGGAGATGCGGCGGACGGTGATGGTCTCGTTGATGCCGCCATGCTTCTTGGCAATGATGGTGCCTTCGAAAGCCTGGGTACGCTCACGGCTGCCTTCCTTGACCAGGACGAGAACGCGGACGGTATCGCCGACGTTCATTTCGGGCAGTTCCTTCTTCATGTACTGCTCGCTGAGAATTTTGACCAGATCCATATTATGATCCTTCCTTCATATAGACGTTCTTACCGGAGGGACATAGCCTCGGCAGCGGACCGCCTTTCTATACGCCGTGCGGCATTCCGCACAAGCCATAGTAGTTTAACATAACCCTGCGCGCATTGCAAGCAATTTTTACGCTTTCAGCACTCTTTTTCCTTAAATAGTTCTGCTCCGCCGTTTCTCTGCGCCAGCATGAGCCATATCGCCGCGGCGGCTGGCGCTTTGCTGCCTCGGTTGAGTGCAAGCACTGTTCCCGCTATAAGGAGCACTACTGTTATTGCAAAGCCTATTCTGTATGTGATCCGCTCCCCTGCCTGCGCGCCGAGAAGCATAGTCATAAGCCCGAGCAAAATTCTGCCGCCGTCAAGCGGGAGCACCGGCAGCAGATTGAATACCGACAACAGCAGACTTATACCGGCGCTCAGTTCCATCCATGCGCAGCCTGTCTCACGGGCAATGAGCGACGCGGCATAGGCGTATATAAAGCCCCCCGCCGGGCCCGCGAACGCAGCGGCAGCATGCGCCAAGGGTTCTGCAAAGCCGCAGTAATCAATGCACAGGCCGGTAAGCTCCACCCTTACACTATTTACTTTCAGTCCGAAAGAGCGCAGTGCAATTATGTGCGCAAGCTCATGCACCGCGACCGGAAGCGCTATCGCTATTGCAGTCTCAATGCTGACAACATAATATATAAAAGCCGCCGCAAGGGTCAGCGCGAGGCTTATTGTGACACGTCTGCCGTTCATGCGTCTCCCCGGAACGTCTGCCGTATCTCAGTGCGGTCTCCGATAAGAAGCTGTGCAAAGGCTTCCCTCAGCTCCTCATCCGCACCTTCCGAGGTCAGGCTCCGCCCGAGCGCCGCGACATAGTCCGTCGTGCTCTCCCCTGCCGGTTTTGTGCGGCTTACGCTGTCAGCGCCGCAGAGCAGCTTCAGCAGTGTCAATGCGGCAAATATCACGGCCACAGCCGCCGGTCTGAGTTTCAAGGCCTCACCCCCGGCTATAAGTTTATTTTCAATTTCTTTCACTTATTACTAAGTTTTGCTTGACAAGTCGGGCTTTGGAAACTATAATATAAAAGCTGTCTAACGGGGTGTAGCGCAGATGGTAGCGCGCTTGGTTCGGGACCAAGAGGCCGGGAGTTCAAATCTCCCCACTCCGACCACGTCGTCGCAAGCTTCGTATCGCTTGCGACGACTTTTTATGTTTTGCATCAAAAGTCATCTCGCGCTCACTCTGCTGCTCCTCCTTTCCGAATCAAACCCGCCTGCGGCTGGGCTTTGATTCGGTATGACCTGAATTTGCAATCTGAAATTCTATAATACACACCGGCCATATTGAAGGAAGTCCGAAGTCATTGAAACTTCGGACTTCCTTTTTTACTAACGGATTTACTAACGCGCCGCGATTCTGTTGTCTACAGTAAGGCTCCTGCGCCGCTTGCAGTGATTAGATTTCCGTCTGAAACCGAGGGCTTATCAACAAAGCAGCTTTGCCCTTTGTAGCCGGGGCAAAACAGATGTTGGAGGGGGTTAATGCATCTTATCAAATTTAAATTCTCGCAACGCCGCTGCGGTGCGCCGCGTCGAACACGGCCTTGGAGACCGTCTCGCGCACTCGCTTGTCAAAAGCGTAGGGCAGGATATAATCGGCGTTCAGTTCCTCATCCGAGACGAGCGAGGCGAGCGCCTCGGCCGCCGCGATCTTCATCTCGCTGTTGATGTCCGAAGCTCTCGCGTCAAGCGCTCCGCGGAATATTGCCGGGAACGCAAGGACGTTGTTGACCTGATTTGGATAATCGCTGCGCCCGGTGCAGACGACGGCTGCGCCTGCGGCCTTGGCTTCGTCCGGCATGATCTCCGGCGTGGGGTTTGCGCAGGCGAAGATGATGGCGTCACGGTTCATCGTGCGGATCATATCCTGCGTCAGGACACCGGGAGCGGACACACCGATGAACACATCTGCGCCGCGGATAACATCGGCAAGCTTCCCCTGCTCCGTGTTCGGATTCGTCATAGCGGCGATCTCCTGCTTTGCGCCGTTCATGCCGGAGCGGCCCTGATATATTGCGCCGCCCCTGTCGGTCATAACAACATTCTTCACGCCGCGTGAGACCAGTAGCTTCACTATCGCTGTCCCCGCCGCGCCTGCACCCGAGGTGACGACCTTGATATCCTCCATCTTCTTCCCGACGAGCTTGAGAGCATTCGTCAGCGCAGCGAGCATTATGACCGCTGTGCCGTGCTGATCGTCATGGAAAATTGGTATATCGCAGCGCCGCTTGAGCTTTTCCTCAATTTCAAAGCAGCGCGGCGCGGAGATATCCTCAAGGTTCACGCCGCCGAAAGAGCCTGCCAGCAGCGCGACGGTGTTGACGATCTCGTCCACATCCTTGGAGCGCACACAGAGCGGGATAGCATCAACATCACCGAAGGCCTTGAACAGCAGACACTTGCCCTCCATGACGGGCATGCCGGCCTCCGGGCCGATATCGCCGAGGCCGAGCACAGCAGTACCGTCCGTCACGACGGCAACGGTGTTCCAGCGGCGGGTCAGCTCATAGCTCTTGCTGATGTCCTTCTGAATCTCAAGGCAGGGCTTCGCGACGCCCGGAGTGTAGGCAAGGCTCAGTGCCTCGCTGCTGTCGGCAGGCACGCGTGCGGCGATCTCTATTTTGCCCCGGCGCTCATAGTGCAGCGCGAGGGATTTTTCCATAACATCCATATTCAGTCCTCCAGACTTCTGAGATATGCTTCGGGGCCGCTTTTATACAGGTCATTCCCCTGCGAATCGATGACAACGGTAAGCGGCATATTCTCGACCTTGAGCTCGCGTATCGCCTCGCAGCCGAGATCGGCATAACACACAATACGTGCTGCCTTAACGCAGCTGCCCATCAGCGCGCCCGCGCCGCCCATCGCGGCGAGGTACACCGCGCCGTTTCGGACAATTGCGTCAATGACGGCGGCATTTCTATCCCCCTTGCCGATCATAACGGCAAGGCCGCGGTCAAGCAGCATCGGCGCATAAGCGTCCATGCGCCCGGAAGTCGTCGGCCCGCAGGAGCCGATCACCTGCCCCGGCTTCTCCGGAGTTGGGCCGGAATAGTATATCGCTGCGCCGCGGATATCCAGCGGCAGCTCCTCACCGGAGGCTATAAGCTCCGTCAGGCGCTTGTGCGCGGCGTCGCGCGCGGTGTATATC
>CAVFGM010000038.1:0-5582 GCA_963621955.1 Bacteroidaceae bacterium
GAACACCCGTGCCTCCGGTTCCGACGAAGCGCTGCGCCTTGTCCCGCCGAGGCAGCTCAGCCTTGAGCAGTGCCTCGAATTCCTCGCCGATGACGAGCTGCTTGAAGTCACGCCGAAGAACCTCCGCCTGCGCAAGAGCATCCTCGACCACAGTCTGAGAATGAAGAACGTAATGAAAAACAGATGATATAAAAATTGATCGCGCCGCAATTGCGGTGCGATCAATTTTTATAAGCCTTATATCAGTCCTGCGGCTCGATATTGCTGTGGAGGATCTCTCCGGTGACAGCGTCGATAATGTAGCTGTATTCGTTCACGTGATCGTCAAACTCCACGTCGTACCATGCGGAGCGGCGGCCCTTTTCAAACTCGACATCGTCAGCATAGATCATGGTCGCGGTAGTCCCTGCGTCGTCAAGCGCGATGTTCAGCGCGGCGTCCGCGCCGATGTAGTTGGTCTTGTAGCGGTAGATGAAATATCCGCCGATGGCAGCGCCGATGATGACGAGTACGAGTAATGCGATGAGTATGTTTTTGAGTGTTTTGTTCATTTTTCTTTCCCCTTTTTCCTGACTCATTTCAGCTTGGCTAAAGTATATCCGGAGCTTTTAAGAATTCTATTAGAAATTCTAAGAAAAATGATTCCGCAAAAAAGATATGAAAAATATGCCCGACGCTCCCGTTATTTACCGGCGTAGGAATAATCTCCGTGGACGCCGCCGGTCTTTTCCAGCAGATGAATGTCGGAGATGAGAATATCCTTCTGCACGGCCTTGCACATGTCGTATACCGTGAGTGCGGCGGCACTGACGGCCGTCAGCGCTTCCATCTCAACGCCGGTGTGTCCGGCGCAGGAGGCCGACGCGGTTATCTCCACAGAATGGCGCGCCTCATCAAGCGTGAGCGAAATATCGATGCCGTCTATAAGGACGGGGTGGCACATCGGGATGATGTCCGGCGTGTGCTTCGCGGCCATTATGCCCGCGACCTGCGCCACGGCCAGAACGTCTCCCTTTTTCATGCCGCCGTTTTTGATGAGCGCAAAGGTGTTCTCATTGACAGTTACGCGCCCTGCGGCTACGGCAGTGCGCACAGTCGCCGGCTTATCGCCGACGTCGACCATCTTTGCTCTGCCCTGTTCGTTGAAGTGTGTGAAATCCTGCACGGGTCTTACCTCCTCATCTGCCGTTTCTCAGGCTTTCCATCACCTGCGGCGCGGAGCCCATGAGCGCGTCCATGCGCTCCTCCGGGGCAGCAGCAATGAGCGTCTTGCCGCGGACGGCAGATCCCTCAATGCCGGGGTCGGGCTTATCCGCAACGGCGGGCAGCGCCTCCTGCGCGGCACTGCCCGTGCCGCCGGTCACAAGGATGAGGTCGAGCTGGCGCTGGTCGCACAGACGCATGAGCTGCTGTTTAAGGACGCGCGCATCGTCAGGGATCGCCGGCTCTTCAACGACCGCGTACCCCGCGCCGCGCAGGCGCTTGGATACCGCCTCCCCGCTCCCGCTCTCACCGAGCGTGATGACCGCGGCCTGCCACGGGAACTTCCCCTCGCGCGGGACGATCACCATCTCGTCGCCGACGGAGATCGTGCCCGGCTCAAGAACGCGGGCGAACACGCCCTCGCGCGGCATGATGCAGTCGCCCATCTTTTTATATATCTCGCAGTGGCTGTGGCACTCCTTGCCTATCTGCGTCATCTCCAAAAGCACATCATTACAGCGCAGGAGCGTCCCGACCGGGAGCGTGCGGAAGTCGAAGCCCTCTACGACGAGGTTTTCCCCGAACGCGCCGGGGATAACATTTGCCCCGCGCTTATTGAACGCCTCTATCTTGTCCGCGCTCAGCAGGCTTATCTGCCGGTGCCATTTACCGGCGTGCGCGTCACCGTCAATACCCCATTCGGCAGAGAAATGCTCGGTATTGACGTCTTTTTTCTGTATTCCCTTGCGGTCACTCGTGCAGACCGCTATCACCTTTCCCATGGTCTTATCCTCCTATCTGGCTCATCACGTGCTTTTCCGTGACCGCGCCGTCCGTGCCGAAGCAGTGCGCACGCGGCTTATTGTATACGGCAATGCTCAGCGCTTCTTTCAGTTCATCGTCCGTGCACCCGCCGCGGATGAGCGCGCGCAGGTCGGCGGAGTCAGCATAGCACAGGCACGGCTTGAGCTGGCCGGTGCTCGTCAGGCGCACGCGGTTGCACACGGCGCAGAACTTGTGACTCACCGCGTCGATGAAGCCTATCCTGCCGAGGAGCGCCGCGCTTTTATAATAATGCGCGGGGCCGTTGCCGCGTGTTTCATCCGTCGGAGCGAGGTCTGGCCAGCGCTCTTTCAGCGCGGATAGTATATCGTCCGGTGAGACGCGCTTCATCGCCGTGCCGAAGCCAATGGGCATGAGCTCTATAAAGCGTACATCCACCGGCAGCGCCTCAGCAATGGCGGCGAGCGCGGGAGCGTCAGCTTCCGTCTCCTCGAGCAGCACAGCGTTTATCTTTGTTTTAAGCCCCTTGGCGCAGCACTCTTCGAGAACGTGCAACAGCGTGTCCGCCCCGTCGCCGGTGTACCCGGTTATGCTGCGAAAACGTGCATTATCCAGTGTGTCAAGGCTGATGTTCACACCGTCAATCCCCGCATCTGAGAGTGCGTCGAGGTTCTTTTCCAGCAGCAGGCCGTTCGTTGTCAGCGTGACCTGTTCTGTGCCAAGCTGCTTTTTCAGCTCATCGATGAACTCCGCGCAGCCCGCGCGGACAAGCGGCTCGCCGCCCGTGACCTTGAATTTCGTTATGCCAAGCTCTATGGCGGCGCGGCAGATGCGCAGTATCTCCTCATAGCGCAGGATGTCCTCATGCTGCACGGCATCTATCGGCTCCGGCATACAGTAGCGGCAGCGCAGGTTGCAGCGGTCAGTCACGGATATGCGCAGGTAATCTATTTTGCGTCCGTATTGATCTAACATCGTTTATATTCCCCTTTGCGTCTGATGTATTTTAGCACGTATCAGGCAAAAAAGCCACATCTGCCCGCAATATCGGCGGATATAATTTCATATGCTTGCGTCCCGCCGCCGATATGCGTATAATATAGTAGACAGATTTTTAATAGATTTCTTAATTCTTCGGTTTACAATACGATCAGAATACGGGCGCTGTGCCGCCCGTCACTTGGAGGATGGAATGAGGATACTTGTCGTAGAGGATGAAAAGCATCTCAACCGCATAATCAGCGAGGCCATGGAGGACGAGGGCTACAGCGTCGACAGCTGCTTCAACGGGCAGGAGGCACTTGAATTTATGGAGTGCGCGAAATATGACGTGATGATCCTGGACATTATGATGCCGAAGCTCAACGGGCTTGAACTCGTGCGCCGCCTCCGCCGCGACGGGGACACGACCCCCGTGCTCTTCCTCACCGCGCGCGACAGCGTCGCCGACCGCGTCGAGGGGCTCGAGAGCGGCGGGGACTATTATCTCGTCAAGCCCTTTGACTTCAAGGAACTCATGGCCGTCGTGCGCGTCATGGCGCGCAAGTATACAGGCAACCGCTCCAACGTCTTCACCGTCGGCGACCTGAGCATAGACACTGCCGCGCACAGCGTGACGCGCGCGGGGAAGAGCATCGACCTTACGAGCAAGGAGTTCTCCCTGCTTGAGTACATGGTGCGCAACAAGGGCGTCGTCCTTTCGCGCGAGATGATCGAGAACAATCTCTGGAACTATGACTATGAGGGCGGGACGAATGTTGTCGATGTCTACGTCGGTTACCTGCGCAAGAAGATGGACACCGGCTTTGACAAGAAGCTTATCCAGACTGTCTGGGGCACCGGCTGGGTGCTGAAGGAGGATTGAGCCTATGTCCGTCAAGCTCAGAATGACGCTGTGGATCACGCTCATGGTGCTGCTGCTGGCGGCCATGGTGCTGGTGTTCGTGTTCGTCATCAACGCAAACGCCGTCACGGACGACCCCGCGGGCAGGCTTGTCAAGGTCGTGATGAAAAACGCCGACCGGCTCGAGTTCGACCACGGGCGCTTCGAATGGGACGATGTCGATGCCTACCGCCGCGGCGTGTACACTACCTTCTACGCCGAGGACGGGGATCTGCTCAGCGGCGCGATACCCGACGGCTTCGATTCCGCCGCTGTGCCGTTTGAGGGGAACATCGTGCGCAGCACCGAGATAAACGGCGAGGAATATTATCTCTACGATGTCTATGTCGATATGGACATCACATATGTCTGGGTGCGCGGCCTGATCTCCGCGACCGACCGCTCCGGGCTCATGCACACCATACTTATCCTCACCGCGGCGCTGCTCCCGGCTATTCTGATCCTCTCCACGGGCGGCGGCTGGCTCATCGCGAGCCTGTCCTTCAAGCCGCTTGAGAAGATCGTCAACGCCGCAAACGACATAAGCGACGGCGGCGACCTCACAAAGCGGCTCAACATCCGCCGCGGCCCGTCTGAGATGAAGCGTCTCGGCAGCAGCTTTGACAGGATGTTTGAGCGTCTGGAAAAATCTTTTGAGACCGAGCGGCAGTTCGCCTCCGACGCATCGCACGAGCTGCGCACGCCGATAACCATCATCCTTGCCCAGTGCGACCGTTCCCGCCGCAAGGACAAAACGCCTGAGGACTATTCCGCCTCCATCGGCGTCATTGAGGAGCAGGCGAAGTATATGTCAGAGCTCGTGCAGCAGCTGCTCGGCCTTACCCGCATGCAGCACGGCACCGACCGCTACCCGATGCGTGAGGGCGACCTGAGCGAGTTCACGGATTCCTGCTGCGGCGAGTTCACGCCCGCCGACAGCCGCGGCATAACGCTCAAAACGGACATCGCGCCCGGCGTCACCGCGCGCTTCAACGGTGCGCTGATGTCCCGCGTGATACACAATCTCCTCCAGAACGCTTATAAATACGGCGTTGAGGGCGGGCACATATGGCTCTCGCTGCGCCGCACGGAGCAGGGGGCGGTGCTCTCCGTCAAGGACGACGGCATCGGTATCGCCCCGGAGAACATTGACAAGGTCTGGCAGCGCTTCTGGCAGGCGGACGCCTCCCGCGGCGACGAGGGCAGCAGCGGCCTCGGCCTGTCGATGGTGAAGGAGATCGCCCAGTTCCACGGCGGGGACGCCGTGGTCGAGAGTACCCCCGGCTCCGGCAGCACCTTCAGCGTTATCCTGCCGTGACTTATAACAAAACAGACAAAACATCGGAGAAAGCTTTCGTTTTCTCCGATGTTTTCAGTTTATTTATTTTGCGGCATCGGGCTTTCGCCGTCATATCCGCAGGCATCAAAGATGCTGGTCACGGTCGACCTTGTCATAGAAATGGTCGAGAATGGGCTGCATCGCAGAGGTGAGCTTAATATCGAGATTGAAGAAATAGATCGCAAAAGTCACCGCGAAAAATGCGAGGCATATGATCAGCAGCTTTTTAAGGAGCTTACAGAATTTGGACATTTTTATCTCCTTTACCATCAATTGACAAGGACACATACGGTTTTGACGGGCAGAAAAACGCCCATGCTGCTTCAAAGCCCTTGCCAATACACAAAGTATTGCCTGCGGGCTTTTCATTGCCTG
>CAVFGM010000039.1:0-6366 GCA_963621955.1 Bacteroidaceae bacterium
GAGGGGTGAGAGTCCCATGATACCGATTGACCATTGGTAGTCCGCAGCATTCCCGATTCGGCAGGGGCGCGAGCTGCAAATATGCCGGAAGGATAAACAATATGAAAACGCCCGAAAGGGCTTTATCATCAAAAACTATGGGCAGCAGTCTATTCAAGAAGGACTGCTGCCTATCCTTTTGCTGATAAGGCAAAATCAAATCTTGTGGAGGTGAGACGGGTGAATACCGCATCAACCATATCTCAGCGCGATGCCTACAAGCTCATGCTGAAAGACTATCCCGATGTGATGAGTATTGAACAGATGTGCGAAATACTCAGCATCAGCACAAAGACCGGTTACCGCATCCTGCGGGAAGGCAAAATCTGTTGTCTTAAAGTCGGCAGAGCCTATCGTATTCCGAAGGCTCATCTTTTCACTTTTCTCTGCATCGGATGCGGAGAAGCAGTCACGGCATAAGGCTTGGACTCAATTTGTTTACAAAAAATGTTCGGCAGAGGTCCTCCAATTCGAACCCGGTTCTGGTATAATAGAAACACGGTATCAGGTAGGTGTCTCTGCTACAAAGAAGGAGGCTAATTATGGTAGCAGGACATCTCCGCGAAAAAAGCGGATATTACTACGCCGTGTTGAACTACACCGATTCTCTCGGAAAAAGAAAGACCAAGTGGATTTCCACCGGGCTTACTGTCAAGGGAAACAAAAAACGCGCCGAAGCGATCCTGATGGATGCACGACGCAATTTCAATCCCGAAGAGCCAAAGGTCATGAACGGGGACATTCTGTTCGCGGATTATATGGAAAAGTGGCTCGACATCATCAAAAGCTCGGTTGCAGTCCCGACATTCGCTTCATACTCGACTACGGTTAAGAAGATCGTAGCACCGTACTTCCGCGAAAAGGAAGTGACACTCAAGAACCTGACCGCAAAAGACATTCAGGAGTTTTACCTGAGTGAGCTTGAGCGTGTCAGCCCGTCCTCGGTCATTCATTATCACGCCAACATTCACAAGGCTCTCAAGTATGCCGTGAAGATCGACCTGATTGATGTAAACCCGGCGGATAAGGTTGAGCGTCCGAAGAAAGACCGCTACGTCGGCAGCTTCTATGATGCTGATGAGGTCAACGCTCTTTTCGAGGCTGCAAAGGGAAGCAAACTTGAGTTTCCAATTCTGTTCGGTGCGTTCTACGGTCTGCGCCGGAGCGAAGCAATCGGTCTGAAATGGGATGCCATCGACTTTGACCAGAACACCATCACCATCCGTCACACGGTTACTTCCTGTGATCTCGACGGCAAGCGCGTTCTGGTTGCGTCGGACACTACAAAGACCAAATCGAGTATGAGAACACTGCCTCTTGTTCCTTTCATGCGGGAAAGACTTCTTGCACTGAAAGAAGAGCAGCAGGAAAACCGCCGCTTGTGCGGACGCAGCTACATCAAGGACTATCTTGACTATGTATGTGTCAATGAGATTGGCGATCTGATCAAGCCCCACTACGTCACAGAGAGCTTTCCGAAGCTGCTCAAGGCGAAGGGGATGAGACAGATCAGGTATCACGATCTCCGGCATAGCTGCGCCTCGCTGCTTCTGGCAAATGGTGTTCCTATGAAGCAGATTCAGGAATGGCTTGGTCACAGCGACTTCTCAACTACGGCGAACATTTACGCACATCTGGATTACAGCTCGAAGCTGACTTCGGCTGACGCAATGCTCAATGGTTTGGGCTTTGCAGCGAACTGAAAAAGAAAAGCCAGCAGCCGGAAAAACCGACTACTGGCGTGATTTCTGGCGGAGACGGTGGGATTCGAACCCACGGACCCTTGCGGATCAACTGATTTCGAGTCAGTCCCGTTATGACCACTTCGATACGTCTCCGTATTTATCTCAACATCAGCACCTCGGAAAACGGGGAGAACTGATGGGGAGAACAAGCAAAAATATTAAGTTAAGAATACCCGAAAAACCCCGTAAAATCAAGGGATTCCGGTCAGGGAGCTACCGAGTAGCGACCACGATTTCGAGTCAGGGCCGTTATGACCACTTCGATACCTGTCCGTGTGCTGTGTAATTATAACCGATATTCCGGGAAAAATCAAGCCGTAGTTATCCTTCCTGCCCGAAAAATAAATTATATATTTTGTGTGAACATTTATATATAGCGCTTGACAAGTTTTGCGAGTGGGTGTATGATACGATCATAAAGTAAGTGATGATTAAATGCGTTGGATGGCTGAGCGGCAAATAAATTTGCCGCTCAGACGCCAACAGTCATTTAGTCAGCACTTACTCAGAGAAAAGGGACGGTGACCTATGAAGAAAACTCTATACAGTCTGATGCTCAACGACGAGGTCGTCCGCGAGGTCGATATGATGGCGCACAGAATGGGCACGAACCGTTCGGCGCTGATAAACCAGATACTTGCAGAATACGTGAACTACACTACTCCGGAGCGCAGGATAAACGATGTGCTCTCCGCGATCGAGACGCTGATGACTCCGTCGCGCGAGCTCGTGCCGTTCTTCTCGCCGAACAGCTACTCCATGTCGCTGAAAAGCTCGCTGGAGTACAAGTACCGCCCGACAGTGAAGTACGAGGTGGAGCTGTACCGCGGGCATGACGAGTCCATCGGCCAGCTGTCGGTGATATTCCGCACGCAGTCGGCGGCGCTCATCTCCGCGATGACGTCTTTCTTCCGTCTCTGGAAGCAGATCGAGGACGCGCACCTAAAGCCGCTCACCGGCGCGAGCATCGACTACGCGCTCTATGACGGCAAATTCGTCCGCTCGATCGCCGCGCCCGATAAGGACTGCACGACCGATGAACTGGCCGCGGCGCTGTCGGAGTACATCAAGCTCTTCGACAGGCTGATGAAAGCCTACCTTGCCGGGAAGCTCGACGCGCACGACGTCGAAGCCTCCTACTATTCCTATCTCATAAACACATCAATCCACATTTGATGCGGGAAAGGAGCCTCATTTATGAACGCTCAGAACTACACTCAGAAAACCATTGAAGCCATCCAGACTGCACAGTCCATGGCTCAGGAAAACAATAACAGCTATATAACCCCGGAGCATCTGCTCTATGCTCTCGTCGATCAGGACGGCGGGCTCATCCCCTCCCTGCTCGGCAAGATGGGCGTCGACTGCAACGGTCTGCTCTCGGAGCTGGACAGCGAAATTTCCGCCCTGCCGAAAGTCAGCGGGAACCCCGAGGTCTACATCTCCAATGAGACCAGCCGCGTCATCTCCGCCGCCGAAAAGGCCGCGAAGTCGATGGGCGATGAATACATGTCCGTCGAGCACCTGATGATCGGTATCTTCGCCGCGCCGACCCCGGCGATAAAGCGCATCTTCTCCGCCCACGGCATCACGAAGAACGCTTTCACCACTGAGCTGAGCAAGGTAAAGACCGCGCCCGTCACCGGCGATAACCCCGAGAGCACCTATGACGCGCTCAACAAATACGGCACCGATCTTGTGAAGCGCGCACGTGAAAACGAGCTCGACCCCGTCATCGGGCGTGACACCGAGATCAGAAACGTCATCCGTATACTCTCCCGCAAGACGAAGAATAACCCCGTCCTGATAGGCGAACCGGGCGTCGGCAAGACGGCCATCGCCGAGGGGCTGGCACAGCGTATCGTCCGCGGCGACGTGCCCGAGGGGCTGAAAGACAAGACTATCTTCTCCCTCGACATGGGCGCGCTTATCGCGGGCGCAAAGTACCGCGGCGAATTTGAGGAGCGGCTCAAGGCCGTGCTCGAAGAGATACGCAAGAGCGTGGGCGGCATCATCCTCTTCATCGATGAGCTGCACACGATAGTCGGTGCGGGCAAGACCGAGGGCAGCATGGACGCGGGCAATCTGCTCAAGCCTATGCTGGCGCGCGGCGAGCTGCACTGCATCGGTGCGACCACGCTTGACGAGTACCGCAAGTACATTGAGAAGGACGCGGCGCTTGAGCGCCGTTTCCAGCCTGTCATGGTAAACGAGCCGACGGTCGAAGACACGATATCCATCCTCCGTGGACTCAAGGAGCGCTACGAGGTCTACCACGGCGTGCGCATCCACGATAACGCGCTCGTCGCTGCGGCAACGCTGTCGAACCGCTACATTACCGACCGTTTCCTGCCCGATAAGGCCATCGACCTTGTCGACGAAGCCTGCGCGCTGATACGCACGGAGATTGACTCCATGCCCTCGGAGCTGGACGATATCCGCCGCAAGATCATGCAGCTTGAAATTGAGGAAATGGCGCTGAAGAAAGAGGACGACCAGCTCAGTAAGGACCGTCTCGTCAAGCTGCGCGAGGAGCTTGCAAACCTCAAGGATAAATTCAACGAGATGAAGTCCCGCTGGGAGAGCGAGAAGAGCAGCGTCGATGAGGTCAAGAAGATCAAGGCCGAGATCGAAAAGATGCACGCCGACATTGAAAACGCGCAGATGCGCTACGAGTACGAGACCGCCGCAAGGCTCAAGTACTCCGACCTCCCGGCGCTTGAGAAGAAGCTCGCCGAGGCCGAGAAGCGCTCTGAGGAGCGCAAGGCCAGCAGCATGGTGCATGACACTGTGACCGAGGAGGAGATATCCTCCATCGTCTCCAAGTGGACGGGCATCCCCGTGGCAAAGCTCATGGAGGGTGAGCGCGAGAAGATACTGCACCTTGACGATTTCCTGCATAAGCGCGTCGTCGGTCAGGACGAGGCTGTGCAGAAAGTGACGGAAGCGATACTCCGCTCCCGCGCCGGTATTGCCGACCCGAACCGCCCGATAGGCTCGTTCCTGTTCCTCGGCCCCACGGGCGTCGGCAAGACGGAGCTTGCAAAGTCCCTTGCCGAATGCCTGTTTGACGATGAGCACAACATCGTGCGTATCGATATGACCGAGTACATGGAAAAGTTCTCCGTCTCGCGTCTTATCGGCGCGCCTCCCGGATACGTCGGCTACGACGAGGGCGGCCAGCTCACCGAGGCCGTGCGGCGCAGACCGTACAGCGTGGTGCTGTTCGACGAGATTGAAAAGGCGCACCCGGATGTGTTCAACATCCTGCTGCAGATCCTTGACGACGGCCGCATAACCGACTCTCAGGGCCGCACGGTCGACTTCAAGAACACGATAATCATCCTCACCTCGAACCTCGGCAGCCAGTATCTGCTCGACGGCATCGAGCCTGACGGCAGCATCTCCGCCTCGGCGCAGGAGGCCGTCATGGGCGAGCTGCACCGCTCGTTCCGTCCGGAGTTCCTGAACCGTCTTGACGAGATCATCATGTTCCGCCCGCTCACTAAGGACAACCTCAACGGCATCATCGACATCATGGTCGAGGGCCTGCGCGCAAGACTTGCCGATAAGAGCCTCAAGCTCGAGATCACAGACGCTGCAAAGGCGCTCATCATCGAGCGCGGCTACGATCCGCTCTACGGCGCGCGTCCGCTCCGCCGCTACCTGCAAAGCAGCGTGGAGACGCTTATCGCCCGCCGCATCCTCTCCGGCGATATTGCCGCCGGTGCGACGCTCACCGTCGACGTCGAAAACGGCGAACTCATCTGCCGGTAAAATACAAAGGCTCCGCTGCGATTTGTTGCAGCGGAGCCGATTTTTTGCAATAACATTACATCACACTTCGATCATCACGGTCCTGAGTCCCTGACGCTCGGCATAGACAATGGTGCTCATCGTGCCACCGGGGCGGCCGTCAAAGCAGGCGAGCAGCAGCGATGAACGGTCGACCATGTACCGGTTGCGCTGCATCATGCAGTCATCAGTGTAGCCGTACTGTAAAACCGTCACGGTATCGCAGCGGTCGAGAAGCTCGTTATACCTCTGCCGCTGCGCTTTCGTCCATTTATCGGGCTGGCTGCCGCAGGGCACCGCCGCTTCAAGCGTGACGTCGCCGTACCTCTCTCGCAGGGCGATGATCGCTTCGGCAAAGAACGTGTCACATCCGATGGCCATGCCGCAGATGAAGTGCCTGTACCCCAACTCGTATATCGCCTCGATCCGCGCGGCAAGCTCAAGCTTCAGCTCCGTGCAGCGCGGGTCGCTCTCGCGCGAACCCCAAGGGAGCTTCGCGGGACGGTGCCCTGTAAAGCAGCAGGTCTTCTCTTTATCGTACACGTTCCGCATCCTCCCCCTCTGATTTTTCTTTAATGTGATTGTACGACATATTTTCCCGCTGCGCAAGAAAATTATTAAAAGGCTCTTGCAAAGCGTAACAGAGGGTGCTATACTAAGGCCGTCTTCAGGGCAGGGTGAAATTCCCGATCGGCGGTAAAGTCCGCGAGCCGCAAGGCTGACCCGGTGCAACTCCGGGACCGACAGTTACAGTCTGGATGAAAGAAGATGTCAGGCCGTCATTGTG
>CAVFGM010000040.1:0-9002 GCA_963621955.1 Bacteroidaceae bacterium
ACGCCTCTACTGCTATTTTTCGTTTCGCTCTACCCCAACTATTGACACAGAACCTTTTTTCTTTATTCTTTACACAAGATACACCCTGTGGCAGCTGCCCGCGCCGAAGACGTTCTCCATCGCGGTCCTATACTCGGCGAAGTATTCATCCGGCATGAGCGCCTGCACGCAGCCGGCGAAGCCGCCGCCGTGGACGCGCCACGCGCCCTTGCCGTCAAGCAGCTTCTTTGAAAGCTCCAGCCCCTGCGCAAGCTTTGTATCTCCGGTGGCGCTGGTAATAATATTATTGAGAAGCTCCTCCGAGCTGCGCCCCGATTCGTTCATCAGGCGCATATACTCCGCGCCGTTTCCCGAGGTGAGCGCGTCGCGCATCTTGGGGACGCGGTCGTTCTCATTGAAGAAGTGCATCGCGCGGCGCACAGGGCGATCCGAGGGATCCCAGCCCTTGCTGCGGAACTCCGCCGGGTCGACGTCCGCGAGCACACCCTTATCGAAAAGGTTCGCGATATAGACCATATCGCCGGGGATGCGGGCATAGGAGGTATCGAGCCCCGCATGGCTGCCGCCCGTATCGGTCAGGCAAAGCGTCAGCCCCATGGAGCTGAAATCGGCCTTTATAGGCGTCATCTCGCCGGTCTTAAAATCCACATACAGCGTATGGCCGAGGGCGCACACGAGCTGGCTCATAAGGCCGCAGGGCTTGCCGAAATAGCGGTTCTCCGCCTCCTGCCCGGCGCGGGCAATGACGACGGGGTCGACCTTGCCGTCATTGAACAGGGCGCTGAGAGCGCTGCCTATCAGCACCGAAAACGCCGCCGAGGAGCTCAGCCCCGCGCCGACCGGCAGAGTGGACCTGACGATGGCGTTGAAGCCGCCTACCTTCAGTCCCAGCTCGGAAAATGCGCTCACGACGCCGCGGACGAGCGCCTTCGGCGTGCCGAACTCGGTCGTTCTGACAAGCAGGTGGTCACAGCGGACATCAAAGCTCTCGAAGCCCTCCGACTGCACATGGATCATTTTGCTGCCGTTTGTCTCACAGACGGCGTATAAACCAAGGTCGATCGCCGAGGCGAGCACCCGCCCGTTCTGGTGATCGGTATGATTGCCGGCAAGCTCGGTCCTGCCGGGAACAAAAAGCTCTTTTTTCATATGTATACATCCTCGGTTCTGCACATTTGCTCATTCTCTCCTGTATATCAGGATATACCAAATTTCACTTTAAGTCAATAAAAACCGCATTATTTTGCGCAAATCAAGACAATTGTTTAACACTCTGCACAAATACCTTGCCTTATTTACGTGCAGAATATATAATAGGGTTCAAGAGAAAATTTTACGACTTTTTTGCACCGTGGAGGTAAAATATGAAAAGCGCTAACGGCATTAATTTGACCATGCTCTGCGATTTCTATGAGCTGACTATGGGCAACGGCTACTTTGCCGACGGTATGCAGGACCGCATCTGCTACTTTGACATTTTCTACCGCGACGTTCCCGACAGCGGCGGCTACGCCGTCGCCGCAGGACTGGAGCAGATAGTAGACTATGTAGAGAAGCTGCACTTTGACGAGGAGGACATCACCTACCTGCGCTCGCGCGGGATCTTCAGCGAAGGCTTCCTTGACTATCTGCGTGATTTCAAATTCACGGGCGATATATGGGCGATCCCCGAGGGCACACCCATCTTCCCGATGGAGCCGATCATCACCGTCCGTGCCCCGGCTATCCAGGCGCAGCTGCTGGAGACCTATATGCTGCTTGAGTTCAACCACCAGAGCCTGATCGCCACGAAGGCGAGCCGCGTCTGCCGCGCGGCACAGGGACGCGCCGTGCTCGAGTTCGGCTCACGCCGCGCGCAGGGCATCGCGGGCGCCGTCACCGGCGCAAGAGCCGCATTCATCGGCGGCTGTGCGGGCACTGCCTGCACCGTATCCGACCAGGTCTACGGCGTTCCCGCCGCGGGGACGATGGCGCACTCATGGGTGCAGATGTTCGACTCCGAGTATGACGCTTTTGTCAGCTACTGCAAGACCTATCCGAACAACGCCGTCCTGCTCGTGGACACTTTCAACACCCTCAAGTCCGGCATACCCAATGCCATCCGCGCGTTCAATGAGGTGCTCCGTCCTATGGGCATCACCAAGTGCGGTATCCGTCTGGACTCCGGCGACATGGCCTATCTCACCCAGCGCGCGCGCAAAATGCTCGACGACGCAGGCTGGCCGGGCTGCACCATCACCGTCTCAAACTCCCTTGACGAGCGGCTCATCACCGAGCTTATCCGTCAGGGCGCGAAGATCGACTCCTTCGGCGTCGGCGAGAGGCTGATAACCTCCAAGAGCGCCCCGGTCTTCGGCGGCGTGTACAAGCTGTGCGCGGTCGAAAAGCCGGACGGCGAGATCATCCCGAAGATCAAGCTCAGCGAGAACGTCGGCAAGATCACGAACCCCGGCTTCAAGAAAGTTTACCGCTTCTTCGACAAGGACAGCGGCATGGCCGAGGCGGACTATATCTGCACGCATGACGAAGCAGTTGACGACACTCAGCCGCTTGAGATATGCGACCCGCACGACCGCTGGAAGAAGAAGACCATGAGCAACTTCCGCGCGGTGGAGCTGCAGGTGCCGGTGTTCAAAAACGGCGAGCTGGTCTACGATCTGCCCGCCCTCGGCGATATCAAGAAGCGCTGCGCTGAGCAGATAGACACGCTCTGGCCCGAGGTCAAGCGCTTTGACTATCCGCATCAGTACTACGTCGACCTCTCGCCGAAGCTCATGGCGCTGAAAGACAAGATGCTCCTTGAGCGCGGGCACGAAATAGTATAAGAGATGACAAAAACCGGGCGCGCCGCAGACTTTTACGGCGCGCCCGGTTCCCTCTCCCATAGGGAGAGGCAAGGGAGGCTCGCTCATTCCAAGGGGAGATTTTTGTTCCTCGCAAATTCTTGTTATGCTCTCGGCAGCGGTGCGCAATATTTCCAGTTAATGGTCTTATATAATAAATATTGTTTTTCCCGGAGCCCTCTGCTATACTGGAAGCACCAAACAAAAAGAAACGAGGTGCTTCCCATGCGTAAAAATGCTAACTCTGTGGACAAGAACTCTCCCGAGTACTGGACAAAAATGATCGCAGGCGGGCGGGCTTCCCTGCTGCTGATCGTAGTTTTAACCGTTGTGAACATTGTGCTGCTGCTTGTGGAGGCAGACCGTTACTTCGTATTTTCCGCCTCCATACCCTATTATCTCACGGCTTTCGGAATGGGCATGGATTCCGCGTTCTCCAGCGGGATCGGCACCTATACTATCATCGCGGTGATCTTCAGCGTCATAGTGGTAGGTATTTACCTGCTGTGCTGGGCACTGTGCAAAAAGAAAACCGGCTGGCTCATCGCCGCGCTGGTTCTTTTCTCGCTGGACACAGTGGGACTTTTAGTTAATCACATTCACCCTGCTGGAGGATCCGATCCTCAATCTCATGGACATTATTTTCCATGCCTTGGCAGTTTACGAACTGATCATGGCTGTGATCTGCGCGGGAAAGCTCAAGCGGCAGGCAGCCGCCGAGACCTGCAGCACGACTCCTGAGATCTATTAACAGCTATAGGCTAATAGGGCTACGGCGATTTTTTCGCCGCAGCCCTATTTTTTTATTCTTTTATTCTTCATAAGTTCTTATTATGCTCTCGGCGACGGTGCGAAGCTTCACGCAGCCGTCCATGGCAGAGCGCTCAAGGAAGCGGTGCGCCTCGTCCTCGCTCATTTTGAGGCGGGAGATGAGCAGTAGCTTTGCGCGGTTAATGAGCCGCGCGTCATCGAGCTTCCCGCGCAGGGCGGCATACTCGCTGCGTGAGCGGCTGAGCCGCCCGCAGGCTGCAAAGAGCTGCGGCAGCACACTTTGCAGCTGCGCCCAGACGCCGCAGAACACGCCGAGCTCAACACATGCGCGGCGGTCAAAGGCTTCATCGCTCAGCAGGAGCACGGCAAGGCATCCCTTTTTATACGCCGTCGGAGCAAAGCTCAGGGCAGCTTCATCAGTGATGACAAGGATATCCGCCGGGTGCAGGATCAGCGCGCGCTCAAGACTCGCGCCCTTTGGTACACCGGAGATGCCGGAAACGAACCTGCCCATGCCGGATGCGCGCACAGCTTCGGCAAGCGGCTCGGCCGTGCCGGAGATCATCATGCTGTATTTGCCCGCGCTCTCGCTCATGCACACACGCTCCCTTCCGATGAAGCATAATTATATTTTATTATAGCATATTTATCGACGCATTGCAATGCGTCGATTTATTTTGCGTGGATATTTATGAACTCCGCCCTGAGCTTGGAGTATATTATCTTCTGGCTGCTGTACAGGCCGAAGTAGCCGGAAAGCATATAGGCGATGCCGCAGGCGAGCGCGAAATACACAAGGTCGGTCGAGCCGAAAAGCTCGATGCTAAGGACGATGGACGCGACGGGGCAGTTGACCGCGCCGCAGAACACGCAGATGAGCCCGATTGCCGCGGCAAAGCCTGCGGGGATGCCGAGGAGCGACCCGAGAACGCAGCCGAGAGTCGCACCGATGAAGAAGGTCGGGACGACCTCGCCGCCCTTGAAGCCGCAGCCGATGGTTATCGCCGTGAGGATAAGCTTCCAGAAGAAAGCGTCAGGCTTTGCCTGCCCCTCCTCAATGGCACGCTTGATTATATTCATGCCGGCGCCGTTATAGTCGCCGGTGCCGAGGATCGCCGTGATGAGCACGACGAGCGCGCCGCCCGCCGCTATGCGCAGGTACGGGTTCTTTATAAACTTTGCAAACAGGTGCTCCGTCTTATGCATCGACAGGCAGAACACCGTGCTCATAAGCGAGCAGACGATCGCAAGCACCGAGACCTTCAGCAGCATAAGCTCGGAGACCGGCTCAATAATGACATCAAAGTGCGTCGGAGCGATGCCGAAGAGGCTCGCTATTTCCAAGGCGAAGAGTGAGGCCACGATGCAGGGGACGAGCGCGGAATAGTATATGACGCCCACGCTTATGACCTCGAGGGCGAAAAGCGTAGCGGTGAGCGGAGTTCCGAAGAGCGCGGCAAACACGGCGCTCATGCCGCAGAGCGTCGCAAGGCGCATGTCCTTATCGTCAAGGCGGAAAGCTCGGCCTATATAGTAGCCGAGGCTGCCGCCGATCTGGAGTGCCGCGCCCTCGCGTCCGGCGCTGCCGCCGAAGAGGTGGGTTATGGTCGTGGAGATGAAGATCGCCGGGACGAGCATCAGCGGCACCTTATCGCCGAAATGGATGGAGTCGATAATGGCGTTGGTGTTCTCGTTCTCCATCTTCGTGAGCCGGTACAGCCCCGCAATGAGAAGACCCGAGACCGGCAGGAGAAGCAGCAGCCACGGGTGTGCCGTGCGCGTATTCGTCGCCCAGGTGACGCTGAGGTTGAAGGCCGTGCCGACAAGGCCGCCGACGATGCCTGTCACGCCCGCGATAAACAGCCACTTGACAAAAGTCCATATATACTTCCAGGCGGCTTTGGATTCATCCTTAATAAAGTTCATGGCATATCAGTCCTTTTTCTCACGCTGACCTCGCCGAAGCGTATGGTCTCGCGCTCCCCTCCGCGCCCCACGATGAGCGCATAGTCCCCGTCGATGCCGACGGCGCGGGCGCTATATACCGTATCGCCGCGCGTATAGGTCACATCGCAGCCGACTGTCGAGCAGCGGGCGCGGTACTCTTCAAGAAACGCCTCCGGGTTCCTGAGCCAGAGCGCGTACATCGCATCAAGGCTCTCTATGAGCCGCGCGGAAAATGCGCCGATGTCCCACTTCCTCCCCGAGGCGAGGTACAGGGACGCAGCAATATCCCGCAGCTCCGGCGGGAACTGCGGCGTGTTGACGTTCACGCCCATGCCCATGACGACGCAGAAGCCGCCGGGCGTGGTGCAGCCCTCGGTCAAAATGCCGCAGAGCTTGCGCTCTCCGAGGAGCACATCGTTCGGCCACTTGATGGAGATGTCGAGCTCCGGCCATGCTTCCAAGCAGCGGCACAGCGCGACGGCGGCACAGGAGGTGAGGCTCACGGTCTTTTCCGGGGGGCAGTCCGGCCGCCAGAGCATCGACAGGTACAGCCCGCCCTCAGGTGAGAGAAAGCTGCGCCCGAGCCGGCCGCGCCCCGCGGTCTGCTCGCTCGCCCAGAGCACCGTCCCGTCGGGCGCACCCTGCGCGGCAAGCTTCTTGAGCGCGTTGTTGGTCGAATCTATACTGCGCACGTACAGCACCGGCGCAGCGCGCTCTGCGTCAAGCCGGTCAAAGCCATAGTCATCCATTTATTATCCTCAGCGCCTCATGCACGGCTCCCGCGCTGCCGGCGACGATGGAAGACTTGCGCCCGTCCATGGGCAGCTCGCTTCCGTCGGCGGCAAGGGCGATGCCGCCCGCCTCACGCACGATGAGCATGCCTGCGGCAAAGTCCCAGAGCGACACGCTCTGCTCATAATATACGCCTGCGCGCCCCGCGGCGGCGGAGCAGAGGTCAAGCTCCGCGGATGCCTCACGGCGGATATCCAGAGAGGCGATGAAGAGCTTTTTGATTATCTCAAAGGTCTCTTCGGCAAGCTCCGGTCTGTAAGGCGAAGTGCCGCAGCAGACGACCGTCTCCGACAGCGGTGCATCCTCGACGTGGATGGGGCGGCCGTTGAGCCATGCGCCCTCGCCCGAGAGCGCGGTGAACTGCTCGTCCAGATAGGGGTTATACACCGAAGCCGCGCGCAGCTCGCCGCGGTTCATATACGCCACAGATATGCAGCTGTGCCCGAAGCCGCGGACGAAGTTCATGGTCCCGTCGATGGGGTCAATGATGAAAAGATGCTCCGCGTCCGTCGGGTCCTGCTGCCCGTTCTCCTCGCAGAAGAAGTGCGCGCCCGGAACATCCCGGCTGAGCCGCTGCATGAGCAGCTCCTGTATGCGCCGGTCATACTGCGTGACAACATCGCGGTGCCCGCTCTTGCACTCGGCAAGTATCCCGTGCGCCTGCATCATCAGCTCCGCTGCCTCGCGCTGCGCGGCAGTGATATGGTCAAGGATATTGATATCGTGTTTTTCCGTCATAGCTGTCCCTCCTGCGCCCCTGGTGTTCTGACAGCGGTTAGAATACTACGATTATGCGGGAAAATCAAGCTTTCACGGCATTTTACCCCTTTTGCATTGCGTGCGGGTGTGGTATAATTTTATAGTTTTTGTTTCCCGGAAAGGAGAGGTGCCATGTTATCTGACATAGAGATCGCCCAGGCCTGCGAAATGCTCCCCATAACGGAGGTCGCGGACAGGCTCGGCATTGAAAATAAATACCTCGAGCAGTACGGCAGGTACAAGGCGAAGGTCGATCTGTCCATGCTGGATGAGCATGCGGATCACGAGGGTAAGCTCATCCTCGTCACGGCCATCACGCCCACGCCCGCCGGCGAGGGCAAGACGACCACGGCCATCGGCCTTGCCGACGGGCTGCGCCGCATAGGCAAAAACGCGGTGATCGCCATGCGTGAGCCGTCGCTCGGTCCGGTGTTCGGCATAAAGGGCGGCGCCTGCGGCGGAGGCAGAGCTCAGGTCGTCCCGATGGAGGACATCAACCTGCACTTCACCGGCGATATCCACGCCATCGGCGCGGCAAACAATCTCCTCGCTGCGATGCTCGATAACCATATATATCAGGGAAACGCTCTTGGCATCGACCCAGAGAGCATCACCTGGACGCGCTGCGTGGATATGAATGACCGCCAGCTGCGCTGCGTGCGCGACGGGCTCGGCGGCATAACGGGCGGCGTGCCGCGGGACGACCGCTTTGAGATAACCGTCGCGACAGAGACGATGGCGATCTTCTGCATGGCAAGCTCCGTCGATGACCTCAAGGCACGCCTTGCGCGAATCATCGTCGGCTACACCTATGACGGAAAGCCCGTCACCGCAGGCGACCTCAAGGCCGTCGGCGCGATGGCGGCGCTCCTGAAGGACGCGATAAAGCCGAACCTTGTGCAGACACTTGAGGGGACTCCCGCCTTTGTACACGGCGGGCCGTTTGCGAATATCGCCCATGGCTGCAACAGCGTAACTGCAACGCGCATGGCAATGCGCCTCGGCGGCTACGCCGTGACCGAAGCCGGCTTCGGCGCCGACCTCGGCGCGGAGAAATTCCTTGATATAAAGTGCCGTCTCGCGGGGCTCACGCCCTCCGCCGCCGTCGTCGTGGCGACGGTGCGCGCCCTCAAGATGCACGGCGGGCTTGCGAAGGATGAGCTATCGCACGAGGATCTCTCGGCGCTCGAGCGCGGGCTGCCGAACCTGCTGCGGCACGTGGCAAACATGAAGGATGTATACGGTCTGCCGACCGTCGTCGCGATAAACCGCTTCCCTACCGACACCGAGGACGAGCTTGAGCTGGTGCGCGAGCGCTGCCGCGGGCTCGGCGTGGAGGTGGCGCTGAGCGACGTATGGGCGCAGGGCGACGCGGGCGGTACGGAGCTTGCCGAGGCCGTCGTAAAGCTCTGTGAGCAGCCGGGTGATTTCCGCTTTGCCTATGGTCTGGACGGCAGCATTGAGGATAAGCTGCGCGCCGTAGTGCAGCGCGTCTACCGCGGGCAGGACATTGAAGTTCTCCCCAAGGCCGCCGCGCAGATAGACCGGCTCACAGCGCTCGGCATGGCGCATATGCCCGTGTGCATCGCGAAGACGCAGTACAGCTTCTCCGACGACAAGACAAAGCTCGGCGCACCGGAGGCCTTCACCGTGACCGTGCGCGAGGTCAAGGTCTCCGCCGGGGCAGGCTTCATCGTCGCGCTGACGGGCGACGTACTCACAATGCCGGGGCTCCCGAAGCTCCCCGCCGCGGAGCGCATAGACGTCGACAGCACGGGTAAGATATCCGGACTGTTCTGAACATAACACAAGGTGCAGCGAATACAAAAACCGCCGGTACTGTCAAGAATTATGCGCAAAATTGTTTGCAGGCTCCGGCTGAATGAAGTC
>CAVFGM010000041.1:0-10919 GCA_963621955.1 Bacteroidaceae bacterium
GAAGAGCGTCATGCTGACGGAGCTGTTCTGCACGAGAGTCTTGCTGACGACCTGCCCGTCCTGATAATCCACAAGATCTTTGAGCAGCAGCTTTTCCTGCTTGGCAATGTTTTTATACATCTGAGTGACCTCCAAGTATTTGATATGAATATTATACCACGCTTCGTCGAAAAATTATATACTCATTGTAAAATCGCCAACAGAGATTGACCGGAGAAAAAACGGTGGTATAATGATGAAAAATAACCGGAGGGAGAGAGATACATGAAGCTTGCAATGGCACAGATGTCGATGTGCGCAGACATGGCGGAAAACCTGAAAAAGTCCCTGCGTTTCTGCGAGGAAGCAAAGGGGAGCGACCTGCTGTTTTTCCCGGAGATCCAGCTCTGTCCATTCTTCCCGCAGTATGAGAAGAGAAACGTGGACGCTTACTGCCTGCACCCGGATGCGGAGGAGATACGCGCGCTTTCCGCCGCGGCGGGAGAGGGCGGCTATTATATGTCGCCGAACGTGTACCTTGAAATGAATGGCAGGCGCTATGACACCTCGCTGTGGATAGACTCCAACGGCAGGCTGCTCGACTGCGCAAAGATGGTACATATCGCACAGGCGGAGCAGTTCTATGAGCAGGACTATTACACTCCCTCTGACGACGGCTTCAAGGTGTTTGACACGCCTTTCGGCAGGGTCGGCATCGTCATATGCTATGACAGGCATCTGCCGGAGAGCATCCGCACCTGCACGCTCATGGGCGCGCAGCTCATAATAATCCCAACGGCGAACACCAAGGCCGAGCCGATGGAAATGTTCGAGTGGGAGATACGGGTGCAGGCGATGCAGAACCAGGTGTTCATCGCAATGTGCAACCGCGTGGGCGCCGAGGACGATATGGACTTTGCAGGTGAGTCCATAGTTGTGCACCCGAGCGGGGACGTTATATGCAAGGCCGATGATAAGGAGCGGCTCGTGTGCTGCGAGATAGACCTTGCCGAGAGCGACGCATGGCGTGCGAAGAAGCCGTACATCCCGACGCGGCGTCCCGAGTGCTATCTGTGACCGGAGGGCGGCGCGATGCGGGAACTAAAACTTAAGCGTGTGTACCGGCACTTCAAGGGCGACTATTATCTCACCGAGGACATAGCCAACGACTCCGAAACGGGCGAGCCTTTTGCCGTATACAGAAAGCTCTACGGCGACGGCGGACTCTGGATCCGTCCGCTTGAGATGTTTCTCAGCGAGGTGGATCACGAGAAATACCCCGACTGTGAGCAGAAGTATCGCTTTGAATTGCAGGAGATCGAAAGTGCGGCGGGACACTGAAAACCGATATCAATATGTCAAGAGCGGATAAATGATCCGCTCTTGATTTTTTCTGCGCATGAGTGTATAATAACCTTAATGAGACGCGGCGTCTCATTAAGGAAACACGGAGGTGCAGCGAATGAGAAGCAGGGATCCGGGGCTGATGAAGACGATACGCAGCTATGTCGAGAGCTATTACAGAGAGCATCTCTCGTCCCCGTCGATAAGGAGCATATCGGAAGCGACTGGAATACCGCGCGCGACCGTGCAGCGCTACCTTGTGGATATGGACAGCAGGGGAATGCTTGAATACAGCGGGCGCGTCGCGGCCTCGCTCGCCATCGCCAAATGCACCACAGGCTATGTCTCTGCGCCGATAGTCGGGGCGATACGCTGCGGCAGCCCCGAAGGCGAGGAGGCGGACGTTGAGGAATATGTGAACCTGCCGACATCGGTGTTCGGCGGCGGGAGCATGTATCTGCTGCGCGCGAAAGGAGACTCGATGCACGACGCGGGCATAGATGAGGGCGACCTTGTGGTCATCACTGTGCAGAATGAAGCGAACATCGGGGACATTGTCGTTGCGCTCGACGGCAGCGGGCAGAACACGCTCAAGCGCTATGCCGGCTTCGACGAGTCGCGCGGCCGCTTTGTGCTTGAATATATGAACGAGAAGGTCTATCCCGGCAAGGCTGAGCTTGTCGACAGCTTCACGGTGCAGGGCGTCGCGCGGCACGTGATAAAGGCGATTTGAGGAGCGCAATAAAATGGAACGCAGCTATGTTTCCATAGACCTGAAGTCCTTTTTCGCGTCGGTGGAGTGTGTAGAGCGCGGGCTGAATCCGCTTACGACGAACCTTGTCGTGGCGGACTCCTCGCGCACGGAAAAGACGATATGCCTTGCGGTGACGCCCTCGCTCAAGAGCTATGGCATCTCAGGCCGGGCAAGGCTGTTTGAGGTCGTGCAGCGCGTGGGCGAGATAAACGCCGCACGCCGCCGCAGAGCGCCGGGCGGGACGTTTACGGGGAAGTCGCACAGCGACCCGGAGCTTAAAAAGAACAGCGAGCTCGAACTGGACTATATAGTGGCAAAGCCCCAGATGTCGCACTATATAGAAATGAGTACGAAAATATACGATATATACATGAAGTACGTCGCTCCGGAGGATGTGCACGTCTACTCGATAGACGAGGTGTTCATCGACCTGACGGCGTATCTCAAGACCTATGGACTGACCGCGCGCGAGCTTACGCAGCGGATCATCCTTGATGTGCTGCGCAGCACCGGCATCACTGCGACGGCGGGGATAGGGACGAATCTTTATTTAAGCAAGATCGCGATGGACATAGTCGCAAAGCACATCGAACCTGACGCGGACGGTGTGCGCATCGCGGAGCTTACGGAGCAAAGCTACCGGGAGCTGCTTTGGGAGCACAGGCCGCTGACGGATTTCTGGCGCGTCGGCAGGGGATATGCAAAAAAGCTCGAAGCGCACGGAATGTACACGATGGGCGATGTCGCCCTGCGCGCAGAGTATGATGAGGACGCGCTCTATAAGCTCTTCGGCGTGAACGCGGGGCTGCTGATAGACCATGCGTGGGGCTATGAGCCGTGCACTATCGCGGACATTAAGGCGTACCGTCCAGGCAGCAGCAGTCTCGGCTCGGGGCAGGTGCTCCAGTGCCCGTACACGTTCGATAAGGCGCGGATAATCGTCCGCGAGATGACGGAGCAGCTCGTGCTCGAACTGGTGGAAAAGCGCCTTGTGACCGACCAGATCATACTCGACGTGGGCTACGATATCGAAAGCCTCTCCCGCCGGGAGACCGCTGCGCAGTATAAGGGCGAGGTGGTGCGCGACCATTACGGCCGTCAGGTGCCGAAGCCCGCGCACGGCTCGTGCCCGCTCGGGCGGCAGACGGATTCGCTGAAGCTGATAATGGACGCGGTGCTGCCGCTGTACGACAGGATCGCGGACAGTAGGCTGCTCGTACGCAGGATCAATATAGCGGCGAACAACGTCGTGCCGGAGTCGATGGCGCGGCATGCGGAGGAGGCGACGCAGCTTGATCTGTTCTCTGACTGCGAGGCGCAGGCAAAGCGCGCTGATGAAGAGCGCGCGCAGCTCGAGCGCGAGAAGCGCCGTCAGAGGGCGGTGGTGCTGATAAAGGGTAAATACGGGAAAAACGCGATCCTCAAGGGCACAAATTTCATGGACGGCGCGACGATGCGCGACCGCAACCGGCAGATCGGGGGACACTTGGCATGAGCGGAAAGTATGATTCACTGCTCCGCCGCGGACGCCATTTTTCCGAGAAGCACCCGCCTATGCCGAACTGTGAGCGCGCGGCGCAGTTTGCACCCTTTGCTGCGCTGAACGGCTTTGAGGAGGCCGTTGACGAGACGGCGCGCCTGACCGAGCGGCAGGTCGAGCTTGACGACGGCGGCATTGAGGAGCTTGACCGTGCGCTCCGGCTGATAGCGGAGCAGGCGGGGGAGCGTCCGGAGATATCCGTAACGTGGTTCAGACCGGACGACAGAAAAGACGGCGGCGCGTATCTCACATGGCGCGGCAGTCTGAAAAAGATGGATATGTATGAGCGGAAACTCGTCTTCACCGACGGGCGCAGCGTACCGATAGACAGCATCCGAAGTGTAGAAAAAGCATTGACATGAAAAGCCGCAGATTCCGTATGCTCTGTTCGATTTGAAAAAGAGAAAAAGAGCCTGCACCGTTCCGTTTTCGCCGCAAGGCGGAAACGGAACGGTGCAAGCCGAAAAAACTCCGAGCAGTGCCCAGCGGAGCGGGACTGCGAGGAAGAGGAAGAAAGAGCTTGCATAGTGCAGTTTTCGCCGTAAGGCGGAAACGGAACGGTGCAAGCTCTTTCTGACGACATTAGTGGCAATTGAAGTACGACAGTGCCGTGCTGTCCGTGAGCACAACGTCGCACTTGCCGGCATAGAGATACTCGAAGCACTCGGTCGTACCGCCGGCGAGACGGGTTATCTGCCCGAGACGGTCCACCAGCTTCTCATCGGTGTTGAGCGCATCCAGCGCCTCCGGGGTCGATGGCATGCACATCTTGCGCCCGTTGAGCCGGAGCTTGTTCCATACAGATGAGCCGTTTCTCGTTGCTATCACAATGTCGTTATGGATATACGGACCATACTGCGTGAACTTGCCTGCGTCGATGTCCTTCTGATCCAGCGCTATGCCGCCCCATGCGACGTCGATGTTCCCCGAGGACAGCTCGATATACACGTTTTCCTTTTCTATCTGCTGCATCTTGAGGTTCCAGCCCAGCAGATCGCATACCGCGATCGCAAGCTCAACGTCCAGCCCCCAGAACTCCCCGTTCGTCACATAGGACATGGGGAAGGAGTTGATGTCAAGCCCTATTATAAGGTCGCGCTCCTCGGGCGGCTGAAGCTTTTCGAGCGCATCGGCCTGCTTGGGGAAGTCCAACGCCGCGCTTCCGAGCCATTTTATCGCAAGCTCGTCCACCTTACCCTGCGCGGCCAGCACGCTGAGCGCCGCCGTCACATAGAAGTACAGCGGGTCATCGTTCCTGAACGCTAGGGAATAGTCCTGCTCCACCAGAACCTGAACCTCGTTCACTCCGTATTTAAAGCCGCCGCAGCCTGCCGCGCCGATCATGACGCACAGTGCCAGCAGCACGCATATCATTCGTTTCGGGAAATTACTTTTACACATATCGTTTACTCCGTCTGTCAGTGCTTGGGTTTGTAGCCTCCGCTGCCGCGCGGGGAGTGACGCTCCTGCGTCTTCCGCTGCGGTCTTGCCGCACTGTTTGATGTACGGCGCTGCGGCGGCTGCCGCTTCTTCAGGGCGGCGCGTATTCCTATGACCGCCGCAAGTACAACTACCGCCGTAATCCCCGCGATAGTGAGCACTTTCTTGACCGTTTCCTTGCGCGCCTGTTCGGCTGCAAGACGCTCCTGCTCGGCCTTTTCCGCGGCTGCACGCTCTGCCTCGAGGCGCTCCTGCTCCGCTTTCCGGGCGGCGGCCTCCTCTTCGGCCTTGCGTGCAGCCTCTTCTTCGGCCTGTTTCTCTTCCTCGTATGACTTGAGCTGCTCGTCAAGGCTCAGGGAGTATTCTGTCAGCATCAGCGCCGCGTCCGATATGACTTTTTCATAACTTGATACATTGCAGGTCATGACTGTGACGATGCAGGGGTTCGGCGTATAGATTATGCCTGTGGTGTGGTGGAAGCTCTGTCCGAGCTGATCGTCAAAGCTGCCGTACTTCTGTGCAACGTCGTACACGCCCTCAATGGACTGCGACAGGCGGAAGTAGTGCGTCTGCTCCGCACGGAGCAGACAGTCGATGATATTGGGGTAGCTGTCCGGATCGGAGAAGAGCGTCTTCATTACCGAGGTCATGTAGCGGTTATTGAAGTAGCAGTAGTCCATGTAATCCGGAGCGTACTCGCCGTCCTTCAGCGAGGCGTACTTCTTCGCTTCCGCGCGCCACTGCTCGTCTCCGCCGAGGTATTCTCTTATTATGTGCGCCCAATCATTGTTCGAGTAAGTAAGTATGAGCTCTTCGATTTCGGACACGGTCTTATCGTAAATATACGTGTCCTGCGTAATTTCGCCGCTCTTGACACGCTCGCTGAGCAGCATTATCAGCGGTACCTTGTACATGCTGGCGGGGTAGAACCACTCATCGCCGTTATAGTACCATTCGTCTCCGGTCGCGGTGTAGCAGAAGCCGAGACTGAAATTATTCGGGTCGATCCCTCGCTCGGAGAGAAAGCTCTCCGTCATCTCGTCGAGCTTCTTTGCGTCGATTATCCCGGTGTCCTCCGCCGCATCGTCGGCCAGCGCCGATACCGGCATGACCGCAATCATCAGGCACAGCAGCAGCGATAGGAGCCGCCTGAAATTCATCCGTCTTTTATCCTTATCCATGGTTCCGCCTGCGCGCCGTCCTTTCCTGAGCCATAATTACAGCAATTATACCATATAAAAGAAGTTTTGAATATATGGATTGAAAATTTTCCGGAAAGATACTATATTATTGGGTAAGATATTTGAATCAAAGGGACGTGATATTCTGAAAGTCTCACAGCTGCCGTACAGCCGCGTCGGGCTTGACTCATTCCGCGCGTCGATGGAGGGGATAACAGGCCGCATCCGCAATGCCGCGTGTACTGCGGATATCCTCGCCGCGCGCGAGGATTATCTGCGCCTGTACTCCGAGTACCATACCATGAGCGCGCTTGCCTATATGCGCTATTCCATCAACACCGCCGATGAGTTTTACTCTGCCGAGAACGATCATTATGACGAGATCGGCCCCGCTGTGCACAGCCTGATTGCCGACTATGCCGCCGCACTGCTCGATTCCCCGTTCCGCGCGGAGCTTGAGAGGGAGCTCTCTCCGCTGCTGTTCCGATCGATGGAGCTTCAGCGCAAGGCGATATCCCCGGCCATCGTTGAGGACATGGTCGAGGAGAACCGGCTTGTCAGCGAATACTCCAAGCTGATGGCCGGGATGGAGTTTGATTTCCGCGGTGAGAAGCTGCCGCGCCCCGCGCTGCTGGGCTATCTCAAGGACAGTGACCGTGCGACCCGCCGCGAGGCGATGGAGTGCCTCGGCACAACACTCGAGAAGAACAGCGCAGAGCTTGACCGGATATTTGACGCGCTCGTCCATGTGCGTGACCGTATGGCAAAGAAGCTCGGCTATGATAACTTCATCGAGCTGGGCTACTGCCGCATGAACCGCCTGTGCTACGATCGGCAGGCGGTCGCGGAGTTCCGGCAGAACGTCCTGCACGATATCGTCCCCGCCGTCTCCGCCCTGCGCACGGAAAACGCAAGGCGCATGGGCATTGAGGATTATAAGCTCTATGATAACGAGGTCCTCATCCCCGGCGGCGACCCGCGCCCCTGCGGGAAGGACGGCATATTTGCCGCCGCGCGCGAGATGTACCACGCCATGAGTCCCGAGACGGGCGAATTTATCGACATGATGCTCGAGAACGAGGCCTTTGATGTCGATTCCCGAAAGAACAAATGGGGCGGAGGCTACTGCACGGAGTTCGTCAAATATCGCCAGCCGTTCATCCTTGCAAACTTTGACGGCACCGCCGGGGATGTCGACGTCGTGACCCACGAGGCGGGGCACGCCCTCAATGCATGGCTCATCGCCGATAACCGCTTCGCGCTCGAACTCGACTGCGGCGGCATGGAGACGGCGGAGACGCACTCGATGAGCATGGAGTTTTTCGCGTGGCCGTATATGGAGAAGTTCTTCGGCGACGGCGCCCCGGCTTACCGGTACATGCACGCGCTCGACGCTTTCTCGTTCATCCCGTATGGTACCGCCGTCGACGAATTCCAGCATATAATATATGCACATCCCGATATGACGCCCGCGGAGCGCAGCGCCGCGTGGCTCGGGCTTGAGA
This sequence comes from Bacteroidaceae bacterium, assembly GCA_963621955.1. Lineage (GTDB taxonomy): Bacteria > Bacillota > Clostridia > Oscillospirales > Oscillospiraceae > Limivicinus. The sequence goes on from CAVFGM010000041.1 coordinate 7,744, forward strand.
AAAAGTACCGCCCGCATATCTCCCTTGAGGGCATACCCTATCTCGAAAAGGGCACGCGCTGGCAGTACCAGATGCACATATACGAAAGCCCCTTTTATTATATCGATTACTGCCTTGCGCAGACCGCGGCCTTCAATTTCCTGCTGGCCTCGCTCGATGATTATGAGGGCGCGTTCGATAAATATATGCGCTTTTCCCGTCAAGGCGGGGAGAAGCTGTGGACGGAGCTGCTCGCAGAAGCGGGCTTTGCATCGCCGTTCACGCCGGGCGCGCTGGGTGAGCTTGCCTCGCACGTCGGAACACTGCTTGAGAAAATAAAAATATAGAGAGGAATATGAAAATGAAAAAAGACATCGGCACCGAGAGCACCAGAACAGCCTATATTAACGGCATCATCCTCACCGGAGAAAAGGACATGACCCCGATAAAGGATATGATCCTCTTCACCGACGGCGATAGGATCGAGGGCATCAAGCATGAGGGCGCGAGCACCGACGGCTGCCGCGTCATCGACCTCAACGGCAGCTATATCATGCCCGGCCTTATAAATATGCACGTCCATATCCCCGGCAGCGGCAAGCCTAAAAAGAAGCAGTCCGACGTCAAGAAGCTCGTAAAGCTCATGACCTCGAACGCGCTTATGAAGAAGATCGCCTATGAGATGTGCGCGGGCTATGTAAAGCCCGAGCTCTTCAGCGGCGTGACCACGCTGCGCAGCGTCGGCGGTATACAGGATCTCGACGCGAAGCTGCGCGATGACATCAACTCCGGAAAGCGCGTCGGCCCGCGCATCCTCGCCGGCAACATGGCCGTCTCCGTCCCCGGCGGGCACATGGCGGGCTCCCTCGCCTATGAAGCGACCTCCGCCGCGGAAGCCGCCGAGTATGTGCGCGAGATCGCCGATACAAAGCCAGACCTTATAAAGCTTATGATCACCGGCGGCGTGCTCGACGCGACCAAGAAAGGCGAGCCGGGCGAAATGAAAATGCCCGCGGACTATGTCAAGGCCGCCTGCGATGAGGCGCACCGCCTCGGCCTGCCTGTCGCTGCGCACGTCGAGAGCACCGAGGGCGTCAAGGTCGCGCTCGAAAACGGCGTTGATACCATCGAGCACGGCGCGAAGCCGGACGATGAGATGATCGGCCTGTTCAAAGCGCGCTCCGCGAGCCACATCGCCACCATCTCTCCTGCGCTGCCCTTTGCCCTGTTCGACCGTTCCATCATCGGCGCGACCGAGGTGCAGCAGTATAACGGCCGCATCGTCTTTGACGGCATCATCGACTGCGCCAAGGCCTGCCTTGAAAACGGCATCCCCGTCGGCCTTGGCACCGACACCGGCTGCCCCTATATCACACACTACGATATGTGGCGCGAGGTCTATTATTTCCACAAGTACTGCGGCGTGAGCAACGCCTTTGCCCTCCATACCGCGACCCTCGGCAACGCTGAGATCCTCGGCATGGAGGATGAGATCGGCTCCATCGCCCCCGGCAAGTGCGCCGACCTGATCGTCACCGCGGCCAATCCCCTTGATGACCTCAAGGCGCTGCGCAATGTCAGCATGGTCGTTGCCCGCGGCGAGATCGTCGATATCTCCGGCCTCAAGAAATACCCCGCCGTCGAGCATGAGCTTGATAAGTTCCTCGACTGACGGCAGATATTATATAACACAGCTCCGTGCGGATCATTGCCGCACGGAGCTGTTCTGCTTATGTTGCTGCTGCTGCCTTGTTCTTCGGTATGGATATCGTGAGTATCAGCGAGTCCTCAGTCTCCTCGCGCTTCATCCCCGCGTCGATCCCGCCCTGCTTCATCAGGTCAAGGCTCTTCGAAAGGCTGTTCAGGAATATGCGCACGTCCTTGAGCACAAAGGTGCGCTTCGGCTCAGCGGTGTCCTGCTGCTCCTCGGCGGGCTCTGTGAGCAGCAGTTCTATGTACTCGTCCGTCGCCGCGACGGTGAGACCGTTTTCTATGATGTACTGCAGTGCAGCCCGCTGGGCGTTCGCGTCGGGCAGACGCAGCAGCGCGCGCCCGTGGCGCTCAGTCAGACCGTTTGCGCGCAGCGCGTCGAGCACGTCGCTTGGCAGCCTGAGCAGGCGCAGCTTGTTTGCCACGGCGGACTGCGATTTCCCGAGCCGCCGCGCCGCCTCTTCCTGGCTCATGCCGAACATGCGTATCAGCTGGCTTATCCCCGTGGCCTCCTCGATGAAGTCGAGGTCGCGCCGCTGCAGGTTTTCAATGAGCGCGATAAGGCTTGCGTCCTCCATGTTCACGTCGAGCATTATGCACGGGACCTCGTCGAGCCCTGCGAGCTTTGCCGCGCGCAGCCGCCGCTCTCCTGCAACAAGCTCATAGCGCCCGCCGCGGCAGCGCACGGTGAGCGGGTTCAGGATACCGTAATTTTTTATGCTCAGGCTCAGCTCCTCCAGCGCGCCGCTGTCAAACTGCTTTCTGGGCTGGACCGGGTTCGGATAAATGTCGCCGGTGCGCAGATAGACAATTCCTCCTCTGCGCGTACCGGGGCGTGTCCTTAGTGCTTGCATCACAAAACCTCCTCATTTTGTGTTTCGGTACTGCAAGCATACACTATATATAGCGAGAAATGGCGCGAAATAGGTCTTGCGGGATATCGCTTTTGCAATATCCCGCAAGACCTATTTACTACTTATTCTTTTCCGCGCGCGTTGAGCAGGACTATCGCCGCGAGTATCAGCACTATCCCTGCTGCTGCGGCCAACGTGAGCGGTTCGCTGAAAACGACTATGCCGAGCACCGTTGCCACAAGCGGCTCTATCGTCGCCATGATCGCAGCCTTGCTTGCCAGCGTGTTCTTCAGCCCCAGCGTGTACAGCAGATACGGCGCGACCGCCGTCACCACCGCTATACCGAGCACATCGAGTGCGAAGCTCAGCGGTGGGAGTGAAGCGGCGATGGAGAGCATCTCTGCCGGGCGGCATATGAACCATGAGCCCGCTGCGGAGAACAAAAACGCATACGTCGTGACCGTCAGCGGCTCATATTTCCGCAGTGCGACGCTGCCGAGGATGCTGTACAGCCCGTAGCCTATGCCGGAACACAGGCCGATGAGCAGCCCCAGCGGGGTAAGTCCCTCTCCGCCGAGCCCGGAGACCAGCACGCAGCCGCCGAAGGCCAGAGCCAGTGCCGCGACGCGCCTG
>CAVFGM010000042.1:0-3459 GCA_963621955.1 Bacteroidaceae bacterium
GTAGTAGTGCGTGCGGAAATAGCAGAGCTCGTCCGTCTCATACATTGGGTTCTGCTTGAGGTCGACGCGCGGCGCGTCTACATGGGCACCGGCGATGACAGCGCCATCGGCCAGACTGTGCTTGCCGATAACGGCGAGGATAAGCGCCTTGCCGCGGTTGCAGTAATAGACCTTCGTACCGGGGCGCAGCTCCATGCCCGAGTGGAACTCGACGAATCCGTTCTCCTTCGCCATGGCTATCGCGTTTGCGACAGCTTCGCGCTCAGTGCGTGAAGTGTTCAAGAATTCCATATAGCCGCGGCAGTAGTCCTCAACGGCAACGTGCTCGGCGGCGTCTATCAGGTCGTAGCCGTTCTTCGGCTCATAAAAAAGCTTGCTTTTGATCTCATCCATTGTTGAACATCTCCTTAAAAAGCTGACGGCAGTCGTTTCTGAAGCTGTCCATGTCAGCGTTATTGTACAGTGTGTAATCGCATTTTTCAGTGTAATAGGCATCATCATGCTGGGCTTCAATGCGCAGAAGTGCATATTCCCGTGTTATCCCATCCCGCGCCATGATGCGCTTTACGCGGTTTTCTTTATCCGAAAGGACTGCCACAGTCTTGAAGCAGCGCCCGTTTATGCCGCTTGAAAACAACTCTATCGCGTCTATCGCGGCAAGCGTACCGCCGGCCATGGCAAACTCACGCAGCCTGCGCTGAAGCTCCATGCCGACAAACTTATGGGTAATTGCGTTCAGGTCGCTGAGCGCCGCGGCATCCGCGAACACGACCGCACCGAGCGCCTTTCGGTCAAGTTTACCATCCCGTACCGTGCCCTGGAAGCGCTTTTCGATTTCAACCAGAAGCTCCGCGCTGCTCTCAAGCAGCTCATGGTAGATCGCATCGCAGTCAAGCACAAGCGCGCCCATGGCTTCAAGCTCCTGCAGCGCAGTCGTTTTCCCACAGCCTGTGCCGCCGGTTATGCCGATTATCTTCATCCCGTCTACGAGCGCATCGGCGATATCCTCAGCAGGCAGTGCACCCTGACGGAGGATGCGGTACGGCGACTTACTCATGTCTATTATCGTGGACTCACGGCCAAGGCCGCATCGGCCGCCGTCGATAACTGCATCTATCTTGCCGTCAAAATACTCAAGCACCTTACCGGCGTCCTTGGGGCTTTCCTCGCCCGACGGGTTTGCCGAGGGCGCAGCCAGCGGAAGTCCGCAGCCCCGCAGCAGTTCAAGGGTGAGCGGGTGATCCGGGCAGCGCAGGCCGACAGTCGAGCCGCCCGCCAGAACGATGGACGGTATCTCGGGCTTGGCCTTCAGCACGATGGTCAGCGGCCCGGGCCAGAAGCGGGCGGCAAGCGTGCGCGCCTGCGCGGGAACCTCGAGACACAGGGCGTCCATGGCTTCGCTGCCGTGGACCATGAGCGACAGCGGCTTTATGGCCGGGCGGCCCTTGACCTCATATATCATGCCCACTGCCTGCTCATTCAATCCGCTGCCGGCAAGGCCATACACCGTCTCCGTCGGGACGGCTACAAGCCCGCCGCTTCTGATTATTTCTGCGGCACCTTTTGATGTGCCGGAAAAGACCTGAGTTTTCATTGCTACGCCTCCGTTTGCGCCTGAAGCTTTGCCGCCTGGTCGGCGGTGACAAGGCAATCGATAAGCGGGTCAAGGTTCCCGTTTATTATGCTCTGGATATTGAAATTCTTATTGTCCCCGCTGAGGCGGTGATCCGTCACGCGGTTCTGCGGGAAGTTATAGGTGCGGATGCGCTCGCTGCGGTCACCCGACCCGATCTGACTCCGCCGCTCACTGGCGACTGCCGCGTGCTGCCGAGCCTGCTCAGCTTCATAGAGTTTCGAGCGGAGTATCTGCATGGCGCGATCCTTGTTCTTATACTGGCTGCGCTCATCCTGACACTCGACGACGGTTCCGGTGGGAATGTGGGTAATGCGGATCGCGCTCTCGGTCTTATTGACGTGCTGACCGCCGGCACCGGAGGAACGGTAGGTATCGATCTTGAGGTCGTTGGGGTTGAGCTGGAAGTCGACCTCCTCGACCTCGGGCAGGACGGCAACCGTCGCGGCAGAAGTGTGTATCCTGCCGCCGGACTCCGTGACCGGGACGCGCTGGACACGGTGACCGCCGGCTTCGAACTTGAGCCTTGAATACGCACCGGCACCCTCGACGACGAAGCTTATCTCCTTTATGCCGCCAAGCTCGGTCTCGCTGACATTGGCGACATCGATCTTCCAGCCCTTGGATTCAGCATACATCGAATACATACGGAACAGATCCGCCGCAAAAAGCATGCCCTCTTCCCCGCCGACGCCGCCGCGTATCTCCATGATGACGTTCTTTGCATCGTTCGGGTCCTTGGGCAGAAGCAGTATCTTTATCTCCTGCTCCAGCCGCTCCTTATCCGCCTTGGACTGCGCGTATTCCTCCTGCGCAAGCTCGCGCATTTCACTATCGCCCATGAGTTCAAGCGCTTCCTGCATACGGGAATCGGCCTGCTGATACTCGGTATACGCGGTAACGATGGGCTGAAGCTCACGCGCTTCGCGCTCATATCTGGAATAGGCCGCCGGGTCAGAGTAGGTGGACGGCTCCTCCATTCTGGCGCAGAGCAGCTCATACTGCCGCTGAAGCTGTTTAATACTATCGAACATGTGTCACTCCGATAATTGGATTTTATAGATTATTCTACCACAGGCAATGGATAAAGTAAATACGGACGGATATCCAAAGAGTGGATATCCGTCCGTATAAAAGCCTTGTATCAGCTTCCGAGGTAGGCTTTTCTGACCTGCTCGTTCGCGAGCAGCTCCGCACCCGTACCGGAGAGGGTGATACTGCCGGTCTCGAGCACGTAGGCATCGTTCGCGGCCTTGAGCGCCATATTGGCGTTCTGCTCGATGAGAAGAACGGTGGTGCCGTTTTTATTGATCTCCCGGATGATATCAAAGATGCCCTTGACGACCAGCGGGGCAAGCCCCAGCGACGGCTCATCCATCATAATGACCTGCGGGTGGCTCATCAGCGCACGGGCAACGGCAAGCATCTGCTGCTCGCCGCCGGAGAGCGTACCGGCAAGCTGCCAGCTGCGCTCCTTGAGGCGCGGGAAGAGCGAATACACCCACTCGATATCGTCATCCAGACTGTCGCTGCGCAGATACGCGCCGATCTTGATGTTCTCAAGAACGGACATATTATCGAACACGCGGCGGCCTTCGGGTACGAGAGTGATGCCGGAGGCGACGATAGCGGAGGGATCCTTGCCGGTAATGTTCGCGCCGTTAAACTCAATGGAGCCCGCGCTGGGCTTGACAAGCCCGGCAATGGCCTTGAGCGTTGTGGACTTGCCGGCGCCGTTTGCACCGATCAGGGTGACGATCTCGCCGCGGGGAACATCAAAGGATATGCCCTTGACGGCTTCGATGCCGCCGTAGTTGACCTTAAGG
>CAVFGM010000043.1:0-2649 GCA_963621955.1 Bacteroidaceae bacterium
TCTGGCACACTTCACTGGCCGGTTCAATCCGGCCTATTGTTTGACGCTTACGTTTTTTCACCATATGAACGGGATAAGACGGAATCGGACCTTTTTCATATATTCATCGTAGCCGTCAAGTCCGCCGCGGAGCAGCTTCTCTTCATTGAGGAGCCGCTTCACCAAGACATAAGGAATGAACGCCAGCGGTATAAGGCCGATATACGAGCCAAGAATAAGCGGCATTGAGAGGAACAGCCAGATGATCACGGCATACATGGGATGGCGGACTAAGCCGTACAGCCCCGTGCTCACGACCTTTTGCCCGGGCTGAAGCTCAACGCTGCGGGAGAGATATTCATTCTCGCGCAGAAGCTCGGCAAAGCCCATATACGCGGCAAGAAACACGATGCAGCCGGCTGTACTCAGCCATGCGGGAACAGACGACCAGCCGAAGCGGAAGTCAAGCGCGCACAGCAGGAAGCTTGCGGCAAAGATGAGCGACGAGAGCGCGAGTACACGCCGCTGCTCAGGCTCCGTTTCCCTTGTGTTAAGGCGCTTTGCGAGCAGTTCGGGATTTGCAGCAAGCAGGACAAGGCCGAGGACGAAGGCCGGGATTAAGAACACGCTGAGCAGCCGCCATGCGCCGGGGTAATCAAGCGTCCCGGCAGGCAGGAAGAGGAGCAGCGCCATAGTCAGCGCTCCGCTGAGGAGCTTCACGATGCCTTGGACGGCAAGTCTTTTCCGCATGCTGAACACCTCCAGATATCACAGCTCGACCTTGGCAGGGGATGCGGGGTCATGCGAGAACAGCATCGCCCTGCACTTTGGGTCGCGCCGCAGGGTCTGTAAAAACTCCAGTGATTTTGCCTGCAGGCCCCGGTCGAAGCCATAGCCGGGGATGACGGAATCGCGCAGGTTATCCTCGCAGAAGGCGACGTCCGAGGCGAGAACGGCATAGTCTCCCCAGTATATTCCCGTGCCGACAGCCTTGAAGCGGTTAGTCGGCTCGCGCGTCACAAGCGTTGTGAATATGCCGTCGGTATGGCCGGGAGTGTAGATACACAGGACGCTCTCATCGCCGAACAGGTCAAAGCCCCGCCCCACCGGGCCGAGGACGCTTGCGCGGTAATGGATACGCTCTATATCGTCAGCGTAGGGCATCCATGTGTCCCAGACCTGACGCATTTTATAGACCATACGGCAGGAGTAAAAATACTCAAGCTCGGAGCACGCGATGCGCCCCGCGCGCCCGGCGAAGTCTTTCAGCGCGCAGGTATGGTCAACATCCAGATGCGACAGGAGCACAAGGTCAATGTCCTCCGGGCGCAGCCCCATGTCCTCAAGCTGCTCAGCGGCGGTCTCCCCCTTACCTATCCGCGGCTCATAGAATTTCAGCAGCCGCGGCGGCAGCAGCTCCCGGCAGTCCGACGACCAGCCGGTATCGAGCAGGATGCGCCCGTGCTTTGGGTGTTCGATGAGATAGGCGTTTACCGGAAGTTCGACGCGCTCACGGAGCAGTCCCCTGTCCGCAATGTATCTTTCGCGCGGGAGCACGCGCATAGTGCCGCAGCGCAGGGTATGGATAACGATATTGCCGCTCACCTTTTCCGCTCCTTTCGCACTGTTATAATAGTATTTTAATACCCTTAGTCATAAGAATCAAGCCCAAGGCTGTAATCAGAACAGTGCTGCATTTCACAAGATACTTGTTGTACTTTTTCGGGATGAACACGCCGAAGAGTCCGAAAGCAAGCATGAACACGCAGGTGCCCAAGCCGAATGCGAGCATCGCGGCGGCGCCGCTCTTCCATGAGCCGGACGAGGCCGCGAATATCCACATGGAGCTCAGCGCGCCGCAGGGCATGAGCCCAGTCAGCAGCCCCACTGCAAGCGCCCTGCCCTTGAAGCGGCAGGGCTTTGCGGGTAATGGGCTCAGTTGGCGCAGGATCGGGACGCCCCACATTCTGAGGCCGATGAGCACAACGAGCAGGCCGCAGACGGTGAAGAGCATGCTTTTAAGCTCCGCGTCATAGCTGAATATTCTGCCTATCGCGCCGAACAGCGCACCCATGAGGGTATAGCTCAGCAGCCGCCCGCTGTTATACAGCAGGGCGCTGCGCTGGGAGAGCATTATCCCGCCGCACATTCCGATGCAGTGGACGCCAGTCAGCACGCCGATGATAAAAAGCGCGCCGAACCCGGCTCCGCTCTCCGCCGCCGGGACCTTTACAAGTCCTGTGACGGCGGGGATCATAAAGTACAGGCAGATGACCGCAGCGAGGGCTATCGCATCCGACCGCGTGCCGCTGCTGCCCCTGCCAACGGGATAGCCCGTGTCCGCAAGGATGTGCGCGATCTCATCGGGAGATATGATTTCCGGATCATAGGCTGCGGTCACCTGACTTCTGCGGTAGCTCGCATCGCAGCTGATCACACCGCGCGTGTGCAGGAGACGGTGGGCGATCTCGTCCTCACACTGGGGGCAGATCATCCCGTCGACCTTGGTGACAAAGCTTTCATTTACCATAGTTCTTTAGCCTCAGGGCGTTGAGCAGAACGCCGTTTGAGCTCAGCGCCATCGCAGCCGCCGCGATAGAGGGATTGATTATCCCGGCCGCGGCAAGCGGAATGCAGATGACGTTATAGACGACCGCCCAGATAAGGTTC
>CAVFGM010000044.1:0-5645 GCA_963621955.1 Bacteroidaceae bacterium
GTCGGTGAATAGACCAGCCATGCGGAGCCTTCGCAGCCGCCCAGAAGCAGGGCGATGGCAAAGAACCAGAAGGACGGGGACTTTATGGCCTCGGCGCGGGTGACGCCGGGAAGCTGTGCTGCATCGACCTCGTCGGTGACCTCGGTGCCCATGGGCTTCTGCCCCATCTTCTCCGGGTCACGGATGAGGAAGATGACGGAGAGCAGGCCGACAACGAGCAGCACCCAGGAAAGTATCTGATAGCACATCTTGTAGTTCATGACGCGGAACATCTGTCCTGCGACGAACACCCATGCCGCCGCGCCGAAGCTTGCGCCGGAGAGGACGGTGCTTATCACCTTGCCGCGCTTTTCGCCGACGAACCACTGGGAAATAACGTAGGTGCACACGGCGTGCGTGCCGAAAACTATGGCGAAGGAAGCCATCAGGCCCGCAAGGTAGATGAACACAAGGCTTGTGACGTTCTGGCCGTCAGTTGCGAAGGTGTAGAACTGGAAGTTGAGGAAGATGCCGATGATGGAGATGAACATCAGCTTTTTCGGCCCCAGCTTGCTCAGCGCCTTCACGCAGATAAGGCTCAGCAAAACGTTGCCTATCGTGTTGAACGTGCCGTTGTAGCCCAGCACGGCGACGGACCAGCCGGTGTATTCCGACATGGAGGGCAGGAACACGCCCAGCGTGGACGCCGCGCCCAGATTGCAGAAGATAACGAGAAACGCGCCTATTGCGGCCTTATAGCCGAAGAATTTCTTGTTTTCCATGGCTGCTCCTTTATATGATTTCCATTGCGGCGTAGTAGCCTTCTCTTATCGCGTTGCCGCACTTGCCGGGCTTTGCGCAGTCGCCGACGACGGTGGTTTTGGTGGGGTACTTATAGCGTATCGTGTCGGCAAGCTCCATGTTGGGCTTTCTGCCGAACGCAGCGACGATGACGTCTGCGGGGACGGTCTCGCGCGTGCCGTCGAGCTTCTCTATCTCAACGCCGGTGTCGTTGATGCCCACGACCTTGGAGTTCACAAGCGTCTTGATGCCGTACTCGGGGATGAGGCGGGCGATGCTGTAGGCGTTGAGCGCGTTGACGTCTGCGCCTATCTTATCGCGCATTTCAATGATAGTGAAGCTGCGGTCGCCAAGGGGGGCGTACTCAAACGCGGTGTCGATAGCGGACAGGCCGCCGCCGCAGATGACGACGTTCTTGCCCTCGGGCAGGGCCTGACGCTTATGCACGTCGTATACCTCAACGACCTTGGGATTGTCGATGCCGGGAATGGGCGGAACTATCGGCTGAGAGCCGGTGGCGACGACGATGCGGTCTGCCTCGAGCAGGACCTTGTCGTCTGCGCTTATTTCAGTGTTCATGTGCACGCGCACACCGAGCTTTTCAAGCTGCACCTGATACCAATCGACGAGCTCGCGCATACGGTGCTTGAAGTCGCCGGTAGAAATGGTTCTGAACGTACCGCCGAACATATCGCCCTTGTCGTAAAGATCGACCTGGCAGCCGCGCTCCGCCGCGCAGCGTGCAGCCTCGAGGCCGCCGGGGCCTGCGCCGATGACGACGACATGCGTGGGCTTGCTTACGGGGGTGACTTCCATATGGGTCTCAAAGCCGGTGTTGGGGTTCACCGCGCAGGAGACCTGCGTGCTGCGGCCGAATATGCGGCCGATGCACTCCTCGGTGCAGAGAATGCAGGGGCGGATATCCTCGCGGCGGCCTTCGCGGATCTTGTTGGGCCACTGGGGGTCGGCGATGCACTGACGGCCGAACTGGACGAGGTCGAGCGTGCCCTCCTCAAGCTGCCTGACGGCGGACTCGATGGTCAGCGCGCCGGAGTTTATCATGGGCTTGGTTATGTAGGGGCGTGCGGCCTTGGAAACATGCTCAAACACGTTGTCGCCGACGTACTTCGTGGTGAATATGAAGTCGTTCGCCTCGTAGGAGCCTGCGTCGGTGTCGAACACGTCGATGCCTGCTGCCTCGAGGATGGGCAGAACGTCCATGCAGTTGGTCAGGTCGAACGCGCCCGGGTTCTGATGGTCGAGAGATATTCTGAAGAATATCGGGAAGCTGGGGCCGACGACCTCGCGCACGGCCTGAATTATCTCGACTGCGAAGCGGCAGCGGTTCTCCACACATCCGCCGTACTCGTCGGTCCTGCGGTTCCACTTTGGGGAGAGGAACTGCTCAATGAGGTATGCGTTGTGCGCGTGTATTTCGATCGCGTCAAAGCCGCACTTGAGGGCGAAGTCCGCCGCGACCTTGTAGTTTTCGATGCACTTCTTTATCTCTTCCTTTGTCATTTCGCGGCAAAGGATGTTGGGGTCATAGTATGCGGGATTTTCAGAGGCGGAGACGAGCGCCTCGTCCGCGCCGCGGCCGAGAACTGCGTTTCTTCCCGTGCCCGGGCTGAGCTGGAGGCAGAACTTCGCGCCCCAGCGGTGCACGCGCTCCACCATGACGGTCGTCTTGGGAATGGCGTGTATATCCCACACGGCGACAGAGGGGGAACCCTGGCACAGCGCCTCGGATACGAATATCGCGCCGGTCATTATCATGCCCGCGCCGCCCTTGGCACGCTCCTCGTAATAGCGCATGCCTTCCTCGCTCTCGGTCCCGTCCTGCATGGGGGAATAGGTGCCCATAGGGGACATGACGATGCGGTTTCTGAGAGTCATGCCGTTGATCTTTACCGGCTCCCAGAGCTTTGAATAGTTGATTTTCTTGTTTTTCCAATCGGTTATTTCCTGATGGACGACAAATCCGTTCATATTAGGTTTTCCTCCATTTTGGTCAAAAATCGTCAAAACCTTCAAAATCGTTCAAACTGTCCGGATCAGGAGAACGAACTTTTTAAGTTTCGCCCGTTCGGGAAGTTTCTTCCCTTTTCGCGCTTTTATCATATGGCATTGTGAAAGCAAAAGCAATATGCGTTTTGTGGAGACATCGCTGTAAAATTTGCTTCAAATTTCACAACCGGCAAATTTTCCTTTAGTTCAAGCAAATTTCGGATATTGCTTCATTGTGACAAATGCGGTATACATCCGCAGCTTTTCCCTAAAATGTTTATGCGGATTTTTTGACAAGCTTTATGTGCTGTGATAAAATCTAAACACAGACGTCTGATAAAAGGAGGGAAAACCGTGCGGCATCTGGATAACGACCTTCTGCGTGAAACGGTTCTTGGCATGATATTTGCGCATGCAACGGTGCAGGATATGTTTGCAAGAGTGTTTGAACTGTTCCAGCTCCCCCTCAATTACTTCGATACGTCGTTCAAGCTTGTCGCCAATGCGCTGCCATGCCGGCCGTTTTACTTCGATGCATGGGAGAGCCTCGCCTCAAATGGCTGCGCAAGTCAGGAAGAGATCGACAGCGGAAACTATCTTGATTCTCAGGAGAAAATGACTATGCTTGGCCGTTCCGCTATTTTTGACAGCGGAAACTGCGCCGTTTACCATCAGGCCTGCGGGCCGGTGAAGCTGAACGGCTCACTTATCGGCTATATGGGAACAATGATTTTAGATGCCGTCCCAGAGGATGTCGTTGAATTCAACGATATAATGATAAGCGCTATCGAAACTCTTGCGCGTAACGAGCAGAAGAACCGTCTCGCCGATACGGCGTCTATGGTTTTGGACATCACCCATTTTCTCAGTCCTGACACCGTGTCGAAGCTGGAGGAGGAGGCCTTCGCGGCGCAGTATAAGCCGCCGTATGTTTTCGCGGCGCTCTCGGCCTATAACGCCTCACTTGCGACGCTGAAATATGTGCAGGACCTCATATGCCGCGGCGGTGATTCCGTAACAGGTACGACTTATCAGGATTCCTATCTTTATCTGATAAAATATAACTGCACCGAGGCGGGGCTGCACAAATTTGAAGCCATGCTTAATGATGCTGCGGCTCGCTACAATCTGTACGGGGCCATATCGGATGTGTTCTTTTGCAGCAGCTGTATAAGCGCGCACTGTGCGCAGGCCATGGAGGCGCTTTCCGTCGCGGCGATGGATAAGCCCATTGTCAGATTCACAGATATTTATCAGGATGTGATATGCATGCGCATGCTTGAGCGCTTCCCGGTCGAAAGCTGTATCCAGCCCGAGACTATGAAGCTGCTGTCTCTGGATCCGGTATACTGCGAAACGGCGAAGATGTACGCCAGTTCGGGCGGCAGACTCTCCGCAACAGCCAGCAAGCTAAAGGTGCATAAAAACACCGTGCTTAACCGCATTGAGAAAATAAATGAGTTGTGCCAGCTTGATTTAACCGATAGAGCAGCCGCATTTTCTTTTCTCCAGCAGCTCATGCTTATTGAAACCGCCAAACGGGTGGGAGGAAAATCAATATGAGCACAAGCTTTCAGAAGGAACTCTGCGCTGTTCTCCTAAATGAGCTGCGCAATTATGAAAATGCGCAGAAGATGCTCGTCAGGCTTAACGAATTCTCGGGCATATTTGTCGAGCTGATCGACTTCGGCGGCTGTGGACTGTCCGGGCGCAGCGAGCTTCCCCGCACGGTAGCTGCCGACAGCTATCGTGCCGCGAAAAAGCAGATATTCCAGCAGCTTTTTGCGGATATCTATGACAGCAGAATGAAAAGTGTCACCGTAGACGGATACATTTCTACGACCAAACTGATCAGCTGGGACGGTATCCCCGTTGCCGTCGGCATAACCATGTATGCCTCTGAAGAGCAGGCAGATAATGCCGCAGCTCTGCTTCTTCAAATTGAGAACTTCTGTCGGTACATCTATACCGGGGAACTGTCGCTGAAGCCCGAGAGCGCCAACTCCTCCGACGTTATATCCCACCTGCTGTTTGACACGGATCCTGACATATCCGCCCTCGTGTCGGCACTGCTGCCCTCTTACAAACGCCACGCGCTTGTTTCCGCCCCGTATATCGCGCTGAATTTTCAGTCGGACGAAAAGGATCCCGCGGTCTCTCTCAAAGCTGCGTGTAATTGTTTCAGCATCGACCGCCCAGACTCCTACAGCATTGTCAGGAAAAATGAATTTCTTGCAATACTGTGCAATTTCGACGTGTCAGATCACGACTCTGTACAAAAAAAGTTGGATTATTTTCGTTCCTTCTGCGAGAAGTATTCTCTTCGCTGCGGCTGTTCGATGGTGTTTTCGGACATCGCTCAGAGGGAGACGTATATAAAGCAGGCAAGGGTCGTGAATTGTCTCGGCGTTTCGCTTGACCGGGGAGAAAAGCTCTGCCGCACAGAGCTTTTGCTGCCGGAGCTTATGGCAGAAACTGCTGCCCGCAACGATCCGCTGGGAAGTCTTATCCTCAGTGAGCTTTTGGTGCTGCATAAATACGATGCGGAAAACAGTTCTGAATATCTGCGTACACTTGAGGTCTATCTCTCTAACGGCAGAAGCATGACCGATACCGCGGCCGCGCTGTTTATAGACCGCAGCACGCTGAAATACAGGCTGAATAAGATACAGGACATGACGAAGTTCGATTTCTCCGACGATGATGCTTGCTGTGCATTGCTTATGAGCTGTCTTGTTTATCGCAGCCGTGTGCGCATGGCAGGGCTATAAAATGTTAAAAGTATAAAAGCTCTATATTTTTTGGCTCTGTGTCAATAGTTGGGGTAGAGCGAAACGAAAAAATAGCAGTAGAGGCGT
>CAVFGM010000045.1:0-19920 GCA_963621955.1 Bacteroidaceae bacterium
GTGCTGGTGTATACGGTGTCATTCGTGTTCCATGAGCTGGAGGCGTATAAGAGCAGCTTCTTCATGCCGACGGCGGCGGGGCTTGTCATGGGGCTGACCGGCTTTCTCGGCAGCTTTTCCATGTCGCCGGGGCAGCTGCCCGCGGCGGCGGAGATATTTCTGGAGGTGAATCTCGCCTTCGGCGGGACGTATTTCTTCCGCGAAGCGCTCTCCGGAGGACTGCGCGAGACGGAGACCGCCGAGCTGCGGCACAGCGTGTCGGTGATGATAATGTCGGCCTGTGCGCTGATGGCTTTCTCGCGCATCGTGATCTTTGACACTGTCTCCATCGGGCGCTTCATGGCGCTGGTGCTCGTGATGACCTCGGCAATGAAAGGCGGCATGCTCACGGGCGCCGCAGTCGGCACGGTGCTTGGGCTCGCGATGGACGTTTCAAGCGCCGGAGCTCCGTTTTATACCATGGCCTACTCCTTCGCAGGGCTGCTCTCTGGAGTGTTCGGCAAGCACGGCCGGGTGATATTTGTGCTGTCGTTCATCTTAGCGGGCGCGCTCTCGGTCGTATGCGCGTGGACGGCGGAGGTGCATATCAACGCCCTGTTTGAGACATTCTGCGCATCCGTTGTGTTCATGCTCCTGCCGAACTCGCTTCTCAACCATGTCGGCCTTATGCTCCAGCACATGGAGCGCGGCAGCGGGGAATCCGGGCTGCGGCGCTTCGCAGCAAACCGAGTGCGGAATCTCAGCGAAGCCTACGCGGGTCTGTTTGAAACGGTGCGCCGCAGCATCGAGGAGCCGGGCAACGATGAAAATGTCGCCCGCATCTTTGACCGCGCGGCGGACGAGGTCTGCGTGCGCTGCAAGAACAAGAACCGCTGCTGGAATGCGGAGTATGTCGATACCCTATCTGCCATGAACGACGCGACGCAGGCCATGGTCGAGCACGGCAGCCTCGATGTCAGCGATCTGCCCGGCTTCTTCCGTGACCGCTGTGATAAGCTCCCGGCCTTCGTCTCGGCAGTGAATGCGGAGCTTCGCACACAGGCCTACCGGAAGCAGCTTCGCATCGGGCTTACGGAGAACCGGAGCGTCGCCTGGGGGCAGTATATGGACATGGCGGACGTCCTCTCACGCGTGGCCGATGAGCTCGGCAGCCTCAACGGTTCCGATCCGCTGGCCGAGCGCCGGCTCATCCGCTATCTGCGCAGCATTGATATCGATGCTGACGCCTCTGTGTACCGCGACGGCGGCGGAAGGCTGCACGTCACCATCGAGAGCGGGCGGCTCACGCCGCTGCTGCGGGAGGAGAACTATCTTGAAAAGCTCTCCGCCGTCGTCGGGGCGCGCCTGTGCCGCAGCGCGGCGGCAGCGGGGGAGGAGTGCTCAAAGCTCGTGCTGCTTGAGGCCGAACCCCTTGCTGTGTCCGTAGGCATCGCGGCAATGAAGAAAAAGGGCGAAAAGGTCAGCGGCGATAAGGGAACTTATTTCAAGACCGACGCCGGTGTTCTCTGCGTCATCCTTGCCGATGGCACCGGCTGCGGCGATGAGGCCGCGCAGGACAGCGCGCAGGTCGTCGCAATCCTTGAGAAGTTCCTGCGCTCGGGCGTTGACCCAGCTGTCGCGATGAAGATCCTCAACTCCGTCCTGCTCCTGCGCAGCG
Source organism: Bacteroidaceae bacterium (assembly GCA_963621955.1). GTDB lineage: Bacteria > Bacillota > Clostridia > Oscillospirales > Oscillospiraceae > Limivicinus. The sequence goes on from CAVFGM010000045.1 coordinate 1,658, forward strand.
GGGACAGCTGGGGATACGCGACGGTAGACCTCATGTGCGTCGACCTCTTTACCGGCGAGACCTGCTTCTATAAATACGGAGCGGCTCCGTCCTACGTGAAAAGCGGCAAGAGCATCCGCCGCATAAAGTGCGATACGCTCGCCGCCGGCATCTCCATGGGAGCCGGCATCGCGCCGGATACCGTGCGCATGCGCCTGCGCCCCGGCTCGACTGCGGTCATCGCGACCGACGGCGTGATAGTCGACTCCGAGGACGAATGGCTCAAGCAGCTTCTGAACAAGGGCTTTGACGATATGAAGGCGCTTGCCCGCGCAGCTCTCAAGGAGGCTGAGAGCCGCTATGGGGTCAATGACGATATGACCGTCGTGACCGTCCGCGTGGAGGAGCGGGCATGAGCGCGCGTTTGGGGGAGCGCCTGCGCGGGATGCTGTGCGGCGTTGGCGCGCTTTTCAGTGTGCCGTATTCGGGAGCGGCTGCGGAGAGCCGCCCCGTGCTGCACGGGAACATGCGCCGCGCGATCGTCGTCAAAACCCCGGATGATATGTTTTCGGAGGCCGTGTTCATTCTGCGCGATGATTATGATCCCGGAGTCAGCCGCGGGGAACTGCTGCGTCAGGCGAAAAGCGCCGCCGAGGGACACGCGCAGCGCGCGCTCCCGCCGCGCCGGCACACGTATCTCCCGCCGATGGCGGTGTTTGTGCTGGGAGCTTCCGCCGCGGTGCTGACGCTGTGGCTCTGCGGAGTCCTTTAGCGCACTTGTGCGCGGATAAGAGCTATGCTATAATGGGCAATAAGCCAAAAAGACAAATACCTGCAAGCAGGAGGAATATACAATGCAGCTAAAGCTTGACACAAGCAAGACCTATGCCATAGCCCTTGAGGGCGGCGGAGCCAAGGGCGCGTATGAGATCGGCGCGTGGAAAGCGCTGGAGGAGGCGGGGATAAAGTATAACGCAGTTTCCGGTACCTCCGTCGGCGCGCTCAACGGCGCCATGATGGCGATGCGCGATCTGCCCCGCGCCGCGGCAGCATGGAACGATATGCGCCTTTCCAAGGTCATCGAGCTTGACAAGGAGGGCGAGGAGGATCTGCACAAGGCCATGAACGGCGAACTGGAGCTTGGCGATATCCAGGAGTTCATCCCGCAGATGTTCGAGATCATCCGCAACCGCGGGCTCGATATCGCACCGCTGAGGTCATGGATGCGCGAGGTCGTCGATGCGAAAAAGATCAAGCAGTCCGATGTGGAGCTGTTTGTCTCCACGGTCTCCATCTCTGACCGCAAGGGCCTTGAAATAAAAATAAACGACCTGCCTGAGGAAGAGATATACGATATGCTGCTTGCCAGCGCATATCATCCGAGCTTCCGTCTCGAAAAGCTCGGCGGCAAGCTCTATACCGACGGCGGCTTTGTCGACAGTCTGCCCCTGCATGCGCTCGTGGTCAACGGCTATAAGGACATTATCGCCGTGCGTATCCCCGGCGTGGGCTGGGAGAGGCGCTTCAGAATGCCGGATGATGTGAGCGTCACCACCATACACACAAATTCCGACCTCGGCTTCGTGCTGAATTTCGACGCGGAGCAGTCAAGGCGCGATATGGCCATCGGCTACCTTGACGCGCAGCGCGTGCTCTACGGCCTCTATGGTCAAAAGTATTATATTGACCGCTCTATGACCGACCGCGAGGCGCTCGATTGGCTGCTTGACCACTGCACCGAGGAGGGCGAGAACCTGCGCACCGTCTGCGAAAAAGAGCTGCCGCGCCTTGCCCGCAAGCTCAATGCCGAGGACGGGGATTATTACGAGCTCATGGCCGCAAAGCTTGAGCAGGAATGCGCGAACAGGGACATTGACAATATGCGCGTCTATACCGATAAGGAGCTTATCGCCATGGTCGGGTGACCGATGCCGGAACAAAGGCATAGTATGATACTGAAAGAAATAACGGGTCGCACTGCGATCCGTTATTCATTATTTATCTGATAAGGCGTTGATCTGCTATGCTTTCTTCTGTCGGCTGGGCTGCGCTCGGCGTTGGCTTTATATTTCTTATGACCTCTCTGGGCGCGGCCTCGGTGCTCTTCTGCCGTGAGGACGCGCTGCCCAGATCACAGACCGGGATGATGGGCTTTGCCGGGGGAGTGATGACCGCGGCCACGGTGTGGAGCATGCTTCTGCCCGCAATAGAGCAGACGCGGGCTGAGGGAACTCTCCCGTGCTGGCTCCCCGCAGCTGCCGGCACGGCAGCGGGGGCGGCCTTTCTCTGTGCGCTCGACGCGCTGATCCTCCATCTGCGCCGCGGCGGCTCCGCCGAAAAGAGCTCCATGCTGATGACGGCCATCACCCTGCATAATATCCCCGAGGGGATGGCGGTGGGGCTTGCTTTCGCTCTCTCCGGCGGGGCGGACGGCCTGACTGCCGCCGCGGCGCTCGCGCTCGGTATCGGCGTGCAGAATATCCCGGAGGGCGCGGCAGTGTCGCTCCCGCTGCGCAGGATGGGTATGAGCCGGGGCAGGGCGTTCTCAATGGGCGTGCTCTCCGGTGCTGTCGAGCCGCTGTTCGGCATGCTCGCGGTCATGGCTGTCTCCGGCATCAGCCGGATAATGCCGTGGCTGCTCGGCTTCTCGGCGGGCGCGATGATCTATGTCGTCGTGTGCGAGCTGATCCCCGCGGCGGATGACCGCAGAGGTCTGTTCTGGTATATCGCGGGCTTTCTGCTGATGATGATACTGGACGTGGCTCTCGGATGAAAACAGCCGGTGCGCAGCCTTGTGCACCGGCTGTTTTTACGGTAACACGCCTGACGGCTATACAAAAATCGCAGAATGCAAAGTTGACAGAAAAATAACTAAAATATATGCAAACTGCCAAACAAGTAACATGATTGTTACAAAAATGTCTTGAATTTTTGGCACAAAAAACGGAAAAAGCGTAGACATTGCAGGATAGGATGTGATAGAATGACCGAGTAAAACCATGACTACGCAAAAAATAACGAGGTGAAGCTAATGTCCTATAAGTTCAAAGGCGGTGTGCACCCCAATTACATGAAGGCTCCGGAGATCCCGGTGACCGTTATTGCACCGCCCGCACAGGTAGTCATTCCAATGATACAGCACATAGGCGCACCCTGCCAGCCGCTTGTCAAGGTGGGCGATTATGTGAAGATGTATCAGAAGATCGGCGAGAGTCCCGCTCCGGTCTCCGCGCCCGTTCATGCTTCTGTCTCCGGCAAGGTAGTGGCTGTAGAGCCGAGACCCCATCCGCTGGGCGACATGATCATGTCCGTGGTCATCGAGAACGATTTTCAGGATACTCCCGAGCTGATGGAGCCCCTCACTGAGGAGCAGATGAAGGACCCCGAGGCAATACTCGAGCGCATCCGCGAAGCGGGTGTCGTCGGCATGGGCGGCGCAATGTTCCCGACTGCCGTCAAGATCCGCGGCGGTATCGGCAAGGTCGATACCCTCATCATCAACGGCGCAGAGTGCGAGCCGTACCTTAACGGCGACCATCTGACCATGCTCAATTTCCCGGAGCAGCTGCTGCGAGGCATTGAGCTTGTGCGTATTGCCAGCTGCGTAGACAAGGCATACTACGGTATCGAGAAGAACAAGCAGGACGCTATCGATCTTCTCAACTCCAAGAACCCCGCTCAGTACGGCATCGAGATCGTCCCCGAGGATGTCAAGTACCCTCAGGGCGGCGAGAAGATGCAGGTCAAGGCCGTCACCAACAGAGAGGTCAAGCCCGGCGGGCTGCCCTCCGGCGTCGGCTGCAACGTCGTCAGCACCCGCACGGCCTATGCCGTGTACCAGGCCTGCTGCGAAGGCAAGAGCGTTATTGAGCGTATCGTTACATACGGCGGCAGCGCCCTCAAGGCTCCGGTCAACGGCCTGACCCGCGTCGGCACTCCGTTCAGCCACATCGCAGAGCAGTGCGGCGGCTTCGTGAAGACCCCGCGCAAGATCGTCCTCGGCGGCCCGATGATGGGTATCTGCGCCACCAGCTTTGACGCGCCCACCGTCAAGGGCACGGCCGGTGTGCTGTTCTTCACCGAGGAAGAGGACAGGCATGTGGAAAATCCCACCTGCATCCGCTGCGGCAAGTGCATCTCCGTCTGCCCGATGAACCTCGAGCCGGTGTTCATGTACATGTATTACAGCAAGCGCGACTTTGAGAATATGGAAAAGTACCATATTCTTGACTGCTTCGAGTGCGGCAGCTGTGCATTCAACTGCCCCGCAAGAATGCCTCTGACCCACGCATTCAAGACCGCAAAGCTGATGTTCCGCGCCAAGGCCGACAAGGAAAAGGCCAAGGCCGCGGCTGAGGCTGCTGCAAAGGAGGCAAAATAATGAACGATAAGAAAGAAAAGATCGTCCTTGACGTAGCGTACCAGCCGCAGGTCAGGACCGGTGCCGACACCAGACGCATCATGATCGATGTCATCATCGCGCTCATGCCTGCACTCATCGTCGCCATCATCCAGTTCGGCTGGTATCCGATAGCCGTCTGCCTTGTCTCCATGGCTTCCGCCGTGTTCTTTGAGTGGGCCTACCGCAAGCTTATGAAGAAGACCTGCACCATCGGCGACTGCTCCGCAGCGCTCACCGGCCTTCTCATGGCACTCACGATGCCGGCAAGCTCTCCTCTGTGGCTGCCCATCATCGGCACTTTCTTCGCCATAGTTGTTGTCAAGCAGCTCTACGGCGGCATCGGCAAGAACTTCCTGAACCCGGCTCTCGCAGGCCGCGCGTTCCTCATCGCGTCCTATGCGAACCACATGACCACTTGGATCGTCCCCAACAGCCTCAAGGGCGTTGTTGACGGCACCACGATGGCCACCCCGATGACCTACCTCTACAGCGGCGAAGCAATGCCCGCATACCTGAATTACAAGAACATCATCCTCGGCAATATGCCCGGCTGCATCGGCGAGATAAGCGCGATCGCTCTGCTTATAGGCGCGGCGTATCTGCTCATCCGCAAGGTCATCACCTGGCGCATCCCCACCGCGTTCATCGGCACCGTTGTCGTACTGACCTTCATCTTCGGCCACGAGGGCTACTCCCGTGCCGACTGGGTCATGTACAACGTCTTCAGCGGCAGTATGCTGCTCGGCGCGTTCTTCATGGCAAACGACTATGCCACCAGCCCTGTCACCATGCCCGGCCAGCTGCTCTACGGCTTCGGCTGCGGTGTTCTGACCGTGCTCATCCGCTACTTCGGCAGCTATCCCGAAGGCGTATCCTACGGTATACTTATCATGAACCTCTGCACATGGGCGATCGATAAGGCATTCTGCCGTCCGCAGTTCGGCGTCACCAAGGAAGACCTTGCCGCCGCTAAGGCCGCAAAGAAAGCGGCAAAGGAGGGCGCATAATGAATAAGATAGTCAAGCTCACCGTAGTTCTGTTCCTCGTCTGCGCTATCGTCGCGGGCATCCTCGGCGGAGTCAACCTTATCACTAAGGATAAGATAGCCGAGCAGGAGCGCATCAAGACCGCCAAGGCCTACTCTGCAGTCCTTGAGGCATCCGATTATACGGACGTCGATTATGACCAGACCACTTTCACGACCATTGACAGAATAGTCAAGGCCGACGACAAGGGCTATGTCGTCACCACCACTTTCTCCGGCGCTCAGGGCAGCGTCACGATGGCTGTCGGTGTCGATACCGACATGAAGTGCACCGGCATTTCCATCATCTCCCACGCAGAGACCTCCGGCCTCGGCGCGAAGGCGGCTGCCGCCAGCGAATACGGCGATTGGTGGCGCGGCCAGTTCGTCGGCACGGGCGATGACGTCGCTCTCACCAAGTACGGCGGAACCATAGACTCCATCACCGCGGCGACCATCACCTCCAACGCTGTTGCGGGCGCGGTCGCAGAGTCTATAAAAGCTGTGGAATCACTGGGTTAAGGAGGCACTGAATGAATATCAAGAAACAGTTTAGAGAAGGCCTCATTACCAATAACCCCGTTCTTGTCCAGCAGATAGGCATGTGCGCCACCATGGCGATCACGACCTCTCTCTTCAACGGCGTGGGTATGGGTCTGTCCGTTCTCATCATCCTGACCTGCTGCAATGTCGTTATCTCGGCAATGCGCAAGATCATTCCCGACGAGATCCGTCTGGCGATATTCGTCGTTGTTATCGCGGGCTTCGTCACGATCGTCGACCTGCTGCTGCAGGCTTTCGTCCCGGCGCTTAGCTCCGCTCTCGGCGTGTTCATCCCGCTGATAGTCGTTAACTGCATCATCATCGGCCGCGCAGAGGCGTTCTGCCAGAAGATGCCCGTAGGCCCGTCTTTCTTCGACGGCGTCTTCCAGGGCTTCGGCTACACGGTCGTGCTTATCATCATGTGCGTTGTGCGTGAGTTCCTCGGCTCCGGCCGTTTCGGCGGCGGTCTTATCGATATCGCAAACGGCTTCCGCCTCACTCTCGACGGCACCGGCGCTGGCATCCAGATTTTCGCAGAGGATCTCGGCGCTACCATCCTGATCATGCCTTTCGGCGGCTTCCTCACCCTCGGTGTCCTGATCGCCGTCATGCAGTACGCGCTCAAGAAGTCCGCAAAGAAAAAACAGCTTGCTGAAGAAGCTGCAAAGGAGGCTGAAGAATAATGCTTACTAATATTATTTCAATCTCCCTTGGTGCGATCCTGATAAACAACTTCATCTTCTCGCAGTTCCTCGGCTGCTGCCCGTTCCTCGGCTGCTCCAATAAGGTCGACACCGCCGTCGGTATGGGTCTTGCCGTTACTTTCGTCATGGGTCTCGCCTCGGCGATCTGCTGGGTCATCGACCAGTTCGTGCTTGTCCCGCTGGGACTCGCGTTCCTCCAGACGCTGACCTTTATTCTGGTCATAGCCGCTCTGGTGCAGTTCGTCGAAATGTTCCTCAAGAAGATGGTTCCCTCCCTCTACTCCGCACTGGGTATCTATCTTCCCCTTATCACCACCAACTGCGCGGTTCTCGGCGTCGTTCTGCTGAACGTCCAGAACCACTACAACTTCATCGAGTCTCTCGTCTACGGCATCACCGGCGGTCTCGGCTTCATGCTCGCTATCGTCCTGTTTGCCACCGTGCGTGAGCGCGTTGAGTTCTCCGAGTATCCCGAGTGCTTCGAGGGATTCCCGATATGCCTTGTTTCCGCGGCTCTCGTGGCGCTTGCGTTCATGGGCTTCAGCGGCATGAAGATCTTTTGATAGGGAGGGCATGAACATATGAAAACTATACTTCTTGCTGTCCTTGTCCTCGGCGTTCTGGGCGCTATCTTCGGCGCACTGCTCGCCTACGCTTCCAAGATATTCCATGTTGAGGTCGACCCCAAGCAGGCTGCTGTAAGAGAATGCCTCGCCGGCGCGAACTGCGGCGGCTGCGGCTACCCCGGCTGTGACGGCTATGCCGCCGCTGTCGCCGCGGGCGAAGCTCCCACCAACCGCTGCGTTGCGGGCGGCGCTGAAGCTGCCGCAAAGATCGCCGAGATCATGGGTGTTGCGGGCGGCGATGTGGAAAAGATGGTCGCTTTCGTTCCCTGCTCCGGCACCGAGGGTCACGCGGAGAAGCGCTTCAACTACTCCGGCCCCATCGACTGCCAGGCAGCCATGCTCTTCGGCGGCAAGAGCAACAAAACCTGCACCTTTGCCTGCATCGGTCTCGGCAACTGCACCAGAGCCTGCCAGTTTGACGCTATACATATCGTTGACGGCGTTGCTAAGGTCAACCGTATGCGCTGTGTCGGCTGCGGCGCCTGTGCCGACGCCTGCCCCAAGAGCATCATAAAGCTGATCCCCGAAAGCCAGAAGATCATGCCTGCCTGCGGCAATATGGACAAGGGCGCAAAGGTCATGAAGATGTGCGACTTCGGCTGCATCGGCTGCATGAAGTGCCAGAGAGAGTGCCCTGCCGACGCTATCGTCGTCAAGGACAATCTCGCCGCTGTGGACGTCTCCAAGTGCGTCGGCTGCGGCCACTGCGTCGACGTCTGCCCGCGCCATGTTATCAACTGGTTCGGCAAGTGATCGACAGCAAGCTTATATACGAAACAAAAATGAAAAATTCCGGAGCTGCAAATGCAGCTCCGGAATTTCGTTATTGCCTTATTATTTTACCATTTGTTTTCGACTTTCTCAGCGAAGCCGGGGAAGTCACGCACCTCTATCACCGTCCCGTCATCGAGCACGGCCTTGCCGGTGAAGCGGCCGAAGACCTGATGCTGGTCAGACTTGATAAGCTTGACGTCCGTGCAGGCGGCACGGTCGAGCACCGGGACGAAGTCCATTTCGAAGCGCCCGTCGTCGGAGGTGAATGTCCAAGGGGACATGAAGTCCTTTTCATTTCCTGGAATATTGAACTTCACCTGACTGAGCTTATGCGCCTTGCCGTTATAGAAGAGCATGTTCTCGCTCGCGGCAGAGCAGTCGCCGAAGCCGTAGCCGATGTTCCAGCCGAACGGCACGCCGTCTACGTGATATGAGGCCGAACCCCAGTACCAGGTGTTGTGATACGTCCACACTCCGCGCCCCCAGTCGAGCACAGCGAAGCTCTCCGACGGGTCAAAGACGTACTTCACGCCGTTGTAGCTGACCTCGCCCTCGGCGCGCATACAGTTTATCTTCTGGTTATAGTAGAAATGGCCGGGCTTATCGAAGGGGGTGCAGATGACCATACTCTCATCAGGCTCGTCGAAGAGTTCGACATGCGCCGTTATCGCCCCAGCGGGACCGAAGTTATCCATGCGCGCGTCGAGCACACGGCGGCCGGGACCATCATGCTTGAAGCTGATGAGATGCTTTTTCCCGCCGTGCGAGACGTCGCCCTCGGCGGAGGTCTCGGGCATGCGGAGCTTGCCGAGCGGCATAAAGCTCATGGGACTGTTGGTGATCTCCCAGCCGTTTTCAAAGTCCAGCAGGGAGATAGAGTCAAGCCCCATGTAGCCGTTGTCGTCCACGGTGAGGGCGAGGGCGAAGCGGCCGTTGTTGATGAGATAGTAATCCCACTCCTTGATGCGGAGCTTGCCGGCCTTTATATCGGCGCGGCGGTAGACGGGGAGGAGCTTCTTTGCGTAGCCGGGCTGGGTGAGATTTCCGCTGCCGTCGAGCAGCGGGATGCGTTCGGTGATCTCGTGCTGCATTGACTATATCCCCCTCTTCAGTTTTCTTATATCCTGCCCGACAAAGGGGAGCGCGATGAACTCGCCCGCTATGCGTGAGCATATCTGCGGCGTGTATTTTTTTGCCAACTCCTCCTCCGAGCAGTTTGTGCTGATTATCATTTTCCGCCCGTTCACAAGGCGGGTGTTTATAAGAGTGTAAAGCGCGCTGAGCGACATGGGTGTTATCATCTCCGTACCAAGATCGTCAAGGATCATCAGGTCGCAGCTCTCCATGCGCCGCACGCGCAGCGCGGCGGCCTCGCCGTCCTCGGTATCGCGCCCGAACTTTGCGCGCTCGTAGCTCTCGAGCGCGGCTGACGCGCTGTCATAGCACACCGAGAAGCCCTTTTCGGCGACGACGCGGGCGATGCAGGCCGAGAGATAGGTTTTCCCCAAGCCGGTGCCGCCCTGGAACAGCAGGTTCGAGGAGACGTTCGGGAAGCTTTCGGCATATCTGCGGCAGCGCTCGAACACAAGCGTCATGACCTCGCGCGGCGCGGCCTGCACGGCGGGGTCAAAAGACTCCGGATAGAGACGCAGGTCGAACTTTTCAAAGCTCTCGTCCCCGCTCTGCATGAGCGTGCCGAGCGCCTTCGTAAGCTCCCGGTTATAGAGCCGCTCAAGGCAGGAGCAGACGCCACCCTCATATATGCCGGTGTCCCGGCACTTGGGGCAGGAGTATATCGCGTCGAGATATTCGGGCTCGTGCCCGAGCTCATTCAGAAGCTCCGCGCGGCGCATCTGGAGCGAGAGATTCTCGTCCCGCAGCGCGGCGGTCTTGCTCTTGAGTTCAGGATCGCGCGCTATCGTGAGACGGACGAGCTCCGCCATCTGCGCGCGCATCTCGCCGTCGATGCGCTGTATCTCCGGGCAGCGGCGATAGACCTCATCTCTCCGGCGCTGCTGCTCGGAGAGATTGCGCTGCTTTATGTTTTCAAGCTCCGCCCTGGCCCTGGCCAGAAGCTTCCCGTCATAGCGCATATATGTTTACCTGCCTTTACATTTTGTCGAGCGCCGCGCGCAGCCGGTCAAGGTCGATGGGCTTGTCCTGCTTTACAGCACTCTTTACTGCTGCCGGTTTGCGGCGCGGGGCGTTTGCTTCGATCTCCGCCGGGGTGTGCAGCTTTTTTTCATGCCAAGTCTGGAGAATTTTATTCATATAGCCCCACTTGAGGGCACCGGTGTTCGTGACGGTGCGGTCGTATGCCAGCTCTATCGCGTCAAGCGTAAAGCCCATATCGAGCCATGAGCTTATGAAGCGCTGCTCCGACGGCGCAAGTGTGCGTCCATGGATGCCGAGGGCTTCGCTTATTTTGCCGATGTCGCCGCGGCGTTGCTGGCTTTTCTGTATATATTCCTCAGCCTGCTCAAGTGTGAATATTTCCATATGTACCCATGCGTAGGCTTCCTTTTCGATGAAGCGCATCGAGGGACGCCGCCCCTCGCCGCTCGGCGAGCAGGAGATGGACACACAGTAATTGAGCAGCTCGAGCACGACCTCGGGCGGCAGAGCGAGATAATCATATATACCGAAGAGACGCTTGAGGTCGGAGCTGCTGAGCACGTGCCCAAGCACCTTCTGCGCCTCCGCGACGATCGCGGCGAAAGCGTCATCCTCCTTGCTGCGGCGGACGATGTCCTCCGCGCGGTACTCCGGCAGCTCCTCCGCGGGCGGGAGCTTCATTTCCTGCTGCATATCTGTGTGCGGCGGTTCCGCAGGCACAGCGGAGGAGGGGGCGGGAGCCGTGCCGATGAGCCCCATGCGCAGGAGCTTTTCATGCGCGGCTTCAATCTCGCCCATCGTGCGGCAAAGCTCGCGCGCTGCGCCATCAAGGTCGCCGCCCGTGCGCTGCAGGTATATGTACAGCAGGGCAACGTCCCCATCGTGCGCGGCGATAAGCCTGTCCGCCGACGCCTGAGATATAAGATTTTCCGATGCGCTCTGCTGCATAGTTTTAAGTCCTCTTAGAAAATAATTTACGGTGCGGCCATATTATAACATTAAAATTATCTTGTCGCAATAGGGGGCTGTGTGCTATAATTACAGTGTATCTTAATGCGGTATTATAAAATTTGCCGGAGAGATACGTCAGAATCATCAGAGGAGCGCAGAGAATGATAGAGCTTCTTTCACCCGCAGGTTCGCCGGAGGCCGTTATAGCCGCCGTGCAGAACGGTGCGGACGCTATATATATGGGGCTTGGCAACTTTAACGCCCGCCGCGGCGCGAAGAATTTCACGGATGAGGAGTTTGAGCGCTCGATGCGCTATTGCCGCATCCGCGGCTGCAAAGTGTATGTCACGCTCAATACTTTGGTAAACGACCGCGAGATCGCGCAGGCCGTTGAGAGTGCGCGCCTTGCATCGGAGCTTGGGGCGGACGGGATAATCATTCAGGATCTCGGCCTTGCCTATGCGATACGCCAGGCGCTGCCGGATATCCCGCTGCACGCAAGCACGCAGATGAGTATCCATAACCTCGCCGGGGTCGAGGCCGCGGCGGAGATGGGCATGACCCGCGCCGTGCTCGCGCGCGAGCTGAGCCTTGAGCAGATAAAGTTCATCACGCAGCATGCGTCTATCGAGACGGAGGTCTTCGTACACGGCGCGCTCTGCTTCTGCCAGTCAGGCCAGTGCTATATGTCCGCGCTCATAGGCCGCCGCAGCGGCAACCGCGGCATGTGCGCCCAGCCCTGCCGCATGCAGTACAGCCTCGGCGGACGCATGGACGATTACCCCATGTCTCTCAAGGACAACTGCCTTGTCGACAGGCTGCGCGAGCTCGAGGACGCGGGCGTCGCCTGCCTCAAGATCGAGGGCAGGATGAAGCGCCCCGAGTACACCGCGATAGTCACGAAGATATATTCCAAGGCACTCAAGGAGCATCGCCAGCCCTCGGACGAGGAGATGGAGACGCTTGAAAAGGCCTTCTCCCGTCAGGGCTTCACTCAGGGCTACTTCAACGGCGATAAAAAGGACATGTTCGGCCGCCGCGAGGAACCGGATAAGGACACCGAAAAGCTCTTCACTCTCGCCCGCAAGGGCTATTCCGAGGGTGAGCTGCGCCGCGTCCCCGTGCATTTCTACACCGTGGCCGAAAAGGGGATGCCGGTCAAGGCAATCGCCTTTGACGATGACGGCAACCGCGCCGCGGCCATGGGCGGCGTGCCCGAGAAAGCACGCGGGCAGGGGCTCACCGCCACGTATATTACTGAGCAGATGTTCAAGACCGGCGGCACGCCCTATAACTGCGTCGAGAATCGGGCGCAGGCCGACCCCGGGCTGTACCTGCCGGCGTCGGAGATAAATGACCTGCGCCGCAGGCTCGTGTCGGAGCTGTCGGAGCAGCGCGCAAAGCCGCCGCTCCGCCGCGTCGGGAAGCTCCCGGAGAAGCCGAAAGGCAAGCTGCCGACAGGCGACCCCGCGATGATCTTCCAGGTGCTGACGGAGGAGCAGCTCTCGCCGGAGCTTGCCGCGCTGGGACCCAAGTACCTCTATGTTCCCCTCACGCTCATGTCGGAGAAATTAGACCTGCTCCGCCCATTTGCCGAGCAGGGGACTATACCCGTTGCGGTGCTGCCGCGCGTCATTGCCGATAACGAGGCCGCCGCGGTGTACGATATGCTCAGCCGTATGTTCGACCAGGGCGTGAATGAGGCGCTTGTCGGCAACCTCGGCCATGCGATGCTCGCGAAGAAGGCCGGGATGAAGCTGCGCGGGGACTTCGGACTCAATACTTTCAACTCCCTTTCGATGGAGGTCATCCGTCAGGCGGGCTTCATTTCCGCCACGGCCTCGTTCGAGCTGCGCCTGTCGCAGATCAGGGACATGATAAAGCCGCTCGATACCGAGCTTATCATATATGGCCGTATCCCGCTCATGGTGTCCGACCAGTGCATCATCCGCCACAGCGCGGGGCGCTGCAACTGCCAGACTCCGGGGCAGATGGCCGACCGTATGGGTTCGGTGTTCCCGGTAGTGAAAGAGTTCGGCTGCCGCAACGTTATCTATAACGCGCATAAGCTCTACCTTGCGGATAAGGCGGAGGACGTATATGCCGCGGGTGCGTGGGGGCTGCGCATGATGTTCACGACCGAGGGCATGAGAGAGTGCGTCGAGGTCGCAAAGGGATATATGGGGCTGTCGGATTATAAGCCGAACGTACTCACACGCGGCCTGTATTACAGAGGCGTGGACTAAAAAGCAATCAGCAAAGAGGAAAAAGAAAATGAGCATTATTCTCGCATCCGGCTCTCCGAGACGCAAGGAGCTTCTGGAGATGCTGGGCGTAAAGGACATGAAAATCATCCCCGCAAAGGGGGAGGAGGTCGCGCCTGCGGGGCTCACCCCGGGCGAGCTCGTAATGGCGCTCGCAGCGCACAAGGGGCGCGAGGTCGCCGAGCACTGCGCGGCGGGGGACGTTCTTATTGCTGCGGACACCATTGTCTGGCACCACGGCAAGGTGTTCGGAAAGCCGCATTCAGAGCAGCAGGCCGCCGAAATGCTCCGTGAGCTCTCCGGTGAGACGCACGAGGTGTATACCGGCGTGTGCGTCATAAAGGACGGGCAGGAGACACTTGAATATGAAATGAGCCGCGTCCGCTTCCGCGAGCTTTCCGAGCGGGAGATAGCGGCGTACATAGCCACGGGGGAGCCGATGGACAAGGCCGGCGCTTACGGCGCGCAGGGCAAGGCCGCACTCTTCGTTGAGGGCATAGAGGGCGACTTTTTCAATGTCATGGGTCTGCCGCTGTGCAGGCTCGGTAAAATGCTCAACAGGCAGGGAGTTGGACTTCTTTGAAAGAATACCTGAAGAAAAACGGAATACGTGTCGGCATAATCGTCGGCGCGGTCGTGCTGATAATCGCGCTCGGCGCCGCGGCGCGCGGCGGCAACATAAGCTTCATGCAGAACGTGTCGGGCATCGTGAAGGCACCTATGCAGAAAGTTCTGAGCTCCGCCGTCAACTGGTTCGACAGCCTCTACGGCTACCTGTACGATTATGACTCGCTCATGGCGGAGAATGAATCGCTCCGCTCCCAGCTTGCAGACGCGCAGCAGTCCGCGCGCGACGGCATCGCAGCCTCCGAGGAGAACACGCGCCTGCGCAAGCTCCTTGAGCTGCGCGAGAAGCACACGGATTATGAGATGGAGTCGGCAAAGGTCGTGCTCTGGTCGTCGTCGAACTGGTCGTCGTCTTTCACGATAAGCAAGGGCGAGACCAGCGGCATCGAGATAGGCGACCCGGTCATAACCGAGTACGGCGCGGTCGTCGGCCAGATCACCGAGCTCGGCACAAACTGGGCGACGGTCAGCACGCTTATTGACGTTGACATGAGCGTCGGCGCATTCGTCGGTGCGGCGGGCAACTCCGGTATGGTCGTCGGTGAATACTCGTTCATGAAGAACAAGACCGCAAAGCTCACTTTCCTTGCCGACGGCGCGCAGATATTCGTCGGGGACGATGTCCTGACCTCGGGCTCCGGCGGCGCGTTCCCCTCAGGGCTCGTGATCGGCACGCTCACAGCTGTGCAGACCGAGGCCGGCGGGCAGATAGAATACGGCATAGTTGAGCCGCAGTGCGATCTGGACTCGCTCGTGCAGGTGTTCATTATCAAGAGCTTTGAAGTGGTGGAATAAGAGTTGAAGGATCTTTTTGAAAAGATAAATATACACCGCGTGCTGAGATACGCGCTGTTCATGCTCCTGACGCTGATGGCGCAGAACATGATCCTCAGCCATTTCAGGCTGTTCGGCTCGTGCCCGATGGTGCTGCCGGCAGTTGCCGTGGCGGTCGGGATGTTTGAGGGTGCAACGCTCGGCCCGCTGTTTTCGCTCATCATGGGCATATTTGCGGATATGTCCTTTGTGGAGCATACGATCTTCTTCGCGCTGGTTCTGCCGGCGCTGTCGTTCGCGGCGGCGTTCGTGTCCCAGTTCTTCATAAACCGGCGCTTCTTTGCCTTCATGGGCATCACGCTTGCGGCGCTGTTTGTCACGGCGGTGCTCCAGATGCTCAAGACCTTGGCGGGCGATACATGGAGCGGGGCGATGCTCTCGACGGTCATTATCCAGACGCTCTGGTCGCTGCCGTTTTCGGCGGTGGCGTACTTCCCGCCGGCAAAGTGGATCAAGTAAGGGAAAGGACTTGCAATGCACAACAGACTTGTAAAACCGGGAAGAGTTGCGGGACTTGTTGTTCTCATTCTGCTGCTCCTCACGGTGTATCTGGTGGAGCTTTATAAGCTCCAGATCATAGAGGGCGAGGCAAACTACAACCGCAGCAGCGAGCTTACGAATACTGAGCGTACAGTTACCGCCGCGCGCGGCAATATCTATGACCGCTACGGCCGTACACTCGTCAGCAATGAGGAGACCTATAACCTGAAGATAGACACGGACAAGCTCTTCGCAAATGACGACCCGAACTCGGTCATCCTTGAGCTTGTGCGTATGGTGCAGGGCTACGGCGACGAGTATACCGACGACCTGCCAATAAGCATGACCCCGCCGTTTGAGTACGACCCGGACATGACAGCGATACAGCGCACCATGCTTGATGCGTACTATGTCCGTCAGGAGATAGACCCGAACTCCACAGCGGTCGAACTGATGAGCTATATGCGCACGAGATATAATATCGACAACAGCTACTCCGCCGAGGAGATGCGCATCATTGCCGGCGTGCGTTACTCGATAAACGTCCGCTACGCCGTCAACACCGCCGACTATATCTTCGTCGAGGACGCGAGCATGAAGCTCATCTCGTCGATCATGGAGAACAAGCTCGTCGGCATCGAGGTCGAGCGCGCCTACAGCCGTAAATACGGCACAGAGTATGCCGCGCATATCCTTGGCTACACCGGCCTTATGACGCAGGAGGAGTATGAAAAATACTCTCTGCTGAACTATTCGACCGACGCCATGGTCGGTAAGGACGGCGTTGAATACGCATTCGAAAACTACCTGCACGGCAAGGACGGCAAGGTCATAGAAACGCGAAACTCCGCCGGTACCGTGCTCGCGACGGTATACACCGAGGAGCCGGAGCCCGGCAACCATGTGTACCTGACGATCGACAGCGTCCTGCAGGAGCAGACCGAGCGTATCCTTGCAAACGGCGTGTCGATACTCAAGCAGAACATCGCCCAGAAGCGTGCTGAGGGCACGGCGCGAGGCGACTATAACGTCGACCTCAAGGACGAGATCACCGGTGCTGCTGCCGTGGTCGTGAACGTCAAGACCGGTGAGCCGCTTGCAATGGCGAGCTGGCCGACCTACAACGTTGCGACGATACTGGATGACTATCAAGAGCTGCTCGAAGCAGAGAACGCGCCGCTATTTAACCGCACGCTGATGGGTACCTACGCCCCCGGCTCGACTTTCAAACCGTGCACGGCAATAGCCGCGCTCACAATGGGCATAGTAAACACCGAGGACAAAATAAAGTGCGAGGGCGTCTACACAAGGTACGCAGCTGAAGGCTACGCGCCTGAGTGCTGGATCTGGAACTCGACGAAGGATCACCTGACCCACCCCGAGGAGAACGTCACGACCGCTATCCGCGACTCGTGCAACTACTACTTCTACTCCATCGGCAACTTCCTCGGCGTCGACGACCTCGGCAAGTTTGCCGCAAACTTCGGCCTCGGCGAATACTCGGGCATTGAGCTTGTTGAAGCCAAGGGCAATATGTCCAATCAGGCAAACCACATGGACTATGCCGGTACCGAGTGGCGAATAGGCGATACGCTGCAGGCCGCCATCGGCCAGTCCGACAGCGTTTTCACCCCAATACAGATGGCTGAATACTGCGCGACTGTCGCAAACTCCGGCACGCGCTATTCCGCGTCCATTCTCAAATCCATCAGAAACTACGATTACAGCGAAAAGCTCTATGACCGCGAGCCCACCGTTATGAGCACCGTCGATTCCGCCGAGTATAACTGGGCGGCGGTGCACGAGGGCATGTGGGAAGTGCTTAACGACTATATAAACGAGAAGAACGTCAACGTCTGGGTCGACTGCCAGTGGCGCGTCGCCGGTAAGACCGGTACCGCACAGAAAGGTGAAGGCATCCAGAACGATGGTATCTTCATGTGCTATGCCCCGTATAAGGATCCCGAGGTCGCGATATTCGTCGTCGTCGAGCGCGGCGGCGCCGGTGCTGACGTGCAGTTCATCGCGCGCCACATCATGGACGCCTACATCACTATAATGGGTTACAGCGACACCTCCGAGACGGAAATGACGCTTCTTAAATAAAGCTATTGAAGTTTCGGGAATTTGTGTATATAATTAGACGAATGAACAAATAAGGTAATTTGCATACAAGGAAACGGAGAAGAGTATGAATATTGCATTGATGGCGCATGACAGAAAGAAAGAGCTTATGGTGCAGTTCTGCATTGCCTACTGCGGCATTCTGGCAGAGCACTCGCTTTGCGCGACCCATGTAACGGGCAAGCTTGTCTCGGAGGCGACCGGCCTTCCGATAACGCTTTACCTCCACGCGGATCAGGGCGGCGCGCAGCAGATCGGCGCACGCATATCCTTCAATGAGATCGACCTTGTGCTCTTCTTCTGCGATCCTGCAAACCCCAAGGGCTTTGACGATATCAACAAGATAGAGCGCCTGTGCGACCAGTACCAGATCCCATTTGCGACCAACGCCGCGACGGCGGAGGTGCTCGTTCAGGGTCTGCGCCGCGGCGACCTTGACTGGCGCAACATCGTCAACCCCCAGAAGAGATAAGCCGCACGGCAGCTATACATCGCGTTTTTATTCCGAAGCCGTCTGCATGAACGGCTTCGGAATTCATGCGTATATTGAAAGGATGCACATATATGGCAAAGGTATCACCGCGCACGCTTTCCGGTTTTATGGAGCTGCTGCCGGAGCAGCAGATGAAGATGGAGCGCATGATGGAGATCCTCCGTCAGAGCTATTCCGTCTATGGCTTCACGCCGCTTGACACACCGGTAATCGAATCTGCCGAGGTGCTGCTCGCCAAGGGCGGCGGCGAGACCGAGAAGCAGATATACCGCTTTATGAAAGGCGAGAGCGACCTTGCTCTGCGCTTTGACCTCACCGTTCCG
>CAVFGM010000046.1:0-8334 GCA_963621955.1 Bacteroidaceae bacterium
CTGTCAGGTGCGCAGCAGTTTTGCCGGAGCAGAAATGCGTTCAGGCAATGAAAAGCCCGCAGGCAATACTTTATGTATTGGCAAGGGCTTTGAAGCGGCATGGGCGTTTTTCTGCCCGTCAAAACCGTGTGTGTCCTTGTCAACTGATGGTATTATTACATTAAGTAATGCCCTCATTAAATAATTTGTATTGCCTTTTGTGCGCCGGAATGTTATCATATATGGCAATTTCCGACTGCCGTCGGCAGCCTCACGGATAGAGAGATTTATGAGAGGAACTGTTATCCCATGAAAAAAAGTCTCAGCAGGAGCGAATATGTCTACATCGCCAGCATGCTTTTCGGCATGTTTTTCGGCGCAGGGAACCTGATTTTCCCTGTTTATATGGGTCAGATGGCCGGGCGCAACATGTGGCCCGCGCTCATCGGATTCATCATCACCGGCGTCGGCCTGCCGCTGCTCGGCGTCGCGGCGCTCGGCATCAGCCGCAGCAGCGGTCTGTTTGAGCTGAGCAGCCACATCGGCCGCCCCTATGGGTATTTCTTCACCTGTGCGCTGTACCTGACGATCGGGCCGTTCTTCGCGATCCCCCGCTGCGCGACGACCTCCTTCACCGTCGGTATCGAGCAGATCATCCCGCAGGGCTCAGATAAGCTCTCGCTTTATCTGCTGCTGTTCTCGCTGGCATTCTTCGTCGCGGCGCTGCTGTTCTCGCTCTACCCCGGCAAGATAATGGTCTGGGTCGGCAAGATACTCAACCCCGCATTCCTGCTCTTCCTCGGTGTCCTCGTTGTCGTCACGCTCGTGAACCCCGGCGCTGCCATAGCCGAGGTCGAGCCTGCGGGCGACTATGGAACTATGCCTTTCTTCGAAGGCTTCATCGAGGGCTACAATACGCTTGACGCACTCGCGAGCCTTGCCTTCGGCATCGTGGTCGTGAATGTTATACGCGGCCTCGGCGTGGAGGACGGCGACGCTGTCGCCTCCAACACCGTGCGCGCCGGCATCTTCAGCTGCCTGCTGATGGCTGTCATCTACTTCTTTGTGACGCTCATCGGCGTACACAGCCGCGGCGTCATGGAAAGCGCCGAAAACGGCGGCGTTGCCCTCGCGCAGATCGCAAAGCACTATCTCGGTGCGCCGGGGCTTATCGTCCTCGCCGCGACCGTCACCCTCGCCTGCCTCAAGACCTCCGTCGGCCTTATCACGAGCTGCGCCGAGACTTTCGCCGGTATGTTCAAGGGTCTGAGTTACCGCGCATGGGCTATCATCTTCAGCGTCGTCGCCTTCGGTTTTGCAAACTTCGGCCTGAGCAACATCATCAGCTATTCCCTGCCTGTCCTGATGTTCCTCTATCCGCTGGCTATCGTGCTCATTGTTCTCTCCCTCTGCGGGAAGTTCTTCGGGCATGATAAGCGCGTCTACCGCTGGGTCGTCGGCTTCACGTTCTTTGCCGCGCTCTATGACCTCTGCGCCAGCCTGCCGAGCGGTGTCATCAGTGCTCTGCATCTCAATGGCGTGCTCGACTTCGTACACGCCAATCTCCCGCTTGCGTACCTCGGTCTCGGCTGGGTCTGCCCCGCCGCCCTCGGCCTCGTGATCGGCCTCGTCGTGCACTTCATCGACAAGAAGAAAACTCAGGCCGCATAAGATCTCCCGCAATAAATATTTACCGCCGCTGTGCCCGTACAGGCACAGCGGCGGTTTGTTCTGTCCGCAGGCGGCGTACAGCTGAATGCTTTTCGTAAGCTGACGCCGTTAAATTGATGAACATTTTGTTAATTAGTTGTCAATATATACAAAAGCCGCAACCCATTGCTGCGCAGTTATGGGTACCGATTAACCAAATCTCCGAAAATGCACTTTGCTCTTGAATTTCCAAGGAAAAAAGTGCTATCATAAGTATGGTTAAAAGATAGACAAGCTTTCATGCAGTACGTGTGTCTGTCCGAATAAGACCGCTCGATGAAGCAAAAGCTATGTTACGGTTAATCGAAAGGAAGGTTTCACAATGGTCAATCGTATAGTTCTCAACACTGTTTCCTACCACGGCTCTGGCGCTGTCAAGGAGATCGGTCCCGAGCTCTCCGCCCGCGGCTTCAAGAAGGCTCTTGTCTGCTCCGGCAAGCATGTTGTCAAGAGCGGCGAGATCAACAAGATCCTCGACCCGATGAAGGCCGCAGGTATTGATTACGCTCTCTTCACCGATATAAAGGCCAACCCCACCATTGAAAACGTTCAGAACGGCGTTCAGGCTTTCAAGGATGCCGGTGCTGACTGCATCGTCGCCGTCGGCGGCGGCTCCATCATGGACACTGCAAAGGCTGTCGGCGTCATTATTAATAACCCTGAGTTCGCCGATGTCCGCTCCCTTGAGGGCGTCGCTCCCACCAGGAAGCACGCTGTCTTCACCATTGCCGTCCCGACGACCGCTGGCACCGCCGCTGAAGTCACGATCAACTACGTCATTACCGACGTTGAGAAGAAGCGCAAGTTCGTCTGCGTCGACACTAACGACATCCCCGAGATCGCCGTCGTCGACCCCGATATGATGTCCACCATGCCCGCTCCGCTCACCGCCGCCACCGGCATGGACGCACTGACCCACGCCATTGAAGGTCTCATCACCAAGGGTGCATGGGAAATGAGCGATATGTTCCACCTCGAAGCGATCCGCCTTATCTCCTCCAACCTGCGCGATGCCGTCAAGAACGATCCCGACGGGCGCAAGGGCATGGCGCTCGGCCAGTATATCGCCGGTATGGGCTTCTCCAATGTCGGCCTCGGCATAGTCCACAGCATGGCACACGGCCTGTCCGCGCTGTATGACACCCCGCACGGCGTCGCCTGCGCGATCATCCTGCCGACCGGTCTTGAATACAACAAGGAATATTCCGGTGAGAAGTACAAAGCTCTTGCAAAGGCAATGGGCGTTGAGGGCGTTGATGCGATGACTCAGGAGCAGTACCGTCAGGCCGCCATCGACGCGGTCAAGAAGCTCTCCGCCGATGTCGGCATCCCCGCCGACCTCAAGGGCATTGTCAAAGAAGAGGACGTGCAGTTCCTCGCCGAGAGCGCTTACGCAGACGCCTGCCGTCCCGGCAACCCGCGCGACACCAGCGTCGAAGAGATCATCGGCCTCTACCACAGCCTCATGTGATGCAGTTATATACTCTAAAAGCTCCGGGGAGCCGCGATAATTCGCGGCTCCCCGGAGCTTTATTATGCACACATGTTTTTATTCCCCGCGGACTCGGTTGCCCACGCAGGTATCGGCCATGTTGCGCACATACTGATCGTAATTTGTATTGAGCAGCGCGGTGAAGAGCGCGTCGATAATGCTAAGCGTGGATATCCTGCTCGACATTCCGCCGAGCCTGTCCCAACTCTCGCTTGAATCCACGCGCAGCTTATAGTCGCACTGGCTGGCAAGGGAGTTGCTCGTCGACGAGGTGAGCGCGACGGTCGTCACATGCAGACGGCGCAGCGTCTGCGCGACCTCGATGATATCCTCCGTCTCACCGGTGTAGGAGATCATAAAGGCAAGGCAGCCCTCGGTATTTGCCTGAGCATTTGTG
This sequence comes from Bacteroidaceae bacterium, assembly GCA_963621955.1. Classification (GTDB taxonomy): domain Bacteria; phylum Bacillota; class Clostridia; order Oscillospirales; family Oscillospiraceae; genus Limivicinus. The sequence continues at coordinate 3,579 of CAVFGM010000046.1, forward strand.
AGCATTGAGACCCTGTCGCTCGGAGCAGTGGACTGTATCTTCAGGCGGACGCACTTGAGCTGGGCATCCCGCGCGACGACGTTTGACGGGCCGACCCCATAAAAGTCGATGCGCTTTGCCGCGGCCATTTTGTCTACGACTGCGCTGAATTCCTCCGAGTCGATGATCTCGCGCGTCTTGAGGATGGACTGTGCATTCTGCTGGGAAACCTTTTCGAGTATCTCCGTCACGGAATCGTACCGGCTGACTGGCACCTGCGTCCCGCTCATGTTGCTGCGGTGGGCGTAGTTATCCTGCGCGGCGGACAGCAGCATGCGGAAATCCGTATAGCTGTCGACACCGAGCTTCCGGCAGAAGCGCTTCACTGTCGTCGTCGAGGTAAAGGTCTTCTCCCCGAGCTCCACAATGCCCATGCTGCATACCTCCTTGTAATGATCAAGGATGTATTCGACAACATGCCGCTCCGACGGAGTCAGATCCCTGATCTCCGCCATTTTGATCAGAATATTGGCCATGCGCCAAGGCTCCCTTCTCAGGGCTCAGAGCTTCTCCGTTTTGAAGATATCAAGGATAGCGTCGGCGATCTCCTGCTCCGCGCCGCCCTTGACGGTGACGGTTATTTTCTCACCCTGTTTGACCTGCAGTGCCATAACTGCGAACATACGCTTCGCGTCGGCAGTCTGTCCGTCATGCTCTATGGTGATCTCGGACTCCTTATAAGGCTTGACGGCCTTGACCACAAGCCCGACCGGCCTTGCGTGGAGCCCCATCGCGTCATTGATCAGATAATCAAAAGAAACCATATCTTCTCCTTATCAATACCGCTCCAACACTGAGTGATCCTCAAGAGCGGAATCTATTATAACTGAATATGCCGTATTTTTCAAGTTTTTAGCTGCGCGGTGCAGATAGACCTCCGCCTGTTCCTCGTCCCCGGCATAGTGTGAGAGCTTCGCGATGCGAAATTGCAGCAGCCCGCGGTCGGCTCCGTCCTTCGTTGCGGCGGCCTGACGCTGGAGCTTCGGGAGCATAGAGATATCCTTATCGACATAGACGGCAACGATCTGCCGCGCCTGACGCAGCAGCTTTTTATACTGGTCGACCTCGTCCGCGCCGGACTTATGCAGGAAATCCTCAAGCTGTGTAAGCGTCTCCTTCGCCCGCTCGCCGTCACCGGCGTAGGCAAAGAAGGACAGCTTTGTCTGATAAAACTGGAGCCGGTCGCGCGGCTGGAGCTTCATGCCGTCGAGCTTTGCGATAAGCTCCCGGCATTTTCCGTCGTCGCTGAGGCTCATATAGCCCTCGAGTTTATAGAGCAGCAGCACCGCCGGGCGGAACACGAGCTTCAGCCGGCGGTTATTCTCGAGCCGCTCGATATACAGCTTCGGGTCGCGCTGGAGCAGCGCGCGAAGCTCCCGCTCCGACTGCGCCCGCGCGAGCGACAGCAGGTAGAGCGCGATGAACACAAGGATCATCAGCAGCACGCACATGCCTATCGGCAGTGCGTATCCGCCCGACAGAGAAAGCGCCGGAATGACGCTCGCCGCGCCCATGGCTTACTCCTCCGGCGGGAACACCATGACGGTGTCCTTCGTGACGTCTATGGCAAGCTTTGCAAGCTCCGCGGGTGCAAGCTCCGTATTGAACGAAAGCTCCGAGAGCGCCGAGGTATTGACCCCCGCGACGACCGCCCAGCCCGGGTGCTCAGACACGCACAGCGCCGCCGTGCGGAATGGTGAGCCGCCCGCAAGGTCGCACACGAAAAGCACCGCATCCTCTATCCCCGCGAGGAGCTCATCGAGCTTACTCTGAAGAATATCCAGAGAATCCTCCTCGTTGAAATCGATGTAATAAAAATCCTCCATCTCGCCGACCAGCATGGCAAGATTTCTTTTCATGGCAGTGGCGTAACCGCCGTGCCCCATGACGACTACCTTGGACATAGGTTCCTCCTTATACGTAAAGTCTCCCACAAAAGCCCCTTGTACGGCGGCCTTGCCGGGAGACGCGTCTTACCCCGGTCTCCGCACGGCGGACAGTACCGCCGCACGGAAACCAAAGGTCCATATATTCCGGAGCGTTACGCTCCTTCGCGGGAGTTTACATGTTGGAGTTGCTGAAAACGGTGTCGCAATAATCCTTGTACACGACCTGCATATAGTCCTTGGGTATCTCGGTGACGTTCGGGGAAACAAAGATGTTCATCTTGTGACCCATCTTCTCAAGACGCAGTGCGGTCTCAGAAGCGATGGACTGGGCAATAGTGATGACAGCAACGGTGGAGGAAGCGCCGACCTTCTGGTAATAGCCGGGGATGGCAACAAGCGCATCCTCAAGCGGGCAGCAGTTGCTGATCATTATATCGGCGCAGTCGCCGAGCTTCTTGCCGGAGGAGTGGGTGGCGGTGGCTTTCTCATAGTTCTCGCCGCTGGTGATGGCAATGACCTTCAGGCCTCTCTCCTTGGCGTAGAGCGCTGCCTCGATGGGAGCCGCGTTCAGGCCACCGTGGGAGAAAACGATCATAACTTCGCCTTCCTGGAAGTTGTAGCTCTGCAGGAAGTTCTGGATGTAACCCTCCTGACGCTCGATCCACAGCAGCTCACGTGCGCCGCCGGGGCCGATAACGTTATTCCACATAAGTCTGGGATCCATGACCGGATGCCAGCCGACAACGCCGCCGTAGCGCGGGAACACATCCTGCACGGGCAGGACGCTGTGGCCGCTGCCGAACAGATGCACGAGCTTGCCGGAATTGATGGTCTCAGCGCAGAGGTCAGCCGCAGCTGCGATGTTAGCCGACTGCTCCTTGTCGATCTTCTCAATAACTTCGGTTATTCTTTTGATGTACTCGAGTTGTGCCATTTTTCTTCTCCTTTGGTTTTACCGTCGGCCGGCAGCTTTTATTCTGCCAGCCGTTTGCGTTGGCTTTATTATGTCAGTCTCCGTCCGTTATATCAGGCGAAGGCGCCGACTGCGGGGATGTATCCGACAGCGGTGAGCACCGCGGCGAGAACGAGGATCAGGCCCATGATAGCCAGAGGAGTCCAGTTCTTCTTGGTGTACAGATTGTACACGCCGAGGGTCAGAGCCAGCGGAACGATGTGCGGGAACACACTGTTGAGCAGGTTATCCAGATTGAACACAGAGATAACGCCCTCAACGTATGTACCGGAAGCTGAATCGAACACCTGTGCTGCGGTCTTGATGTCGATATTGAGATTGCAGGTGACGAAGCTTGCAGTCAGAGCGCCGACAACGATCAGGCCGAGAACAGTGATCGCCTGCATGATGCGGTCAAGCTCGCCCGAGGCCATGAAGCGCTGAATGCCGTCAAGACCGGCCTTGTAGCCGAGGTTGAAGAGCTTCCAGCTGAGCAGGTAGGTGCCGAGCGGGTAGATGATCATATACAGCAGAGCGCCGACCCATGCAGAGCCGGGGATGGCGCTGGCGATGGACAGGCAGATAGTGAGCAGCAGGGGGATAATGGTCGCGACCCAGAGGGAGTCGCCGATCGCGGAGGTAGGTCCTATGAGGGCGACCTTGGCTTCCTGAATGGACTCAGCGGAGCCGTTGCCGTTTGCAAGCTGCTCCTCCATGCCTATCGCGATACCGTTGCATATGGAGCCGACCTGAGACTCAGTATTGAACAGGGTGATGTGGCGCTGCAGAGCGGCAGCCTTATCTTCCTTGGTTTCATACAGCTCATCGATCACGGGAGCCATGGACTGACCGAACGCCATGCCGAGCATGGTCTCGGCCTGCTGAGAGCAGCCATTCCAGAAGAACCAGTTGAGGAAGGATTTCTTAAGAGTTTTCTTGCTGACGGTCTTCATATTAAGCTACCTCCTCTCTCTTGCTGATGACATAGTAGTAGATAACAGCGACGATCGCAGCGATGACTGCGACTGCCATGGTGCTCATGCCGAAGTAGGTGACAAGCACGAAGCCGCCGAGGAAGATTGCCCAGTGTACGCCTTTCTTGACAAGGAAGGAGAGGATGATGCCCATACCGAGGGCAGCCATCATGCTGCCGAAGGCAGAGATGCCGGTGGTGAACCAGCCGGGGATAGCGATACCGGCGCTGGTGCCGAGGTTGATCGCAGAGAGAACGATGACAGCCGGGATGAAGCGGCACAGGAAGCCGATACCGCAGCCGCCGATCATGTTGGGCATCCACATCTTCTTGGCGTCGCCGGACTCGGCGATCTTGTTTGCCCAGCGGTTGATGAATACATCGAGTGCGTAGTGGACGTTCCACATCGTGCCGCCGACAACGCCGCCGATACCGGCGCCGGTGAAGGCCAGACCAATGAGAGCCGCCGCGTCACCCGCGCCGACGGTGCCCTTGAGAGCGATCGCCATAGCGGTGCCGACATAGGTTGCATAGGACAGATCCCATGCGACCGCGCCGCCGGGAGTGACGTTAGCGAGGTAGGCGATCTGCAGGGGAACGCCGACCAGCATAGCCGTCTGCACATCTCCCATAATGATGCCGACGACGAAAGACGCCACGAGAGGACGGCCGAGGCAGTACCAGCCGATGGTATTGCCGACGATTGATCCGATAGCGCCCAGATATATGAACAGGGCGATAAGGATCACTTGCAGGGTGCTCATAGACTTTTCCTCCTATAAACTTTTATTTTCAGGGCAGTGCCCTTAAATACGGATTCAGAGCTTGATACCCTTGCGGATATCCGGCCACTCCTTCGACGGGGACTTTGGGACTGTCTGATACACGAGCTTCACGCCGTCC
>CAVFGM010000046.1:8367-10535 GCA_963621955.1 Bacteroidaceae bacterium
GGTTGAAGCGTGTGTCCGTGCGCTTTGCGGCGTTGCCGATGACGACCAGTTCGCACTTCTTGAGCTCCTCGCGCAGATTGCTCAGATCCTGCGGCAGACGTGTGACGAACAGGCGGTTGCCGTCGGAGGGCTGGGCGAATATCTCCTTCGCCTCGGCCATAGTCACGACATGGGACTTATACTGCTTCGGAATTCCCATGAGCATGATCGACTGCAGGGTCTTGTTCGCGGCGAGGGCATCGTCAATGGCGATGATCTCATTGATCTTCAGGTGACCGCACCACGCGGTGACTATCTGCCCGTGGATAAGACGGTCGTCTATACGAAGATAATCCATAAAAATACGTATCTCCTTTCCTGATTTTCTTTGCATGATGCACAACGATGCATCCCTTGACTGCATAATATCAGAGTTTTTTTAGCCTATCAAGCTTTTGACACATTGTGTTAATATTTAACAAAATCTTGGATTGACCATCCCGAGTTTTATGGTAACATAGATGATAATAAGAACGGAAATATTCATCTCTCCGGAGGTTTTTATGAAAACTTTGAGACTTGTCAGCCGCGGCTCAAAAGTGAGCTGTATAATATGTGCCGTTGTTATCGCCGCAGCGGGCATCGTGTGGATGGCGCTGCGCTTTTCATTCGGTGCGCTGCTGGCGTTCCTGGCCGCGGCAGCGCTGTTTGGGGTGTATGTATATATCGTGTTCTCCTCAAAGGCCGAATATGTCCCCGGCAGCGGGACACTCCGCCTGTGCGGGATGCAGAGCACGGAGATACCGCTTGAGGGCACCGTCTCTGTTTCCAGCCGTGAGGTCACGGTACACGGCTCTGTCAGCCGCGTGATCGTCCTTCTGGACGGCGGTGGGGCTGAACTCGCGGCGATCCCAGTGATCTGCGGCGGCAAGGGCTACGCGGCGGAGCGCATGGCAAAGGAGCTTGCGCAGCTTCTCTCGCTGCGCTTTGACGCAGCGGTTCCCGAATACCTCTATGACCGCAAGGCCGCAAGAGCGCGCAAAAAAGCAGAGAAAGCCGCCAAACGCGAGCCCAAGCCCGTGACGGCAGATGAAGATGAGCTGCCGGAGGATGGGATCAATTATGACCTGATGGACGACGATAAAGATTAAAATCGTGCGCGCCGCATATCATATTCTGCGGCGCGCATTTGTTCATTATTTTATTCTCTGCAAAGCACATCTATAAGTCCTGCAATGGCTCCCTCGTCGTTGCTGCAGGTCACGATATCGCAGATGTCCTTTATCCCCTGCGCGGCGTTCGACGGACAGGCGGCAATGTCCGCGCTCCTGAGCATCTCATAGTCGTTGAAATAGTCCCCTATGCAGGCAAGCTTCCGCTCCCCTGCCCCGATGTACTCACGCGCGCAGGCTATACCCGCTGCCTTGCTCACGTCCCGGCGGATGACCTCAAGATAAATGCTGCTCGACCGCGCGGCGGTCACAAGGCCATAGGACACAAAGCCCGCGGTGGTCTCCTCCACGCCCTGCATGAGCGCGGGGTCGGGCAGAATGTAGCAGGCCTTCACATACGGGCCGGTGAGGAAATCCTCCTGCGTTATATACTTTCTTATAAGTCCGTCCGGTGCGGGGTGTCCGTCCCCGGTATGCACCTGATATATGCCGAACTCATCGGCGGCGACGAGCACCAGCTCCATGCGTTTTTCGCACAGCTCCAGTACCTCGCAGCGGAATTCATTCGGCAGCAGGATCTCCCGCACGACCTTCTTCTCCGCCGGGGAATACACTATAGCCCCGTTGCCGCAGACGACCGGCGCGCAGATAAGCCCATCGGGGAAGAAGTCCATGATCTCCGGGTACTGCCGCCCGCTGGCAATGGAGAACAGCCCTCCCTGCGCGACAAAGCTCTCCAGCGCGCGGAGATTCTCTTCCGGCACGATGGGTCCTCGGCTCCAGTCGGAGAGGGCTGTGCCGTCCATATCGGCGTAAATTATCAGTTCATCTGCTTTCATGCTTTGATTATAATATGGAGCATCCGCTTTTGTCCAGTGCGGGCGCTTGACCGAATCTGTCAATTTTTCACAATTGTCAGCTTTGATATGGATATGCGGTAATCGACTTTGCTATAATGTCTGTATACCATCAATTGACAAGGACACACACGGTTTTGACGGGCAGAAAAACGCCCAT
>CAVFGM010000047.1:0-4324 GCA_963621955.1 Bacteroidaceae bacterium
GGGCGTTTTTCTGCCCGTCAAAACCGTGTGTGTCCTTGTCAATTGATGGTATGAATTAAGAATACAAAAAATACGGGAGAAAAATACATGACTAAATCAGCGATGATAACCATATGCGGCAGGCCGAATGTCGGCAAATCCACCCTTACAAATGCCCTTGTCGGCGAGAAGATCGCCATCGTCTCCAACAAGCCGCAGACTACCCGAAACAGGATCACCGCCATTGTTGAGCGCGGCGAGACTCAGTTCGTGCTCATGGACACTCCGGGCTTTCACAAGCCGCGCACAAGGCTGGGCGACTATATGGTGAATGTCGTCCGCGAGAGCGTCGCGGATGTTGACTGCGTGCTTCTCCTTGTCGAGCCCATCGGGTCGATCGGCCCGCAGGAGCAGGCGCTTATCGAGCGTCTGCGCCAGACCGGCGCGCCGGCGGTGCTCGTCATCAATAAGATAGACACCGTGGACAAGTCCAAGCTCCTTGAGGTCATGGCGGTCTACAGCGCGGCCTATGATTTTGACAGCATCATCCCCATCTCTGCCCGGACAGGCGAGGGACTCGATGAACTGCTATCCGAGCTTGACAAATACGCCGTCGAGGGGCCGCATCTTTTCCCGGATGATATGATAACCGACCAGCCGGAGCGCCAGATATGCGCGGAACTCGTGCGTGAAAAGCTGCTCAAGTGCCTTGATAAGGAGATACCGCACGGCACGGCTGTCGAGGTCACGAAATTCTCCGAACGCGAGAACGGCATAATCGACCTGGAAGTGACGATATACTGCGAAAAGGACAGCCATAAGGGCATTATCATCGGCAAAAAGGGCGCAATGCTCAAGAAGATCGGCGAGCTTGCCCGCGAGGATATCGAGGACTTCATGGGCACAAAGGTCTATCTCCAGACCTGGGTCAAGGTCAAGGAAAACTGGCGCGATTCCATGGCGTCCCTGCGCAACTTCGGCTTCACTCAGGATAACTAATTTTTCCCATACGTATTCCATGCGCCTTTGCAGATAATAAATGCAGAGGTGATTTGAATGAGCGCTGACCCTATATGGAAAGCATTCGCGGAATCGGGCGACCCGCTGTATTATCTGCTGTATAAGGCTGTCTGCATGGACACCGCGGCGGATAAAAAGCGGGACAGAACGAAGCGGGAAAACAAGGATACGGGTCAGCAGACCCAGACTCTGGGATAAGGGTATACATAGATGTTCAAAACGGTGAACGCCCTCGTGCTGAGGGAAGTGAGGTATAAGGAAGCCGACCGGATACTCACCCTGCTTACGGATACCGACGGGAAGATAACCGTCAAGGCGCGCGGAGCCTTGAGGAAAAGCAGCAAGACTGCCGCGGCGACTCAGCAGCTGACCTATTCGGAAATGACGCTTTTCGGCAATTTAGGCCGCTGGACGGTGAACGAAGCCGCTGTAAAAGAGGGCTTTGACGGTCTGCGCACGGATATCGGCAGCTTTGCGCTGGGCTGTTATTTTGCCGAGTGCGTTGACGCATTGAGCGTTGAGGATCAGCCGGATGCGCCGCTGATGCAGCTTGCGCTCAACTGTCTCTATGCGTTAAGCCGGGGCATGTACGCACCGGAGCATATCAAGGCCGCATTTGAGCTGCGCCTGATGTGCCTTGCGGGATATACTCCGGAGCTTTCGCACTGCGCGGTGTGCGGCGAGGAAGAGCCGGGTGACCCGATGCTTATGCTCGAGCGCGGCTGCGTGTGCTGCCGCCGCTGCGCCGCCGGTGCGGGGCAGACGGTGAAGCTCGATGCGGCGTCGCTAAACGCGATGCGGCATATCTGCTCGGCAGCGCCAAAGCAGATATTGTCCTTTTCGCTTGAGGGGGAGGGGGCAAAGCGCCTGTCCGCCGCGGCGGAGGAGTATCTGCTGCTGCACACCGAGCGCCGCTTCCCGACGCTCGATTATTGGAAGAACGTGAAAATTTAACCGAATAAATTATATAGGACAAGATATGAGTTTTTTTGAAAAATCACTTACAACGCTTGAGCTGCCGGCAGTTCTGGCTATGCTTGCCGCCGAGGCTGTGGGCGATACGGCAAAGGAGCGCGCACTTGCGCTCACGCCGTCCACGGATGAGGCCGAGGTGCGGCACAGGATAGAGGAGACGACGGCGGCAAAAACCATGATGGTCGTGCGCGGAAGTCCGTCATTCTACGGGGTGAAGGACGTGCGCGCTTCGCTTGCGAGAGCGGATCTCGGCGGCGCGCTCAACACGCGCGAGCTGCTCGACATAGCGGGAGTGCTGCAATGCGCCCGCCTTGTGCGCGGATATATCGCGGATGACAGCGTCGGCAAAACGCCGATAGACCACCTGTTCTACGCGCTGCGCACGAACAAGTTCCTTGAGGAGAAAATAACCGGCTCAATAGTCGGCGAGGATGAGATAGCAGACGCCGCGTCCCCCGAGCTTGCGACGATACGGCGGCAGATGCGCGCCGCAGCATCGAGGGCGCGGGAAGCGCTGCAGAAGATAATTTCCTCACCGAGCTACGCCAAGGCTTTGCAGGAGCCGATAATCACGATGCGCTCCGACCGCTATGTCGTGCCGGTAAAGGCGGAGTTCAAGGGCTCCGTGCCGGGGCTGGTGCATGACATTTCCTCCTCCGGGGCGACGCTTTTTATCGAGCCGATGGGCGCGGTGAAAGCGAACAACGAGCTGCGCGAGCTTGCCGCAAAGGAGAAGGCGGAAATAGACCGCATCCTTGCCGAGCTCTCCGCGGACTGCGCAGAGCACCGGGACGATATAAGCTCGGACTATGACGTGCTCGTCAGGCTCGACCTGATATTTGCCAAAGCAAAGCTTTCCTATAAGCTCAACTGCCAGCAGGCGGCGATGGACGAGCGGGCGATAGTCCTGCGTCATGCGCGGCACCCGCTGCTCGACCAGAGCAAGGCCGTGCCGATAGATGTGGAGCTGGGCGACACGTTCGATACGCTCGTTATCACCGGACCGAACACCGGCGGCAAGACCGTCTCGATAAAGACGATAGGTCTGCTTGCGGCGATGAACCAGTGCGGCCTGCACATCCCGGCAGACGACGGCAGCAAACTGCCCGTGTTTGCGCACATACTGGCCGACATAGGCGACGAGCAGAGCATTGAACAGAGCCTGTCGACTTTTTCGGCGCACATGAGCAATATAGTTAACATAATATCTGAATGCGACGACAGATCGCTGATACTCTTCGACGAACTCGGCGCGGGCACCGACCCGACGGAGGGCGCGGCGCTGGCCATTGCGGTCATCGAGCACGTGAGAAAATGCGGAGCGATCGTCGCGGCGACGACGCACTACGCCGAACTCAAGGTCTACGCGACGAATGAGGCAGGGGTGCAGAACGCGTCCTGTGAATTTGATGTCGACTCCCTGCGCCCGACCTATCATCTGCTGGTCGGCATACCGGGGAAGTCAAACGCTTTTGCGATATCAAAGCGCCTCGGCCTGAGCGACGAGATCATTGAAGACGCGAAGAACCGCGTCAGCACCGAGAGCGCGAGCTTTGAAGCGACGATAGAAAAGCTTGAGCAGACGAGGCTGCTGCTGGAAAAGGACAGAAACGAAGCGGCGCTGAAGCTGCGCGAAGCGCAGGAGAACGCGAAGAAAGCGGCGTTCCTCAAGGCAGAGCTTGAGGTGCGGCTTGACAAGGCGGACCTGAAATCCCGCCGCGAGGCGGAGCGTATCATTGCCGACGCGCGCTCGACTGCCGAGCAGGTGTTCGCGGAGCTTGACGAGATGCGCAAGGCGGCGGACAAGGATCAGGACGCGCAGCGCGTGAACGAGGCACGCGCCCAGCTGCGCCGCCAGCTCAACCTCTCCGAACAGGCTTTACAGAAGGAACTCACGGATGACTCGGCGGACAAGGTGTCCGCCCGCCCGGTGAAGGTCGGGGACGTGGTAAAGATAAAGTCCATGGGAGTCAAGGCGACAGTCATTTCCAAATCGCCCGACGGTGTATTGGGTCTGCGCGCGGGAATAATGAACGTGAGCGCGAAGGAGGACGAGGTGCTGCTGCTCGAAGGGGAGAAAGCACCCGAGGCAAAGAGCAGCGCCGCAAGGAGCAGCTCACAGCTCAGAAACGTCAGCGTCGCAAGCGAGATAGACCTGCGCGGAATGGAAACGATAGAGGGCGTGCTCGCAGCGGAAAGATACATTGACAGCGCCGTCATGGGCAAGCTCAAGACCGTTACGATCATCCACGGCAAGGGGACAGGCGCGCTCCGCGCCGCCGTGCAGCAGATGCTCAAGAAGAACAAAAGCGTCAAATCCTTCCGCTTGGGCAGGTTCGGCGAGGGCGAA
>CAVFGM010000047.1:4334-8610 GCA_963621955.1 Bacteroidaceae bacterium
GAGGGCGAAGCGGGCGTGACTGTTGTCGAACTGAAATAAAATCCGTCGATACGTTTCTTAAGAAATGTGAAAAACAACGAAACGGACGAAAGCTGTTGACGATTGCCCTAAAATTTGATAAACTGTCAGCACAGTCTTGTATTAGTATAAGGAGTGGCAAGTATGATAACCAAAGAAGTAGTCATTAACAATCAGGTAGGTCTTCATGCCAGACCCGCGACTTTCTTCATTCAGAAAGCCAATGAATTCAAGAGCAGCATTTGGGTCGAAAAGGAAGACAGACGTGTCAACGCGAAGAGCCTTCTCGGCGTTCTCTCTCTCGGGATCGTCAAGGGCACTGCGATAACCATCATTGCCGACGGCGCTGACGAGGAAGCGGCTATCGCCACCCTGTCGGAGCTGATCGATTCTGACTTTTCAGAGTAATCGGAGATAAAAAGGCGGAGGCGTGTGTACTTGCTACACACGCCTCTTTTTGAGTTATACCGGCGCTTGCCGTATCTGGAGGACACGATGAAAAAGGAAACCAAGGCCATGCTTGAAATGCTCGCGGCGGCGGCGCTGTGGAGCATTGCGGGAATAATAATGAAGTTTATACCGTGGAACGGCTTTGCCGTTGCGGGTATGCGCAGCCTTATAGCGGGGCTGACTTTCGTGGTGTATATGCTTATAAAGCGGATGAAGTTCATCTTCACAAAGCAGACCTTTATCGCGGGGCTTTTTGCCGCGTGTGTGTACACCTGCTTTACCTGCGCAAACAAGCTCACCACGGCTGCAAACGCGATAGTGCTGCAGTTCACCTCACCGGTGTTTATCGTGATAGTTACGGCACTCATATACAAGACGAAGATCCGTAAGGCCGACCTGCTAGTCGTCATCTTCACACTCTTCGGGATAGCGCTGTTTTTCTTCGACCAGCTCCAGCCGGGGTACATACTCGGAAACTTCGTCGCCATCGCGGCGGGAATGTTTATGGCCGGGATGTTCATGGCGGTCGGCGATCTTGAGGGCGAGACGCGCTTTTCGGCGATAATGATCGGCCAGTTCCTCACATTCCTGATAGGGCTGCCGTCTATAATAATAACGAGACCGGAGTTTACGATTACGGCGACCGCGGGCATACTTGTACTTGGTGTGTTCCAGCTCGGCATCGCGTATATACTCTATGTGAAGTCCACAAAATACTGCCCGCCGCTCGCGTGCAGCCTGCTCGGCGCTGTGGAGCCGCTCCTAAACCCCGTCTGGGTGCTGATATTCTACGGAGAGAAGCCGGGCGTATTCGCACTTATCGGCGGAGTCGTCGTCATTGTGTCGATAACGGTGTGGTGCATCAAGGGGCAGGAGAAAGCCCCGGAGGAAGCAAAGGTCTGACACAGGCCGGAGGAAAGTCATGCTCGATTCGCTGCGTGAAAAAGCAAATAATCTGCCGCTGCTGCCGGGCGTGTATATCATGCTCGATGAGCACGGAGAGGTCATATACGTAGGCAAGGCGAAGAAGCTGAAAAACCGCGTCAGCAGCTATTTCCACGGGGAGCACCTGCCGAAGGTCGAGGCCATGGTGGAGAAAGTGCATGACTTCAACGTCATTGTTGCGGGCAGCGAGTTCGAGGCGCTGGTGCTGGAGAACTCGCTTATAAAGCAGCATAAGCCGCACTATAACATCCTGCTCAAGGACGACAAGGGCTACCCCTTTATCAGGCTCGACCTGCATGAGGAGTACCCGAGAATGACGCTGACGAACCGCGCGGGGAAGGACGGGGCAAAATACTTCGGCCCGTTTGGCGGGCGCGGGCAGACCTATGACATTATAAGCACGATATCAAAGGCGCTGCTGCTGCCGGACTGCTCGCGGAAATTCCCGCGGGATATCGGAAAGGAGCGCCCATGCCTCAACTACCACATGGGCAGCTGCGCGGGCTGGTGCCTTAAGGACAGCAGTGCAGAGGACTACCGCCGGCGCATAACTCAGGCGGCGATGATCCTTGACGGCAAGAGCAAGGAGCTCACGGATGAGCTGCGGAGCCAGATGGAGCAGGCGGCGGAGGAACTGCGGTTCGAGCGCGCCGCCGAGCTGCGCGACAGGCTGCGCGCGATAGAGGGGCTGACGAATAAGCAGCGCGTTATTGCCACGGCCTTTGCCGACACTGACGCGATAGGCTTCTGCCGCGGAGCCAAGACCTGCTTTGCGGTGCTGCATTTTGTTGACGGCAGCCTTGTGGGCAAGGACGTTGAGATGATGGACGAGCCGCTTGAGGACGACGGCGAGGCCGTATCCGACCTTGTGCGGCAGTATTATACGGCGCACCGAGGCGGCTGGCCGAAGTCAGTGCTGCTGCCCTGCGCGATAGACGACCGGGAGGAGCTTGAGCGCCTGCTCAGCGAGGTATCCGGACGCAGAATGTATATAGACACGCCGCAGCGCGGGGAGCGCATGCGGCTTATTGAGAGCGCCGCGCTCAATGCGCGCGAGGAGATACAGCGGCGCACGACTGCCGAACAGCGCCGGTCAAAGACGCTGGAATGGCTGCAGAAAGCGCTGGAACTGCGGGATTTCCCGACGCGCATAGAGGCCTTTGATATATCAAACCTCGGCTCGACGGGCATAGTCGCGGCGATGACGGTGCATATAAACGGAAAGCCGCTTAAGCGAGATTACAGGAAGTTCCGCATACGCGGGCTTGACGCGCCGGATGACTACGCGAGCATGTATCAGGCGGTGTACAGGCGCTTCAGCCACTACAAGGATGGCGACGAGAAGTTCTCGACTCTGCCGGATCTGCTGCTCATCGACGGCGGCGACAAGCACGCCGCGACGGCGGAGCGCGCGCTGCGCGACCTCGGCATATCTGTGCCGGTGTTCGGCATGGTCAAGGACGACCGCCACCGCACAAGGGCGCTGATAGACTCCGCTGGGCACGAGACGGGCATAAAGACCAATCAGGCAGTATTCGCGCTCGTCGGCTCGATACAGGAGGAGACGCACCGCTTCGCGATAGAGTACCAGCGCTCGCTGAGAAACGAGAGCTACGCATCGAAGCTTGATGCGATACCCGGCGTCGGCGAGAAGCGGAGAGGAGATCTGCTGAAATATTTCAAGTCCGTCAAGGCGATACGCGAGGCAAGCGTTGAGCAGTTGGCGCTCGTCGTGCCGCGGAACACCGCTGCGGCGATATATGCGTATTTCCGCAGCGAAGAGAGCGAGGAGAGAGAACAATGAGAGTGATAACAGGCACGGCGCGCGGGCGCAGGCTCAAAACGCCGGAAAATTATGACATCCGCCCGACGACAGACAACGTGAAGGAGTCGGTTTTCAACATCATCCAGTTCGACATTGAGGGACGGCGTGTGCTCGACCTCTTTGCGGGGACCGGTCAGCTCGGGATAGAGTGCCTCAGCCGGGGGGCGGCGGAGGCAGTGTTCATAGACGAGAACACGGCGGCAGTGAAGATAGTCAAGGAAAACCTCAAGACCTGCGGCTTCACGGCGGCGGTACTGCAGCAGGACGCGCTGAGCTACCTGCGGCACTGCGGGAAGTTCGACCTCGTTTTCGTCGACCCGCCTTATGACTCGGGGCTGTACGAATCCGTGCTGGAAACCATCAATTCGGTTGACATATTGTCGGATGGTGGTATAATATTATGCGAGTCGCGCCGGGAGAAGTCACTTCCGGATATGCGCGCTCCGTACAGAAAGAAGAAAGAGTATAACTACGGCAGGGTAAAGCTTACCGTGTATATAAAGGACAGCCTTTGATGACTACTGCGATCTGCCCGGGCAGCTTTGACCCGATCACTCTCGGCCATGTTGATATAATCCGCCGCGCGGCGGAGATATTCGACGAGGTCGTCGTCTGCGTGATGCACAACGCGGCAAAGAAATCACCCATGTTCACGCTGGAAGAGAAGCTCAGTATGGCGCGACGCGCCGTCGAGGAATACCCGAACGTGCGGGTGGACAGCTATGACGGCCTGCTCACGGAGTATGTGCGCCGCTACGACAAGCCCGTGGTCGTCAAGGGGCTGCGCGCGGCATCTGACTTTGACTATGAGTTTCAGATGAACATGATAAACAAGCGCCTGAACCCCGCGGTCGAGACGATGTTCCTCACGGCGAGCGAGCGGTACACGTTCCTCAGCTCCTCGATAGTGCGGGAGGTAGCCCAGTACGGCGCGGAACTCAAGGGACTCGTACCGGATGCGATCATCCCAGATATAGAAGAAAAAGCCAAACAATGGAGGTAGTCCTCGCATGGCCAACAATAACGACGTTATAGAGC
>CAVFGM010000048.1:0-2170 GCA_963621955.1 Bacteroidaceae bacterium
GTGATCTGGCTGATGTGGACAAGGCCGTCCTGATGGACGCCGATGTCCACAAAGACGCCGAAGTCGATGACGTTGCGCACGGTGCCGGTCAGCACCATGCCGGGCTTGAGGTCCTTTATCTCAAGCACATCCTGACGCAGCAGCACGGGCGGCAGCTCATCGCGCGGGTCGCGGCCGGGCTTGAGAAGCTCGGCCGCAATATCGCGCAGGGTCGGCTCACCGACGCCGCACGCCTCGGCGGCTTTCGCGACGCCGTAGGTTTCCAGACGCTGCTTGAGGTCGGAGAGCTTCCCGGCCTTGACGTCGGCCATGGTGTACCCGCACAGCTCGAGGAGCTTTGACGCGGCGTCATAGCTCTCAGGGTGGACGGCGGTGTTATCGAGCACCTGCTTGCTCTCCGGCACGCGCAGGAAGCCCGCGCACTGCTGGAAAGCCTTGGGGCCGAGCTTCGGCACCTTATTGATGGCCTTGCGGCTGGTGAAGATGCCGTTCTCCTCACGGTAGGCGACGATGTTCTTTGCGGTGGTCTTGGTGAGTCCCGATACGCGCTGCAGAAGCGAGGGGGACGCGGTGTTTATATCAACGCCGACGGCGTTGACGCAGTCCTCGACGACGCCGGTGAGCGTCTCCTCAAGGCGCGCCTGCGGCATATCGTGCTGGTACTGGCCGACGCCGATGGCCATGGGGTCTATCTTGACAAGCTCTGCGAGCGGGTCCTGAAGCCTGCGCGCGATGGAGACGGCGGAGCGGAGGTTGACGTCATAGTCCGGGAACTCCTCGGCGGCAAGCTTCGAGGCGGAGTAGACAGACGCGCCGGCTTCGTTAACTATCGCGTAGCTCAGACCGCCGCCGAGCTGGGAGATCATTTCAACGGCCATCTGCTCGGTCTCGCGCGAGGCGGTGCCGTTGCCGATGGCGATATGCTCGACGCCGTGCTTGCGCACAAGGCCCGAGAGGATGCGGATGGCCTCGGCCTTTTTCCCGGCGGAGAAGGTCGGGTACACGACGGCGGTATCGAGGACCTTGCCCGTACCGTCGACGACGGCGACCTTGCAGCCGTTGCGGTAGCCGGGGTCGAGGCCCATCGTGACCTTGCCCTTGACAGGCGGCTGCATCAGCAGCGGGCGCAGGTTGAGGGCAAACATCTTTATCGCGCCATCGCAGGCGGTATCGGTCAGGGCGGCGCGCGTCTCGCGCTCCATCGACGGCCAGATAAGACGGTCATAAGCGTCGTCCGCCGCGGCGCGGACAAAGGCCATGGCGCGGCTGCCGGGCTTTATGACGGCGCGGCGCACGTTCTGCAGCGCAAGCTCCCGGTCGAGATCGATGCTGACCTTGAGCTTGTCCTCCTTTTCACCGCGGTTGATGGCGAGGATCTGGTGCCCCTGAAGCTTACTGATGCTCTGGGTGAAGTCATAATAGAGCCGGTAAACGCTGTCCTCCTCGGTCGCGGCTTCTGATCTGAGCACAGCCTTTGCGGAGATGAGATCGCGCAGCCGGCTGCGGATATCGGCGTTATCGGAGATCATCTCGGCGATGATATCCGATGCGCCGGCGAGCGCGTCCTCGACGGTCTCGACTCCCTTTTCGGGGGCTATGTATTCCTTGGCGAGCTCCTCAGGCTCGGGCAGGCCGCTGCCCTGCGCGAAGAGCGCGAGAGCGAGCGGCTCGAGGCCTTTCTCCTTGGCGACGGTCGCGCGCGTGCGGCGCTTGGGCTTATACGGACGGTAGATATCCTCAAGGGCGGCAAGGGTCGCGGCCTCGTCAATGGCGGCCGAGAGTTCCCCGGTGAGCTTGCCCTGTTCCTCGATGGACTTCTTCACCGTGTCGCGCCGCTCCTGAAGCCCGCGCAGATACTCAAGGCGCTCGGCGAGAGTGCGCAGGGTCGTATCGTCCATCGCGCCGTGCAGCTCCTTGCGGTAGCGGGCGATGAAAGGAATGGTGTTGCCCTCGTCGATGAGCTTGATGACATTATCGATATGGTTCTGCTCGCGGCCAAGCTCGCGGGCAAGAATTTGACTTATGCTTTCCAATGTGCTTCTCCTTGGTTTACTTGTTGGTTGCTTGATTTGCAATTTATTATTATAACATGAATCGGCACTTCGGGCAAGTGCAGGCTTTGCGGGGGATGCGGCGGCGAATTTGCAGGCGTTTTCGGCAAATATTATTG
>CAVFGM010000049.1:0-12651 GCA_963621955.1 Bacteroidaceae bacterium
CTCTGATTAACTAATTTCTACCGTGCAGGTGTCCAACTTGCACTTGCAATTTGCGGACTATTTCAATTGTTGAAATGAGAATACCAATGTGGTAAAATATTAACACAAATAATTGCTGTTATCAATTGACTTGGAGGTCCGTTATGACTCTTGAGAGCGTACCTGTCCTGAGCATCACCGGCATGGCCGCGGCTCTCTTTGTTTCTTTCGCGCTGCCCATAGCTCTGTTTATCTATTCAAAGAAGAAGCTGCAGGCCAGAACCGCGCCGTTTTTCATCGGCTGCGGCGTTTTCGTCGTCATGGTCATCCTGCTTGAGAGCCTTGCGCATAACCTCATCCTCGGCTCCACCGGGACTGCAATCACCGGCAGCCCGCTGCTCTACGCGCTCTACGGCGGCCTGATGGCGGCGCTCTTTGAGGAGACAGGGCGCTATGTCGCCATGCGCTTTTTCGTAAAGCCGCTGGATTTCGACAACGCCTTCATGTACGGCGTTGGGCATGGCGGTATCGAAGCAATGATTCTCATCGGCCTTTCTATGATCAGCAACATCGTCAGCTCCGCTATGATAAATTCCGGTGCCATGGCGGCGAGCCTTGCCGCCATGGACGCAGATACCGCCGCAAAGACTGTGGTATCCCTCTCTGCGCTGTGGCAGACGCCGAGTGCCTATTTTTTCCTCGGCGGTCTGGAGCGTGTGATAGCCATAACGCTGCACATCAGCCTTTCGCTGCTCGTGTTCCGCGCTGTGAGGTATGGGGAGAAGAAGCACCTCCTGCTTGCGTATTTCCTCCACTTCCTTGTTGACGCCGCGACGGTGCTCATAAATGCATATCTCCCTCTCTGGACGGTCGAGCTCGTCAGTGCTGCCCTGACTGCCGGGACGGTGTATCTTGCAAAGCGCGCCTGCAAAAATGAAAGTGCTCCGGCAATGGAGGAAACATAATATTATGATGAAAAGAATTACAAGCTTTATTTTATGTGCTGTCATGCTGCTGACGCCTGCGCCTGCGGAGACGTGAGCAATGCAGTGACGCATGATGTGGAATCTGAGCTATATACTCAAAGTGACATCAATTCCGCAATAAACATCACGAAGCGTCAGTTCCGCCGAAGCTGGAACGGCTGCACCCTGACCGAGATATATTATGCCGGTGACGAGGTTTCCGAGAAGCACCAGAAGTGGGCGGACAGAAACGGACTCGATGAGGTCATCGTTCTTATCTCGTCCTTCGAGGTCGACTCCACCGGCGGCAACGGGTCACTGAACCCGGACAGCACCTATAAAAACTGGATGTGGATCCTCGGCAGGTCAAAAGGCGGTCAATGGCAGCCGCTTGACCATGGGTATTGACAGCAAAAGCACCCGCACAAAACCGTGCGGGTGCTCAATTTATTTAAGAACGCTGCCGTCGGCCAGAGTTATGGTGTAGCCGTTAAAATCAATGGTGCCGTTGTTGGTAAGGCTCGTTATAGTGCAGTCGCCGGTGAGCTTCCAAGTGCAGCCCTCGCCGATGGTTATGACGGCATTGTTCTCAACGGCAGCGCTTCCTGTGAGGTTTGCCGCAATACTGATCCTGCCGGTAAAGCAGCTGCCGTTTGTGAGCGTCATATCAATGGTGGAGATGCTGTCAACGATGATATCGCCGTTTATTTCCTGCCCGTCCGCCGTGAACTCGACCTGCGCGCCGTTGGAACCGGCCGAGCCCCAGCCGCGGCTGCCGCTGTTGCCGCATATGCGCATGAAGCAGCCCTCACCATCCGCGTCGGTGATCTCAACACCGGAGAGCTTTATGATGCTGTGGGTGTTCGTGACGTATATCACATCGCCGTTATTCGATGTGAGGCTGCCGCCGGTCATTGAAAACTCGGAGGTGCCGACGTCGGCGTCACCGGACATGGACTGGTAGATCATCACAGAGTGGACATTTTCATCGGAGCTTGCGCCCTCGGTGTCGCTCATGTTTCCGGAGACAGTGCAGTTTTCAAGGGTTATCGAGTTCTTTCCCTCAATGACAAGCGCTTCGGAGCTGTTCGCGGTGAGCTCGGCATTCTTCACGGTAATGTCCGCCGTGGAATATACGGCTGGGGAGTTATAGCCGTTCGAGGTGTAGCTGCCGCCGTCGACATTGACCGTGCCTCCGCCGCGGTCGGAGCGGATCGCCGCGGAGGAATTGCCTGCGGTCGTGACGGTGAGATTGCTCGCGTTCGTAGTGCCGCCGCCGGTGGTCTGGATGCCGCCGGAGTTATCCGCAGTGGTGTTGATGGTCGAGTCTGAGATGTTCACGGTCGTGCCGCTGCCGTAGCTGAACACGCCGTTTCCGTTCTGCGCGGAGGAAGAGATATCGGCATCCTTAATGTCCACGGTCGCGCCGTTTGTCGCGAGGATCGCGGCGTTGACGCCGTAGAAGTCGCCGTTCTCGGGGTTGGAGCTGGAGCCTGCGGACTTGCTCACCGTTACTCCGGAGAGCGTGACGGCGGCGCCGTCGATGCGCAGAGCGTTCTCATCGTCGCCGGTGGAGCTGTAGCTTTCACCGGTGTATTCGCCGTCAGTGCTTATGGTGTTCGCACTGCTGCCCTGAGTGACCTCACTGCTTCCGCCGAAGCCGCCCGGCGCTCCGCCTGGGGCGGAGCCGGGAGCGGCGTCGTTTTCGGTATAGCTCAGTTCACCGTCCTTAGCGGAAACGGATACTTTATCGCCGACGGAGACATCTTTGACGGTGACTTCCGCGCCGTCACGTGTTATAATCGCGTTAGTGGTATCGACGGTCACAGACCTGCCGCCGGGTATCTGCCCGTCCGGAGCCTGCCCGCTGGGCATCTCCGGCGGCTGGCCGTTGGAAGCATCGCCGTTAGGCATCTCCGACGGCTGACCGTTGGATGTGTCGCCGTCGGGCATCTCCGGCGGCTGACTGCCGGAAGCATCGCCGTCAGGCATCTCCGGCGGCTGACCGTTGGACGTGTCGCCATCGGGTTTCTCAGGCGGCTGGCCGTTGGAGGTGTCGCCGTCGGGCTTTTCGGGCATCTGCCCGTCGGGTGCATCGCCGTCGGGCCTTTCGGGCATCTGGCCGTCGGGTGCATCGCCGTTGGGAGCCTCTCCCATATCAAGGAGGAGCGTCAGCGAGCTGTCGTTTATTTCAAGGACTTCGCCGCTGATGACTGTATACTCGCTTACCGCCGCGGCAGTTGCCGCCGCGGTCGGCTCGGTGGTTTCCGCTGCGGAACCGAGGGAAAAGAAGGCGAGTATAGAAGCAATGATTTTCTTCATATTGATCGTATCCTTTCGGAGCGGTTTGGGTCGCCTGACCCTTGCTCGGCTATAATATATGCCGCAGAGCTAAAGACAGCTTAAAGCGCAGACGGGAAATTTCTTTAGGGAAGCTTTAGGGAAGACGATTACAATTTGTTTATATAAAATAAGTATAACGGGAGAACGGTATGAAGCTCTTGATCGCGGAAGATGAAAAAGACCTTGCTGAAGCGCTGAGTGTCTTTCTGGAAAAGAATCTGTATACAGTAGATACCGTGCATAACGGCGCGGATGCCTATGAGTACGCATCGACAGGCGCGTATGACGCGATAATTCTCGATATAATGATGCCGAAGCTGAACGGACTTCAGGTACTCAGCCGCCTGCGTGAGGACGGCGTCGCGACGCCGGTCATGCTCCTGACCGCAAAGGGACAGAAGGACGACCGCATTGCCGGCTTTGACGCTGGTGCGGATGATTATTTGCCCAAGCCCTTCGCACCGGATGAGCTGCTGAGCCGGCTGCGCGCGATGCTCAGGCGCGGCGGGGAGTACCGGCCTCAGCGGCTGACGGTGGGTGACCTGAGTATGGAGTGCGGCAGCGGAATGCTCTGCTGCGGCACGGAGGCCGTGCGTCTGAGCGGGCGCGAATATCAGGTGATGGAGCTGCTGATCCGCTCCCCGGGCGTTATCTTCTCCACGGATAAGATAATGGAAAGCGTCTGGGGTTGGGACAGCGAGGCCGAGGTCAGTGTAGTCTGGGTGCATATCTCGAACCTCAGAAAGAAGCTCAAGGCCATCGGCTCCGCGGCGGCTATCCGCGTCATCCGCGGCATGGGCTACGTGCTGGAGGCGGCGAAATGATAAAGAAGCTGCAAAGAAAATTTGTGCGCATAGCAATGCTGTCGGTGCTGCTGGTCATGCTGCTGCTGAGCGTGATAGTAGACGTGACAAGCTTGGTGTCCACAAACTCAAGGCTCAACGAGGTGCTGAGCTTCATTGCAGAGAATCAGGGGAGCTTCCCCAGCCAGCAGCGGGGTGAGCACCCGGATGGAGAGCGTCCCGACCGCAAACCGGACGGACCGATAAATATTGAGACTCCGTTCTCGACGCGCTTTTTCGTCCTGCGCTATAACGACGCAGGCGAGCTCGAAGACGCCGACCTCAACAGCATCGCGGCAGTGACGGAGGAGGATGTGGATCAGTACCTCTCGCTTGCACTGAAGCGCGGCGAGGGCTACGGCTATGTGAGCGGGTACAAGTACCTCGTGGTGCGCACCGGCGAGGACAGAAACATGGCGGTGTTCCTCAACTGCTATCAGGACGTGTCGTCCCTCAAGGCGCTGCTGGGGGCATCGCTTGCGGCGATAGCTTTCTGCACGCTGATGACCTATGTGCTGCTGCGGCTGTTCTCGCGCCGCGCAATAGACCCCGTTGTGCGCAGCGCCGAGCAGCAGAAGCAGTTCATTACCGACGCGGGGCACGAGCTGAAAACGCCGCTCACAGTCATCACGACCTGCCTGAGCGTCCTTGAAATGGAGACCGGAAAGAACAAGTGGATCGATAAAATACAGGCGCAGACGGATAAGATGCGTGACCTTGTGAACGACCTTGTGACGCTCTCACGTATGGATGAGGAGCGCCCGCCGGTGATAATGGCGGACTTCGATATCTCGGCGGCGGTCGCGGAGACGGCGGATTCCTTTGCGGATTCGGCACAGGCGGCAGGGCTCACTCTTGAGCAGGACATTGAAAGCGGCCTGAGCTGCCACGGTGACGAGGCTCAGATACGCCAGCTCTGCTCGATTCTGCTGGATAATGCCATGAAATACGCGCTGGATACGGCTCCGGTAAAGATCAGCCTCAAAAAGGAAAAGCCGGGGATCGTGCTGCGCTGCTCGAACGCCTGCACGGATATCCCGCAGGAGGAGCTGAACAAGCTGTTTGACCGTTTTTACAGACCGGATAAATCACGCTCATCGGAGACGGGCGGTTTCGGCATAGGGCTGTCCATCGCGCGCAGCATAGCGCAGGCGCATAAGGGGACTATAAAGGCTGCTGCACCGCAGCCGGGGGTAATAGAATTCACAGCAATATTGAAATGAAAATAACGCGCCGTACCTGCATCAAGGTACGGCGCGCGTTTTATAAATATGTATATTACAGGCTCTTGAGAATTTCGTGCAGCTCGTGAACGTCGGCAAGGACATAGTCCGGCTTGCGCTCGGCTTCGTCGACCATCTTCTTATCCGTCTCACCCGAGAGGACGAGCACGGAGACGGAGCCCGCGTTCTGCGCGACGGCAATGTCGGTATACAGTCTGTCACCGACGGCGCATATCTTCTCATTGGGGATGCCGGTCATGGCAGAGATGACGTCTATCATGTTGCGGTTGGGCTTGCCAATGTAGTTCGGCTTCACGCCGCTGGAGGCGGTGAGCAGGGCGCAGATGCTGCCGCAGTCTGGCAGGACCTCGCCGCGCGGCATGGGACAGACCCAGTCGGGATTGGCGGCGATGAAGTGCGCGCCGCGGCGCAGAAAGTGGACAGCCCTGTCAAGCTTCTCATACACAAGCTCGGTATCAAAGCCCTGCACCACAACGTCGACGAGCTCGGCCTCGGTGTGCCCGAGCTCGTCATTCACAAGGTCAATGCCGTAGCTGACAAGCTCGCGGTAAAAGGCTTTCGTGCCGGCGAGGTACACCTTGGCACCGGGGTGGTGCTGGTTGAGGTACATGCCTGTTGCCATGCCGGAGGTGAACACGTTCTCGCGCTCGCAGGGGAAGCCGAGGCGGCGCAGACGCGTGATGTAATCCTCACCGGCGCGGGAGGAATTGTTCGTGAGGTATATGTATTTCTTGCCGAGGCGGGGGAGATCCTCCATCAGCTCAACGGCACCTTCATATACATTGTCGCCCAGATAAAGTGTGCCGTCCATGTCGAAAAGGAACAGCTCGGTATTTTTCAGCTTGTCGTAATTCATTAGATCCTCCGATTTTCAGTTTGATTTACCGGTAATTTGGTGTAGCTATTATATCATAGATTTCCCGAACGTCCAGCAGAATAATTGGAAGTACATGTATAGACATAAACCATAAAACGTCGCAATATAAAAATAGCGTCCGATCCAAAATGAGAACCGGACGCCGGCATATTCATTTCTTTTTTGCGGGCATGGGGAGCTCGGCAATGACTGTCGCAGCGATCATAAGTCCGCAGCCGAGAAGCTCGCGCCCGGTCATCCGTTGGCCGAGCACCAGCGCGCCTGACACCGCGCCGAAGAATGCTTCAAGGCTCAGCAGCAGGGAGACGACCGCGGGGTTGCCGCCTTTCTGGGCGAGGATCTGGAAGGTATAGCCAAGGCAGCTTGAAAAGACGGCTATATAGAGCAGCGGCAATATGCATGCCCGTATTCCGGAGAGCGTTATCTCCTCAAGCGGCAGCGCAACGAGAGACGACAGCACGGCGACGACGAGGAACATTCCGCAGCTGAGCACAAGCCCATCGACCTTAAAGCTGAACCTGTCGACTGCGAGGATCTGAACAGTGAACAGGAAAGCGCACAGCAGGAGGATCAGGTCAGTGGAGGATATCGAGAAGCCATCAGTGATGCAGAGAAAATACATACCCGTGACGGCGACAGCGACAGCGATCCAATGGCGGGACGGCAGAGAGTGCTTAAAGAACATCTGCCCTATCGGGACGAGCACGATATACAGTGCCGTCACGAAACCGGCCTTACCGGCGGAAGCGCCGAGGTTGAGGGCAAGCTGCTGCGTATTTGAGGCGGCGAACAGAGCCGTGCCGCAGATGAGGCTTCCGAGAATTATATCACGCCTTGTGCCTATATCGGTCTTCCTGCGCAGCAGACAGACGATGAGCAGCACAAAAAAAGCAATGATAGAACGCAGAGCCGTTATAGTGAACGCCCCGAGGTACTGCGCGCATATGCTCTGAGCTGAAAATGCTGCACCCCAGATGACAGCGGCGAGCAATGCAAAAAGTGACTGACGGTTATTTATCTTCATTGATAACTCCTTGCACGGACGGATAAAAAACATTACGAGTATAAATCCTGTTAAGAATTAAGTCAATAGACATTTCCAAAAACCGCTTGACAAGGCGGGAACGGTATGTTAACATAGCCTAACGTTAAAAGGGAGTAGTTGCAAATGCATGGTCAACAATCTCCTGGGAGTTCTCCCGGTGGTCATGCGCCTGTAAAGATAGGTAATGAGACTTTTAGCACATCACATTTGCTGATCGTGCGGAAGCCTTATTTTTTTGCACGTCAGACGGAAGGAGATCACTATGGGTATCGATTTTACCGGAGGGAACCTTTTCTTTGTTCTGCTGCTTTTTGCCGCGGGGCTGCTGTGCATCATCAAGGGCGGAGACTTCTTTGTCGATGCCGCAACGTGGATCGCTGAAGCATCGCGTATCCCAAAGTTCATCATCGGCGCAACGGTCGTGAGCTTTGCAACGACTATGCCGGAGATGATGGTGTCGGTGTTCGCGGCTTTTGAGGGAAATGCGGATATCGCCGTCGGCAATGCTGTTGGCTCCGTCACGGCAAACACCGGGCTTATCATGTGCCTGTCGCTCGTGTGCCTTGAGTGCATGATGCCGCGCCGCCAGTACGCGGTCAAGGCCTGCCTGCTGCTCGGATCGGTCGCGGTGCTGTGCGCATTCACGCGGGATGGCCAATTGTCCATTTTAGAGAGCGTTGTGATCCTTCTGTTTTTCGTCGGCTTCATGGCGGACAGCCTCATCTCCGCAAAGCGTGAGCACGGCGCGGAGAGCGATGAGATAGTGCAGGTCGACACCAGCGGGAAGAACATAATCATAAACATCGGCAGGTTCCTGCTTGGCACAGCGGCCATCGTGCTTGGCGCACAGCTGCTTATCGATAACGGCACGGCGCTCGCGCTGCTGCTGCACGTCCCTGATTCCATCATCGGCGCGACGATGATCGCGATAGGCACATCTCTGCCGGAGCTTGTGACGACCATCACCGCCATCAGAAAAAAGCAGTCCGACCTCTCCGTCGGCAATATTATCGGCGCGAACATCATGGACATCACGCTCATCATGCCGCTGTGCGCGCTGCTGCTCGGCAAGCCACTGACGGTAGAGAATCAGGGGATGCTGCTGGATATCCCGGCATGCCTTGTCGTCTCCGCGGGCGCGCTCGTCCCGGCGCTTATCTGCGGGCGCTTCAAGCGCTGGATAGGCTTCTTCGTCGGCGGGCTTTATATAGTCTACCTCGTGATAATGTTCGCCTGCTTCGGCGTATAAAGACAATAATTAAAATATAATAAAACTCCTGCCTGCGGCCAGCGCCGCGGACAGGAGTTTTTCAGATGTATAAGGCTCAGGCTCTGAGTGCGCGTATCGCATTGAGCACGGCCAGGACCATAACGCCGACGTCGGCGAAGATCGCGGCCCACATGTTCGCGATACCGAGCGCGCCGAGCAGCAGGCACGCAAACTTGATGACGAGCGCGAACACGATGTTCTCATGCACGATGCGGATGCACTTGCGGGATATCTTTATGCCCTTGGCGATCTTCATCGGGTCGTCGTCCATGAGGACGATGTCGGCAGCCTCGATAGCGGCGTCGGAGCCCATCGCGCCCATGGCGATGCCGATATCTGCGCGGGAGAGCACAGGCGCGTCGTTTATGCCGTCGCCGACGAAGGCGAGCTTGCCGCGGCCTTCGAGCTTCGAGAGCAGCATTTCGACCTTATCTACCTTGTCACCGGGCAGCAGCTCGCTGTATACCTCATCGACGCCGAGGTTCTTTGCCGTGTACTGCGCGACCTTGTCAGCGTCGCCGGTGAGCATGACGGTCTTGGTGACGCCGGCGCGCTTGAGCGCGGCGATAGCTTCTTTTGCGTCGGGCTTCTCAACATCGGAGATAAGGATGTGCCCGGAGTACTTGCCGTCGATGGCGATATGAATAACGGTGCCGACACTGCGGCAGGGGATGGCCTCAATGCCCAGCTGCGCCATGAGCTTGTCATTGCCCGCCGCGACGCTCACGCCGTCGACTTTGGCGATGACGCCCTTGCCGGAGACCTCCTGGATATCCGTTACGCGGTCACGGTCTATCTCCTTGCCGTAGGCGCGGCGCAGGCTCTGGCTTATCGGGTGGGAGGAGGCGCACTCGGCGAGTGCTGCATACTCTATGAGCTTCTCATTTTCAATGGCGCTGTGGTGGATGCCGCTGACCTCGAACACGCCCTGCGTGAGAGTGCCGGTCTTGTCAAACACCATCGTCTTTACCTGAGACATAGTCTCAAGATAGTTCGAGCCTTTTATGAGAATGCCCTCATGGCTCGCTCCGCCGATGCCGGCAAAGAAGCTGAGCGGGATGCTGATGACCAGCGCGCAGGGGCAGCTGATGACGAGGAAGGTGAGTGCACGGTAGATCCATGTGCTCCACTCGCCGCCCATGCCCATGATGAGGCGGATGACCGGCGGCAGCACTGCGAGTGCCAGTGCGCTGTAGCAGACGACCGGGGTATAAACGCGGGCAAAGCGGGAGATGAAGCTCTCCGCGCGGGACTTGCGCGCACCGGAGCTTTCGACCAGCTCAAGGATCTTGGAAACGGTGGATTCCCCGAAGGCCTTGCTCGTCCTGATCTTGAGGACGCCCGTCATATTGATGCAGCCGCTTATGATCTCGTCTCCGACGGCGACGTCGCGCGGCAGGCTCTCGCCAGTCAGGGCGCTGGTGTTGAGGCTCGAGGTGCCCTCGATAACGGTGCCGTCAATGGGCACTTTCTCGCCGGGCTGGACTACGATGATGCTGCCGATCTCTACCTCGTCCGGATCGACGCGCTCAAGCTGGCCGTCCTTTTCGATATTCGCGTAGTCAGGGCGGATGTCCATCAGGGCGCTGATGTTGCGGCGGCTCTTGCCGACGGCGTAGCTCTGGAACAGCTCGCCTATCTGGTAGAACAGCATGACCGCGACGGCCTCACTCAGGTCGGCGCTGCGCTCATACACGGCCAGCGCGATAGCGCCGACGGTGGCGACGGCCATGAGGAAGTTTTCATCAAAGACCTGCTTGTTGAGAATGCCCTTGAAGGCCTTGCGGAGAATGTCATAGCCAATGACTATATATGCCGCGAGGTACAGCACGACGCTGAGCCATGCCGGGAGACTGACAAGCTTGAGGAAGACCAGCAGCACCGCGGCAATGATAATGCGGATCAGATTCTTTTTCTGCTTTCTGTTCATGGTGCTTCTCCTTTTGGATGATGTCTTATAACACGCCCCGCTCGATTTCGAGCGGGGCGCATATTAGTTTTGCATGCTTACATGAAGATCTCGCAGTCGGGCTCGACCTTGCGGCAGGCCTTGAGAACGTCCTTCATGACCTTTTCGGGCTCTGCACCCTCTTCAAAATCGACGAACATCTTCAGTGCCATGAAATTGACGCTTGCATCCTTGACGCCGGCGGTCTCCTTTGCGGCCTTCTCCATGAGGTTTGCGCAGTTTGCGCAGTCAACATCGATCTTGTAGCTCTTTTTCATTTTTATAAGTTCCTTTCCAAGATTAATGATTAAGTGCTTGTTTAATCTTTATGGCTGAAGTATAATATGTGCGCGGAGGAAAGTCAATGCCTCGGAGGCGGCCTCTGCCAAAAAGGAAATTATGTTTTCCAAAAGGAAAATGGAAAGGAAAACGCGGGCATCGCGCCGCGTGAGATGCACCATGGATGAGAAGCTTCTGCCCCATGATCACGGTAATCCGAGAAAGGCCGCTTTCCTGAAAAAGCAGCTCGTGCGCGAGCGTGATTTTGACGCCGCTGCCGATGTGTTCCGCCTGCTTGATGACAGCAGCCGCCTGAGAATATTCTGGCTGCTGTGCCACTGCGAGGAGTGTGTGGCGAATATTTCGGCGCTGGTGGATATGTCGAGCCCCGCGGCGTCGCACCACCTGCGGCAGCTGCGCGAGGCGGGGCTCATCACCAGCCGGCGTGACGGGCGCGAGGTGTATTATAAAGCCGCCGATACGATAGAGGCGCAGCTGCTGCATAAGGTCACTGAGCGCGTCATGGAGATATCCTGCCCGCGCGGCGGCGAGGGCGAGGCCGCGGGACAGAGCGTCGAGGGCTTTTCGGTAGAGCAGGTGGAGACGGCGCGGCGCATGCATGATGAGCTGCTTGCCCATCCGGAGGAGCGCATCACCATTGAGGAGCTTGCGCACAAATACCTTATGAACCCGACGACGCTCAAGGATGTTTTCAAGGCCGTATACGGGGAGTCGATAGCCTCGCACATGAAGGAGCACCGCATGGAAAAGGCGGCGGAGCTGCTGCGCGAGACGGAGCTGAGCATTGCCGCCGTGGCCGAAGCCGTGGGCTATGACAGCGCGGGCAAGTTTTCCTCAGCCTTCCGGGAGCGCTACCACCTGCTGCCCTCGGAATACAGAAAAGCACAGAAATAGAAAACAGGGAGTGGCATAAATGGCTGAGACGATACATCTGGCATCAGCGCGCGAGCTTGATATAGAAAAGACCTTTGAGTGCGGCCAGTGCTTCCGCTGGAACGCGAACGAAAACGGCGTATACCGCGGAATAGCATTTGGATATCCCGCGAGGGTCTGGACGGAAAACGGGGAAGTGTACCTATGCTCGGACGCGCCTGAGAAACTGTGGCGCGAATACTTCGACCTTGACCGGGACTATGCCGGGATAAGCGCGGGCTTTCACGGCGGGGAATATCTCGACACCTGTATAGCCTACGGGCAGGGGATAAGGATACTGCGGCAGGAGCCGTGGGAGGCACTGTGCTCGTTCATCATCTCCCAGTGCAACAACATCAGCCGCATAAAGGGCATTGTCGAGCGCCTGTGCGAAAGCTTCGGCGAGCCCGTTGAGTTCGAGGGCGCGGTGTACTATGCATTTCCATCGGCGCAGAGGATAGCCGCGCTCGAACCGGGGGCGCTGGATGTGCTGCGCTGCGGGTACCGCGCGCCGTATATCATGTCCGCGGCGCAGGCCGTCGCGGACGGGAGCCTCGACCTTGAGGCACTGATAAGCTGCGACTGCGTCAGCGCCCGCGCGCGGCTCATGCGCGAGCAGGGGATAGGGCCGAAGGTTGCAAACTGCGTCGTGCTCTTTGGGCTGTACCATCTCGAAGCTTTCCCGATAGACGTGTGGATAAAGCGCGCGCTCAGGGAGAACTTCCCCAAGGACTTCGACCCCGCGACGCTCGGCGAATACGCCGGTCTTGCCCAGCAGTACATATTCTATTACGCCCGCAGCCACGGCAAATAATATGCTTGACTTTACTGCGGAATCTGGTAAAATGACAGAAATATAAGTCAGCACCGCAGACGTCTTGTGCGGTGCTGACTTATATAAAATAAGATAAGAGAAGGGGTAATAT
>CAVFGM010000049.1:12661-31650 GCA_963621955.1 Bacteroidaceae bacterium
GGGTAATATCATATGGGTTTTCAGGATTTGTACAGCAGCCGTTTCGTCGGTGAGGGGCTTACGTTTGATGACGTGCTTCTCGTCCCTGCCGAGAGTGACATTCTGCCTGCCGATGTTGAGCTTGGAACATGGCTCACCAATAAGATCAGGCTCAACGTGCCCGTTATGAGCGCGGCTATGGATACCGTTACCGAGTACCGCATGGCGATCGCGGTCGCGAGAGAGGGCGGCATCGGCGTTATCCATAAGAACATGAGTATTGAGCAGCAGGCCGAGCAGGTCGATCTGGTCAAGCGCTCCGAAAACGGCGTTATTACAAATCCTTTCTACCTCAGCTCCGGTGATACCCTCGGCGACGCGGACGCACTCATGGCGAAGTTCCGCATCTCCGGTGTGCCCATCGTTGACGAGACCGGCAAGCTCATCGGCATCATCACGAACCGCGACATGAAGTTCGAGACCGATATGAGCCGCCGTATCGACGAGGTCATGACCAAGACCGGGCTCGTCACCGGCCTTGTCGGCACGACGCTCGACGAAGCCAAGGCCATCCTCCAGAAGAACCGTATAGAAAAGCTCCCCATAGTCGATAAGGACTACAAGCTGCGTGGCCTTATCACGATAAAGGACATTGAAAAGGTACTCAAGTACCCGAACTCCGCAAAGGACGCCTCCGGCCGTCTGCTCTGCGCCGCCGCCATCGGCGTCACGAATGACGTGCTCGACCGCACCGGTGCGCTTATCGATGCTGGCGTCGACGTGCTCGTGCTCGACAGCGCCCATGGCCACTCGGCAAACATCATGCGCACGGTCGAAAAGGTCAAGGCCAAGTACCCCGATGTGCAGCTCGTCGCGGGCAATGTCGCCACCGCGGAGGCGACCGAAGCGCTCATCAAGGCGGGCGCGGACTGCGTCAAGGTCGGCATCGGCGCGGGCTCCATCTGCACCACGCGCATCGTTGCCGGTATCGGCATGCCGCAGGTCAGCGCCGTTCTCCAGTGCGCCGAGATGGGCGACAAGTACGGCATCCCCGTTGTGTCCGACGGCGGCATCAAGTATTCCGGTGATATCGTCAAGGCGCTTGCCGCCGGTGCAAAGACCGTCATGCTCGGTTCCATGCTCGCCGGCTGCGAGGAAGCGCCCGGCGACACCGAGGTGTTCCAGGGCAGGCAGTTCAAGGTCTACCGCGGCATGGGCAGCATGGGCGCGATGGCCTGCGGCAGCCGCGACCGTTACTTCCAGCAGAACAACAAGAAGCTCGTTCCCGAAGGCGTCGAGGGGCGCGTGCCTTTCCGCGGACCCGTGTCCGAGACCATCTATCAGATGATGGGCGGCCTGCGCTCAGGTATGGGCTATGTCGGCGCACATAATATCGAGCAGCTGCGCACACAGTCGAAGTTCGTGCGCATCACAAGCGCCGGTCTCAAGGAGAGCCACCCGCACGATATCTACATCACCAAGGAAGCCCCGAACTACACGATGAACCCCTGATAACTCAATATAAAATTGACCCGCCGCTCAGTCGATAAACGACTGGGCGGCGGGTCAATTATCATTTCCGTGCAGTTAGATTCATATAGTGCAGGTACAGCATGCCGAAAGGATTTTTATAATCCTCGTGCCACGGCTTGTTTTTTCCGCAGAAGTGCAGGACGGCGGTGTTGTGCATGACCCAGTACAGGTCGTGCCTGCCGGTGCTCCGGATAAGGTACTTGGAATAATTGCGCACGTCGTAGTTCCATATGACGTCGTCAATGGGCACGGTCTGGTCGCCGTAGAGGATGTTGAACACGTCCTGATCCGGGAGTATCAGTTCCTTTTCGTGCTCATTGACGCAGCGGAAAACGTCCTCCGCAGTGACGAGCTTACGCGCGGCGTTCAGGTCGATGAGCATGACGCCGGAGTTAAAGTATTCATGCTCCGTGTCGAGCCGTACCTGATTTATTTCATTCGCCATCTCGGTGAGCCCTGTGTGTGCCGCGGCGGCAAAGGTTTTTCCGCAGAGGTTCAACTCCCACAGCGGGCGCAGGGGATTGATAATGAGCATATCCGGGTCGAGGTAAAGTACACGCTCCAGCTCTTTCGGCAGGATGAGCGGGGAAAGCAGCCGGTAGTACATCTCCTTGGGATAGCGCTTGCTGGTCGGGGCATTTTCAAAGAGCGCCGTGTCAACTGTGACGGGACGCAGCTTCGCGCCAAAGAGGGCGCAGAAATCCGCCAGCTCCTCCAGCTTATCGCCGGGGATGGCGCTGTGGAGCAGATACACCGTCACGTCCGTCTCATTGGGGTTGCTGGCAAAGAAAGAATACAGCATGACCTTGCAGGGCGGCAGATAATTTTCATCGAGAGTAAGCAGTAAATTCATTGTGTTCTCCTCAGTCGGCTTTCTTCATCAGCTTTGAAGAGCCTATGTAGAGCGGGATCGCAGCGAGCTGCGCAATGACCGAAACGGCGATCATCGCCGGGATGCTGACATCGTACAGCACGCCCATGAGCCAGCTGCCGAGGAACCAGAACGCGCCGAAAGAGCACTCGAACACGCCGTAGCCGGTCGCGCGGCTGGCTTTCGGCACCATGCTCGTGACCGCGGCCTTGAGTATCGACTCCTGCGCGCCCATGCCAACGCCCCAGAGCGCGACGCCGATGAGCAGCATCGGCACGGAATCGAACGCGAACACGAACACCGCAAACGGCGCGGAGATGACCGTCGACCACACGAGAGCCTTTACGCCGTTCTTGTCGTACATCATCCCGAAGAACAGGGCGGCTACCGCGTCGACGAGCATTGCGCCCGCGTAGAGGAGCGGCAGGCTGCCGGTCGAGACGAGGGCGCTCGTCTCCCTCAGGCCGGAGGCGAGGTGCGAGTAGGTGCGCGATACGTGCATGATAATTATCGAGTAGTCAATGAAGCCGAAAGCAAAGAGACTGATGCCGGCGATGTAGAGGATGAATTCCTTTTTCATCTTGAACGGGACATACTCTTTCGGTTCCGGTTCAAAGTGCTCGGGGTTCGGGAACTTGCAGCGCGTGACGATAAGGAGGATCAGCGTTATCGCGCCGGGGATAGCAAGCACCGCAAAGCAGGTGGAGTAAATTTCAAAGGTCGTGCCCTCGGTCTTGAAGAGCATCACGAGGTAGAGCAGCACCGGGCCGATGAATGCGCCGATCTGGTCGAGCACCTCCTGAATGCCGAAGCTCTTGCCGACACCCTCCTGAGAGGCGGCAAAGGACATGATGGTGTCTTTCGCGGGCTTCTTTATCGCCTTGCCCATGCGCTGGATGACCAGCAGCACGCAGGCCGCGATCCAGCCGTGCTCACCGACGAGAGCGAGAGCGGGGACGGCGATGATATCCAGTACGTAGCCGGCGATGGTCATCGGCCAATACTGCTTGGACTTGTCCGTCAGCTTGCCGAACACATAGCGCATCGAGTAGCCTATAAGCTCGCCGAGACCGGAGATGAAGCCTATTGTCGCCGCCGAAGCGCCGAGCAGGGACAGATACGCGCCGCGTATGCTTGATGCGCCCTCATGCGTCATGTCCGAAAACAGGCTCACAATGCCGAAGAGGATTATAAACAGCATCGCCTGAGAGAGCTTTTTCTTTCCTTTGTTTTCCAAGAGGATCGCCGCCTTTCATAATTGCCGGTACCCAAAACCGAACTTGCCCGCCGCTTAATAAGCGGCGCTGACTGATTGCAAAACTTATTATAATACCGCATTTGCCGCCGATGTCAAGAAAATCCCATTTACAATGGGGAAAATATGGGATATGATAAATAAAAACTGATGCACACGTGGAGCCGGACATGAAGGATTTTTTTGCGATATACGATACACTGCTTGCCGGGATAGACTCGGAGGAGACTGTTTCTGCCGAGATATCCGGCGGAGGCTGGAGCGCCGCGGAGACGGAGACGGCCTTCGGCATCGCGATGACCGTGGAGGAAGACACCGCGCCGAGAATGTTCCAGAGAGACATGACCGGTATGCCGCTCAGGGAGCTTGCACAGGCTTCAAAGAGCTGGAACCTGCGCGAGGCATCTTTCGGTATGGCGGCGGTGAATGCATATTACAACACACCCGGGCGGCTGGAGCGCCTCGGCGCATATGAGCCGGTAGAAAACTACTGCACGGCGGGGCTCGACCTGCGCGGGCAGAAGATAGGCGTGGTGGGGCACCTCAAACTGACGCCCGAGGTCCGGAGCAGCGCTGCGCAGATATGGACGCTTGAGCGCGACCCGAAGCACGGCGACTATCCGGACTCCGCCTGCGACGAGCTTCTGCCGCGCTGCAGCACAGTCATAATCACGGCGAGCACGCTTGTGAACAAGACGCTCCCGCATCTGCTGGAGCTGTGCCGGGACGCCTATACCATACTTGTCGGGCCGAGCTGCCCAATGTGTCCGGAGCTTCTGGAGCACGGCATTGATCGCCTTTCGGGGCTCGTCATCACCGACAGAGCGGGCATGACGGCGCAGATAAATTCAGCCCGGCGCGCGACGCCCTATCCGATGGGGAAACCGTTTCTATTGAAAAAAGACTGATAAGCAATGACTGCCGAAAAATAGGCAGTCATTGCTTTTTAACGGTCTGTCAATGACAGGGTCAGCGAGCACGCACACAGTGCGAGCGCCATGTATTTAAAGACCGCGCTTGCGGTAAAGCACATGGCGCTGTTGAAGAACATGTCTATCACCAGTATCACGGCGATGGCTATCGCGAGCGCGG
Source organism: Bacteroidaceae bacterium (assembly GCA_963621955.1). Lineage (GTDB taxonomy): Bacteria > Bacillota > Clostridia > Oscillospirales > Oscillospiraceae > Limivicinus. Next base: position 17,392 of record CAVFGM010000049.1, read on the forward strand.
CAGTGAGATGGGAGAGGATACTTCTGAAATACCGCACGGTGCGTCACTCCTTTGCAATATAAATGATATCGCCGACCGGGCGGCCGCCGCCCGCGGGCGTATTCACCGTGACGCTGCCGCCGTCCCACACCATGACAGAGGACTGCCCGCCGTCAAGGTTGTAGGCCGCCGTGCAGCCGAGGTCTTCAAACAGTCTGGACAGCTCATCGAGCGTATAGCCGTAGGAACCTTCGGCTTCGCGCCCGTTCACGGCGACGAAGCAATAGTGCCCCGGCTCGTAATAGCCTATCGCGCTGCGCGGGTTCGCCCCGGCGACGGTGTCGGTAAAGCCGCTCATGCTTTTGCCCTCACTGTCCAGCAGTGCAGGGCCGAACGACCATACGTCGAGGATACCCTTTGCCGCTTCCGTATCGAGATCGAAGCTGTCGGCGGAGAAGGTTTTCATTTCGCCGTTTTTATAGAACACGAGCACGTCGCCAAGCGAATTGTCGCGCATGAGCATGCCGTTTCGTACTATCGGTCCCTGCGTGCGGGCAAGAGCGTAATCGCCGTTTATGGCGAGGATAGCGCTGTTTTCCGCGGCGAGGGACTGAGTATCCTGAAATCCGTGCTCTGGGATGGCAGTGCGCAGCAGCTCAGGGGAGCGCAGATATATGTCCGCAATATAATAGACCACCTTGTGAGTGCCGGATGTGTCCTCATGCCGCGTCCAGCTCACGTTCACATTTGCGCTTTTATATGAGCTGCCGGTCTCCTCTGTGCCGCCGTCGGTGAATTTGTCTGCAAATCGGATCATCTCCGGCGTGGGCACTGCGGCGGAGGGGAGCGCGACGGCAGAGGACGGATCGACCGCAGTTTCCCCGCGCAGAAATGCGCGGCCGTGGTGCACATAGGCAAAGCCGAGAAGCAGCACCGCGGCAAGCAGGATATCCAGCGCGAATGAGAGGAGCTTATGCAGGACTTTCACTGCGCGGTCAGCACCTTTCTGTGTGCAGCGCGGGATTTGAACGCGCTCAGCGCGAGGACAGCAGCCGCGCCGATGATGAACCAGACGATGCTGAAGTCGGCGAATGTCATAGCGGGCTGCGGGACCTTGAGCGTCGTAGGGCCGACGACGATGGCGTAGAGCGAGCCGACCATCATGCCGAGCACCATGTACATCACGGCACCCATGTCGCGCTCCATCAGCCTTTTGAGGATGTGCGGCGAGACGGCGAGCCCTGCCGCGATGCCGAAAGCCAGCGCGATAAGCATCCACAGTCCGTCAAAGCTGAAGCCGAGCAGATCCTTCACCGCCGCAATTACGGGAAGATACAGCCCGAAAGACATCAGCAATGACGAACCGGAGATGCCGGGGAGGACCATTGCAGAGATGGCGAGCATCCCGGCGAGGACGACGTACAGAACCGTCCATACATTGAAGCCGAGGGAGTTCACCATTGAGGAGAGATTGACCGCCGTAAGGCCGGTGACTATGGCCGCGCCGAGCAGGAAGAACCAGACACCGCGGCGGATATCACGCATATCATCTTTCTGCTCGATCACGATGAGCGGGATCGATACGATCACAAAGCCGAGAAACATTGAGCTGAGCTTATATATCCAGGAGGTGAACGCACCGGCGAGCAGCGTTACGGCAAGCAGCATCCCGGCTATCCAGCCTATGCCGAGCTTCAGCAGGTACCCGAAGCCCTTGAGCTTATCACGCCATGAGCCGTAAACGAGCGTATCGAGTGCGCCGATGAAGCGGTCATAGAAGCCCATGATGAAAGCTATCGTGCCCCCGGAAACGCCGGGGACGCTGTCGGCCAGCGCCATCGCAAAGCCGCCGAAGAGCGTATAAGGAAGAGAGTTCATGTCTTTATCTCCTGTTTCATCTAAAATGTTTTTGTTTGAGATGTTTTCCTGTGGGGTGAAGATATCCCCATATTTTTACCGCGCACTGTGAGAGCGGGGCGCGGTTTATGAAGCAGAGCGCTGTTACCGAGGTGAATTGAACCGGGAGCCATAACGGGGCATCCAGCACGATGAAGACCGCCTGCACGGAGACGATAATAAGATCAAGCGCGCAGCGCAGCGGAGCTGTATCAAAGCTTATGAGCCGCCGGACGTTTACCGCGCGTATCACATATACGGCAAGGCAGCTCACGAATGTTGCTATCGCCGCGCCCTGAACGCCGAGCGGCGAGGGAATGAGCGCAAGGTTCAGCGCAATGTTCAGTACCGCCCCCGCCATTGCCGTTCTGAAAGCCTGACGGCTCTCGCCGGTGACGGTATAGACGCTGCCCATGAAGCTTGAAAACGCCGAGCAGACCATTGCCAGCGTCAGTGCCGGGACGTATTGCCACGCGGAGAAGTATTCCTCATCCGCCAGCAGCATGATGCCGAGCTTTGACAGCGCTATCATCAGCGCGGCGCATATTATCACGCCCGCCTGAAACAGGCTCCATATGTGCGAATAGAAGCGCCGGTGCTCGTTTTTGTCGCCGCCGGACTCCGTCACGGCGGAGAGCTGCCATGCGTCCATGAACACGGTCGAGAGCACCGTCAGCATCGTGGGGAGCTTACTGGAAACGGAGTATATCCCGTTTGCAGCGCTGCCCAGAAAGCCGCTTATCATGTACCTGTCCGAGACGCCGGTTATCCACCAGAATATCGCAGTGGGGATGAGCGGCACACTGTAGGCGAGCATCCGTCTCGAAAATTCCGGGGACACGCGCAGCGTAAGCTCCCGCCACAGCCGCTTTTTCAGGACGAGCCAGAGCGTGCAGCCCGCATCCGCTGCGGCGACGGAGAGTACATAGCCCGTTATACCGAGGCGGAACACCGCGAGCAGCGCGATGTTGAAGCCGATGACGAGTGCGGTGTTTATGAGTCCCTGGAGCGCGTAGGCGGTCATGTCGCCGAGCGCGCGGACGTACTGCGCGCACATACTGTGCAGGCATGAGGCGGCGATGTATACCGTGAGCAGTGTTCCGTACTGCCCGGTGAACCCCGTCCGCGGCATCAGCAGCGCGAGCAGCGCCGTGCCGAGGATCGAGCAGGCAAGCCCCGAGGTGAAAGCCTCGTGCCCCTTATCCGGGCGCAGCGCCGCGAAGCGGAACACGCCCTCGGCCATGCCTAAGGAGACGAGCGGGATGAGAAGATTTGCGGTCTGGGTGATGATATCGGCAGTGCCGTAATCCGCGGGGCTCATGTATCCGGTGTAGAACCGGACCATGAAAAACACCATCAGCTTCGAACCGACTATGCCGAAGCTGATGAGCGCGGTATTAGCGGCAAGCGTTTTATATTTCCGCTCCCCGGCCTCCGCAGTCGTGCTCACGGCTCAGGCGCAGAAACCGAAGTGTTCGCGAAAGGACAGCTCCACGCCGTCGGTCTCGTGCTCATCGACGGGCTCGGAGAGGAAGCCGAGCACCTCACCGCTGAGGTCGATGTAGCAGATGTAGCTCATCCATTCGGTGGAGAAGTCCACTTCTGTGAGGGTGTCCTCCTGACGCATGCTGAGGTCGACGACCTCCTCGGGAGCAATATTTGCGTAGTCGATAGCGGTCTTTGCGATATAGTTATGAATGTTGTTCTTCATTGTAAATTACCTCCAATATAAGAATGGCACAATCTTTTTGTCAAAGAAGCTCAGAAAGCTTCTTTGACAAGTTAAAATAACACCGTCCCTCCCTTGGGACGGTGTTATTATCGCGCACGCGCTTAAAGCACGCATAAAGCAAGATTAAACCAAACTTAAACTGCGTCTCGGTACTGCCCGGCGCATATCTGCTGCACGTCGAGCGTGCGCGTGTGGTCGATATGCGTCCACTCGGGCGTGACGAAGAGCGAATGGATAACGATCGGCACATAGCTTAGCATGAACAGGGGAAAGGTGAACACGTAGAATATCTTCTTTGCCGGTTCACAGTGGATGCTGTTCCACTCCGTCACGGTCGTTATCGCGCCGATTATAAACAGCGTGAGATAGAGGTTCACAAGCGTCTGCAGCGCGGAGACGCCGAGCACGCCCCATTCATGGTAGTACAGCACGTTGACGAGCGCCGCGCCGAGGTTCACGACGATGCTCAGCCCCGTCAGCACGGCGGCGGGCATGATGCTCATCGCCATATCGTAGCAGGAGAAGCTGCCGCTGAAAATGCCGGAGATGAGCGCGCGTCCGTATTTTTTGAACACCTGCAAGTACCCGCGGGACCAGCGCAGGCGCTGCGCCCAGGACTGACGGAAGCTGATGGGCTGCTCGTCGTATGCAATGGCGTCCGGACAGTAGCCGACCTTCATGCCGCGCGTGACGTTATCGATCGTGAACTCTATGTCCTCTGTCAGCAGGTGGAACGGCCAGCCGCCGCCCTGCGCGTCAAGCACCGCCTGCGAGAACAGAAAGCCCGTTCCCGATACGCCGCAGCTTGAGCCGAGGCGCGAGCGCGCGCCGTTTAGGTAGCGCGACTCACGCAGGAACCACAGCGCGTAGCCTGCGGAGATCCAGTTGTCGCCGTAGTTCTTGGAGCTGCGGTAGCAGGTGACGATGTCGTGCCCGGCGGAGAAAGTCTCGTTCATGTGCAGGATGAAGTCCCGGTCAAGGACATTGTCCGCATCGAGAACTATGTAGCCGTCAAAGCGGCCGTGGCCGCGCAGCTTTATCTCCCTGAGCAGAAAGTCCAGCGCGTAGCCCTTTCCGCGCCGCGTCATGTCATAGCGCTCATATACCTCCGCACCGTGGCTGCGCGCGGCTTCGGCAGTTGCATCCGTGCAGTTGTCTGCCGCGACGAATATCTTCACGAGCCTGCCGGGATAGCTCTGCGCCTTTATGCTGTCGATAAGCTTGCCGATGACAGCCTCCTCGTTGCGTGCGGCGATCAGCACAGCGAAGCGGTGCATGGGCGCGTGGAGCGTTTCCTTTTTCCTCGGCAGCCACGCGATGGGTATGTATACGAACTGATACACGTAGCACGCGAAGAACAGGCACATGATTATAAAGTTTATCGTTTCGACTGTATGCACGGTAAAGCACCTCACTTTATGTCTATGGCGACAGCATACCAATAGTTCCGGCAAAATGCCATTAAGGACGGCTGAACTTTCTTTAAGCCTTTATTAAGGCTGGTATTACGCCTTTTCCGGCTTGTCGCGCACGATGCAGAAAGCCATGACGGCAAAGATGTTGAAGAAAATTCCGAGTATCGGCCAGAGGGACTTGTTCATTTTCTCGTTCACAGCGCTCTTGTAGAGCCACGCGATGACGGCCAGCCAGTAGTAGATCACGAGCACTGCCCACAGCACGCCGAGGCCGCCGATGATGGCGTAGTTCACGGCGTTCAGCGGGGTGATCCTGCTCTTCCACATGTCCTCCTCGCGGTCACGGTCGTGCTCATGGTCATGCTCGCCGTCCTGCTTATCGCTGCCGTTATCCGTGGTGCTATCCGCGACGGTGTCAGCGGCGTTCTGCTTCGCGAGGGCGTATTCCTGCTTGAGCGCCGCCGCGTCGCTTATCTGCTGTGAAAGGCTGAGCGGGATCGCGACCGCCGTGACGACGGCAAGCAGGATAAACAGCACGATGATGCGCTTGAAGGTCTTTGCGTAGTCGAGCTTCATAACATGTTCTTTCATTCCGGTATCCTCCAAAAGTGTTGATAATAAAATCTGCTCCCTCATTGGGCTTGTACCCATTATGAGAGAGCAGATTAAATTTCAGATAACGGAATGTTAAATAATACTTAAACGATATCCCACACCCCAGACGGTCTGGATGAGCTGCGGCTTTGCCGGATCCTCCTCTAATTTCTCGCGCAGGCGGTTGACGTGCACGGCGACGGTGATATTGTCGCCCATCGACTCAAGCCCCCATATCATTTCGTACAGATCCTCGCGGGAGAATATCTGGTTCGGGTGGCGCGCGAGGAACAGCAGCAGCTCATACTCCTTGTTTGTCAGCGAGACTGCCGCTCCGCGCACGGCCACGGTGCGGGCGTCGCTGTCGATGGAGATAGGGCCGACGGAGATAACGGAGCTCTCAGCCTGCCGCGGCTTGAGCCGAGTGTACTGCGCGAGGTGCGCCTTTACGCGCGCGACGAGCACACCGGGGGAGAATGGCTTTTCAATATAATCGTCCGCGCCGAAGCCGAGCCCGCGTATCTTATCGATGTCCTGCGTGCGCGCCGTGACCATGAGGATAGGAATATCAAGCTTTTCGCGCAGCCGCTTGCACACGGAAAAGCCGTCCATGCCCGGCAGCATGAGGTCGAGCAGGATGAGGTCATAGCTGCCATTGAGCGCCTTTTCAAGCCCACTCAGGCCGTCGGACGCAATGTCGGATGCAAAGCCGTCAAGCTCAAGATAGTCGCGCTCGATCTCCGCGATCTCGCGGTCGTCCTCAATTATCAGTATTTTGCTCATTGGTGTCCTCTCCTTTCTTCAGCGTGACCGCGATGCACAGTCCGCCGAGCGCGCTGCGGCTCGCTTCCGTGCTGCCGCCCATTTCCTCCGCCGCCTTGCGCACGACCGCAAGGCCGATGCCGCTGCCGTCCTTCCCGCGCTCGCGCGCTGGGTCAGCGCGGTAAAAGACGTCAAAGAGCTTGTCGAGCTGAGTATCGTCAACGCCCTGTCCGTCGTCAGAGAAGAGTATCTTCACCTTGTCCGCCTGCTCCTCCGCGCGTATCTCAATGCGAACGCGCTCGCGCCCGGAGTATTTCACAGCGTTGTCGATAATGTTCTTCGCAATTCTCCTCAGCTGGCTCTCGTCGGCAAGGACGGTGCAGCCCGCAAGGGAAGATGTGTCTATATCCGCCGTGCCGGTATAGTCCGCGGCGACGGCTGCGATGGTCTCGCGCAGCTTCACCGTGCGCATATCCAGCGGCAGCTCGCTGAGGTCGAGCTTTGAAAACTCAAAGAGCCGGTTAACCATGTCTTCGATCTCCTGCTCCTTACGGCAGACCGTCTCAATATAGCGCTTCTGCATCTCGGGCGACGCCGCAACGCCGTCGCGTATCGCTTCGCTGTAGGCGCGGATAGAGGTGAGCGGACTTTTCAGGTCGTGCGACATACCGGCTATCAGCTCCTTGCGGCTCTGCGTGCGGCGCTGCTCGGCTTCGAGCGCATCCTTGAGCTTTGCGGCCATGAGGTCGACGGCATCGCACGCGGCCTTGAACTCGTCGTTCCCGGCGTAGGCGATGGGGCTGTCGAGGTCGCCGCGCTGGATGCGCTCGACCCCCGCGACAAGCTCATCGAGCGGCGCGGAGATATGATGGAAGAGCGAGCGCGTGAGATAGACATTCGTGAAACATATCGTCAGCAGCAGCGCCGTGCCGACCGCGCCGAGGTATATCCAGATGAAGGTCTCAAAGCTCGAGAACGCGGCCTCGTACTGTTCGAGCGTCATGTGCATCTCCTGAAGGCTCAGGCCGAGCCGGGGGAGATACGTCGTCTCAAGTATATACAGCGCGATCCCGCCGCCGAGCAGGAGCAGCAGCGCCGCAATGAGCAGCGGGATAAGAAACATACATATGTTCGACCTTGCAAGTCTCTGTCTGACGGTCATAGGCGTCACCTCATCGTGCGGTATTTAACTATAATATACCATAAGCATACAGCGGAATATTAAATAAACATTAAACCCGGCGCGTCAAAGGCCGACTGACACAAGAAAATATACGGTTTTGCCTTTGCCTGTCCGGCCGAAATAGTCCGAAAAAGCGTCCACATACACAAAGTATGCGGATGCTTTTTCAAACGATTTCTGCTCGAACAATCTTTGGCAAAACTGCTTTGCACCTGAAAAGTGTTCAGAATGTGCGAGGGCGAGGCGCAGCGTTGAAGGCATACTTTGTGTATGGCAAAACGCTGCAACAAAGCCGCTCGTGCATTTTGTCCCTTTTCAGGCGTATGTTTTCTTATGTCAGGCGGCCTAAAGCTCGTTTATCGTTTCGGTGATCGCCATGCTGCGGATGCGCTTTGCCGGGGCATGGATCGATACGGCGCATGAGAAAATGACGAGCAGAAGCACCATAGCAATTGCGGTAAATGGAATGCTCCACGCACCGCCGAAATGGGTGATAACGATCCTGATGTATATAAGATAGTGGAGCAGCAGCCCGAAGAAGATACCGACAACTGCACCGCTGACGGCGTAGGTCATTGCCTCGGCGGATATCATTTTCGTGACCTGCCGGCTCTCCATGCCGACAGCGCGCATGGCTCCGTACTGCTTCATCCGTGCCGACACGCCCATCGAGACGCTGTTCATAATGTTCAGTATCGTTATCAATGAAATGATGGCGAGGAAACCGTATGCCGCGATCCTAAACACCCAGTAGGAGCCTTGAACCGTGTCATCTTCCGCTCTGCGGTCCATAATTACATACCCGTCCGACAGCTCATAAATTCTGCTTACCGCCGCTTCGGATGCGTCCTTTTTCAGCATGATGCCGATCATGGCGTAGCCCTGCTCACCCATCAGGCGCGTATAGGTCTCATCCGAGCATACGATGACCGGCGAGCCGCTGATGCTGCCGACGCCCTCGGACAGAACGCAGCCGACTTCGAGCACCTCGTCCACGATTTTTACCGTGTCTCCGACGTCAAGACTTGTATGGTCGCTGTACACCGCCACTACGTATCCGGAATTTCCGTACACCTTTGATATGTCTCCGCTTATGACGGAGTGTCTGAAGCTGTCCAGCAGGGTGTCTCCGTGGGAAAACAGGTCGATAGTTGCCGCATTCCCGTTGATCTCAGCGGGGGATCCAATGCTGTGCATCATGCCGAAAACGGACTCCACCCCCGGTATTCCGGAGATCTCCTGCGATATGCTGCGGCCTATGGAGTTTGAGTCGTCCGGACTCGTTATCGCGATGTCCGGGGTGAAGTCGCTCACGGACGGCAGCAGCTTGTGGACAATATCAAGACAGGCCGAAAAGGTCAGAAACAGCATGATCGTCAGTGCGAAGGAGCCTGTCATAAGGATCAGGTTCTTCTTTGACTGCGCAGCGTGGTGTATGCCGAGAGATGTCTCAATTTTGAAAAGCTTTGTGTTTGCCGCACGAACGAAGTTTGGAGCGGATTCCGTATTGCCGGATACCGCCGCAGCGGGGGAGACCCTTGCTGCCTGTTCTGCAGGTGCCTGCGCCGCAATGAACACGGTGATGACGCCGATGGCCGCCCCGCAGAGTATGCCGCTTACGCTCACCGAGAACAGCGGCATATCCGCCCATTCGCCCTTTACGAAAAACCTTAATATCAGGCACGATATCCAGCATATCACCGTACCCAGTGCGCAGCCGATGGGGATAGATGTCCTGCACCAGTTCAGCGCCTCGAGCCGAACGAAGCGGATTATCTGCCGCTTGCTTGCGCCGATACAGCGCAGCATGCCGAAAAACTTCGTGCGCTGCGCGACGTTGCTGTTCATGCAGCCTGAGATCATAAAGACGCCCGCGATCAGGATAATGACAAAACAGGCGATCGCCAGAGGATAAAGGGCGTTTACGCTCTCGCTGCTGCTCGCGCCCAAAAGGCTCAGAACGGCCGTGTTTTCAATGACGTTATCGGACGTGAGGGAGTATTGCGCCTTTATATCGGCGATGGTCTTTTTAAGCCCGCGTTCGCTTTGAAAACGAATATAGAACCGGGATGCAGGCTCTATGCCGTTCAGCTCACGCACTTCATCAAACGCGGCTGCGCGCATATAGACGCAGACCCCGTCGATGATGTCGTTGAATTCCCCGTCGTCCTCAAGAAATCCGGATACCGTATAGCTTAAATCGCCTGCGGGCGTGGTCAGAATAATGCTGCCGCCGACTTGTACACCGAGCAGTTCCTTTGCGTCAGCGCTGACGGCGATCTCTTTTTCAGTGTGCGGGAATGAGCCCTCCAGCGGATAGTCCATGATATCCGCGGTGTAGGCCTCATCGACGCCGTACAGCACGGCATTTTTCCCGCTGATGTAATAGCCGCAATCCGCATCCGCGTTGATCGCATCGAACCATGAGGAATACTTTACATCGGAAGCACCTATGATCTGCTCCGCTTTATCCTCGGTTATGTTCTGAAGCGCGATGTGCCAGTCACCGTGCTTGCTGCGCATGGCCGCGGTCTGCCCGTCCATCCACATCTCCAGCAAAGAGAAAATAGAGGTCACGAGGAATACCGCGAGGACGATGCACATGCGCGTCATGCGGCTCTGGCGCTTGTGGACGCGCGCGGAGATAGGCACAAGGCTGAGATAGCTCCTCATTCCCGGCACCTCCCGAAATCGGTAAGCCGTCCGTCCGACACCTGCAGTACCCGGTCGGCCGTCTGCGCGATGCTGCGGTTGTGGGTTATCATAATGATGGTCTGCTCGTACTTTTTCGATGCGTTTTTCAGCAGGGCGATGACCTCACTGCTGTTCTGCGAATCGAGGTTGCCGGTCGGCTCATCAGCGAGGATCAGGGAGGGGCGCGTGAAGAGCGCACGCCCGATGGCGACGCGCTGCTGCTGCCCACCGGAGAGCTGGCTCGGCAGATGATGGCGGCGCTCCTGCAGATTCAGCACTGTCAGCAGCTCTTCAAGGTAGACCTTGTCCGGTTTCTGGTAATCGAGCAGCACGGGGAAGATTCTGTTCTACTCGACCGTCAGCTCCGGGATGAGGTTGAAGGCCTGAAAGATAAAGCCGATGTTCCGCCGGCGGAAGATGGTCAGCTTCTTATCGTCCATGGCGAAAACGTCCCTGCCGTCTATCAGCACCTTGCCGGAAGTGGGCGTGTCCAGCGCACCGATCATGTTGAGGAGCGTGCTTTTGCCAGAACCGGATTCGCCGACTATTGCGACGTATTCACCCTTGGGTACGGAAAAGCTCACGTCTTTCAGGGCTCTGACCGCGGTCTCCCCGCTGCCGTAGGTTTTACAAATGTTTTTGACTTCTAATAGATCCATAGTGCAAATACCTCTTTCTGTGGGACAGGCCATATTCTTCCGGCCTGTGCATGAAAGAATAGCACCGGGATATTACTGCGAGCCTACAGGAATCCTACAATTTTGTAGGATTCAGAAAGTTCACGGTAAACACTGTGCCGCGGCCAGGCTCGCTGTCGACCTCGATCGTCCCGTCATGTGCTTCGATTATCGCCTTTGCCAGCGGCAGGCCGAGGCCGACGCCCTGCGTGTCCTTGGAGAAGCGGCTGCGGTAGAAGCGTTTGAAGATGTGGTGCAGATCCTCGGGGTGGATGCCGCAGCCGTTGTCCGTTACCCTGAGCTGCACGGCGGAGGGCAGGGCGCGCCACTCGATGCGCACAGTGCCGCCCTTATCCGTGTGATCGAGTGCGTTCTTCACAAGGTTGCCGATGGCTTCGATGATCCAATCACGGTCACAGAAAAGAGAAGTGTCATCCGCACCGGAGAGGATGAGCTCTTTCTCCTCCTGCTTTGCGCGGTACACAAAGTGCAGCACAATATCCTGCATCATGTCGGCGACGTTTTCCGTGTCCTTTTCAAAGGTGATGGAGCCCGCGTCGAGCCGCGTTATCTTGAGCAGGCTCTGCACGAGCGCTTCGATGCGGTCAAGCTCCTGCTCGGACAGTTCGGCAAACTCCCGCACGGCAAGGGCGTCAATGCCATCATCCTGCAGCAGCCCGTTATAGATATTCAGCGCCGCGAGCGGCGTTTTGAGTTGGTGTGAGATGTCGGAGATCGTATTTTTCAGAAACTCCTTTTCGCGCAGCTCGTTGTCCGCGTGGGCGTTCAGCACCGCCGCCATGGAGTTGACGGAATGGAACAGGCGGTACAGCTCTCCCTCGCTGTCGCACTCGATGCGGGCGCTGCGGTCGCCGTCGAGATAGGCGTTTATCTGTGACACCGCCTGCTCCATGGTCCGGTTCTGACACTTGAAATACCTGAGGCAGAGCAGCCACACCGTGCCGCATGCAGGCAGGAACAGCAGCGGCAGCCACGGTGAAAAGCTCCGGCAGCTCAGCCACATTAAGCCCTCGGTTATGAGAAGCAGGGCGCACAGAACAAGTGTGAGCGCGCAGAACAGATCCCGGATATCCTTATTCGCAAGTATTTTCATGCCGCACCTCAGCTGATGACGTTCCACTTATAGCCCATGCCGCGGACGGTCAGGAGCATCTGCGGCGCACCCGGGTCATCCTCTATCTTCATGCGCAGCCGGCGTATGTATACCGTGAGGGTGCTGCTGTCGATATAGTTCCCGTCGCAGTCCCAGAGCTTGTCCAATATCTGCCCCTTGGTCAGCACAGCGTTCGGGTTATGCATGAACAGGCACAGAAGCTTATATTCCGCGGCGGTCAGCTCAAGCGCCCCGCCGTTCTTGAGCACCTGCCCCTGAAGCAGAAGCACTCTGATGCCGTTGGAGCACAGCTCAGTGTCTGCCGTGCCGAAAGCGCTTGCGCGGCGCAGCAGGGCATTGATGCGGGAGATGAGGACGCCGAGCTTGAACGGCTTTGTGATATAGTCGTCGCCGCCGATATCGAGCCCCATGATGATGCTTGTCTCCTCGTCGGACGCGGTGAGGAAGATGATCGGCACCTTTGATGTGCGCCGTACCCTTTGACAGAACTCAAAGCCGGAGCCGTCCGGAAGAGAGACGTCCAGCACCAAAAGGTCATATTTCCCGTCCGCCCACAGCGCGTCCGCTTCTCTGAGAGTTCTGGCGTTGTCCGCTTCAAAGCCCTGCTTTTTGAAAGCAAAGGAGAGCCCGGTTATAAGGCTCAGGTCGTCCTCTAAAAGTAAGATCCTGCTCATTCTCATACCTCGTGAAATCATTTCTGCGTCCATTATATACATCCCCTGCGGCTATGGCAAGCGGCGGGGGAGTCATATACCCGCAGAAAACGGCAAAGGCGCTGCGCGATATGCCGCGCAGCGCCTTAAGATGTATTATGTTTTATCTTTTCTTTTTGCCGAAGATGCTCTTGCCGGACTCGCCGTCAAGGTCACCCATTGATGCTGCGAACTGACGCAGCAGCTCCTTCTGCGAGGAAGTCAGGTTCTTCGGCGTCCTGATATTCACCGTGACGAACTGGTCTCCGCGGCCATTGCCGCGGACATACGGAATACCCTTGCCGCGTATGCGGAAAGTCGTGCCGCTCTGCGTGCCCTCGGGTATGGTCAGCTTCACCTTGCCGTCAAGCGTCGGGACCTCGATTTCAGCACCGAGCGTCGCCTGGGCAAAGTTGATGTCCTGCTCGAGCAGGACGGATGTACCGTCACGCTCAAAGCGTTCGTGCTGGCGGATCAGCACCGTGACGATAAGGTCGCCCGCGGGGCCGCCGTTCGAGCCTGCATTGCCTGCACCGCTGACGGAGAAAGCCTGCCCGTCGTCAATACCGGCAGGGATGTTGACCGTCAGCTTATGCTGGCGGCGTATCTTGCCCATACCGCGGCAGGTCTTGCACGGCTGGTGAATAATCTTGCCGGTGCCGCGGCACTTCTGGCACGGACCCATGGACTGCACCGCACCGAACGGGGTGCGCTGCGTGGTCTTGACTGTGCCGCTGCCCTTGCAGTCGGGGCATATCTCCGGCGTGGTACCGGGCGCGCAGCCCGTGCCCTTGCAGTCGGGGCACTGCTCGATGCGCGGTACGGTGACCTCTTTCTTGCAGCCGAAAGCCGCTTCCTCAAAGCTCACGGTCACGGAGGTCTCTATGCTCTCGCCGCGCCGCGGCGCGTTCGGATTGCTGCGCGTGCTCCCGCCGCCGAAGCCGAAGCCGCTGAACATGTCGCCGAATATATCGCCCAAGTCGCCGAAGCCGCCAAAACCGCCGAAGCCTGCGCCGCCCGCACCGCCGAAACCGGCGTTCGGGTCAAAGGCCGCATGGCCGAACTGATCGTATTTCTTGCGCTTTTCGGGATCGGAAAGAACTTCGTAAGCCTCGTTGCCCTCCTTGAAGCGCTCCTCACAGGCCTTGTCGCCGGGGTGCAGATCAGGGTGGTTCTCCTTGGTAAGCTTCCTGTATGCTTTTTTTATTTCATCGGCCGAGGCGTCCTTGCTGACGCCCAGCACCTCGTAATAGTCTCTTTTATCAGCCATTTTGTCCTTGCAGCCTCAGCGCCGCTGTGCGCCATGGGCTGCCCACACCTCCTATGCGACCCCAAAAACATCGGACTGCATGGAGCCTTTTTATTCGATACGCGCGTAGCTTAATACGCACTCTTGAGGCGGAGTGCTGCACCCCGCCTCAAGAGGTTATTTTGCTTGGGTTGCTTGGGAATTACTTCTTGTCGTCATCCACGACGGTGTAGTCAGCGTCATAGTAGTCC
>CAVFGM010000050.1:0-2889 GCA_963621955.1 Bacteroidaceae bacterium
GTCTTTACCCTGGGCAGCGCCGCGGCAAGCTGCACCGCGGCAAATATCGCCGCCGCTATTACCGTGTACATCTGCCCGAGTCCGAGATACATGCTTATCCCGTCGGCAGCGCAGGCGCACACAAGGCATACTGCCGCCGGCGCTACCAGCCAGAAGCGCTTCTTCGTCTTCTCGAAAGCCGCCGGTATCCCGGCAAACCCAGCCAGCGCGCCGAATACCGCAAGCGTGCACATTATCACACGCCAGGTAAACAGCCTCTGCGTTTCGCTCCGGTACGCGGTAAGATACGCACCTGCACTCTCGGCAACATCGCCGCTCGCTTCTACCGCCGCCTTGACAGACGCCGGTTTTGTCAGCAGGATCTTCATTGAAGTGCGCTTGTTTTCCAATTCCTTTATCTCATCGGCATCAAGCAGCTGTTTTGAGAGCTTATCGGCTTCCTTATCGAGCTTGCCCTTTTCCTCTTCAAGGCGCTCTCCGTCCTTGTCGAGTTCGCCCATGTTGTACCAGAGGTTTGCAAGCTGCGTCTGGAGCTCTGCTTCGCCTTTCTTTACCATTTCCTCGGCGGAAGCGAGCTGAGCCTTTGCCTGCTCAATAGCCCCCACTGCCTCTCCTATCTTGCTGTCTATCGCTGAGAGCGCGTCGCCCGCCGCGCCGTAGCCGCGGCTTATCTGATCGAACGCGGAAATAAGTGTCTCGGCGTTCGAAAGGAACTCCTCATTGCTCATGGTGCTCTCGTCCATTCCGTCCAGCCGGTCTATCTGCTCCAGTATGCCCTCGCTTATCACATCGCCTATCCCGCTGCCCGCGATCTCCGGCGGCAGCGCGGCGGAGATCTCCTCACCCAGCGCTTCGAGCGCGCCGACCTGGCCGCGCAGCACCTGCGCGCTCTGGGAGAAATCGGCCTCCGCCCTTACCTCGGCACACTGCTTTTCCCAGTCGTCGTGCTCTGTTTTGTATTTTTCAAGCTCCGTACTATATTCCTTGAGTTTTTTATCGTACTGCGCTTTCTGTTCAAGATAGCGGTTGTATGCCTCCATCTTTTCACTGTCGCTCTCATCCGCGGGCTTCTCGACCGGTGCCGGTTCCGTCGGCGCTTCCGGTGCCTTCGGCTCTTTCTCGATCAGCGCGTTGAGCTTATCTGCAGCGGCCTGAAGCCGCTCGGCCTCCTTGCTGCACTCGGTCTTTCCGTTTTCGGCGGTGCTTATGCCGTCCGCGACAAGCTCCTTGTTGTTCTCATAGAGTTCTATCAGGAACTTCATCTGCTCTTCCTTTTCGGCGAGCTGCTTTTTCCCTTCCTCCACCTGAGCCTTCGCCTCGGCAAGCTGCTGCTTTGCATCATACATAAGATCCGCCGCCATCTTGTAGCCGCCCTTTTTCGCCGAGTATTCCGCAAGATCAGTCTTGTGCTGTGAGGCTTCATCGTCATGCTCTGCAAGCAGCTCCTTGAGCACCTTGTATGCGTCCTCATAGCTGATGCTGCCGGCAAGCTTCTCATCCGCCTGATGGTAGGTCTCTATCCGCTCCTCATAGCGCTGTGCCTCGGCGGTGCGCTCATCGTGCTCCTTGACCGCCTTGCTGAAGCCGGACGCGCCTCCGCCCAGCATTATCACGCACATTATCGCCAGAACTATCGAAAATACTCTTACAAGAGTCGGATGCTTCACTTGTGATTCCTCCCGGTTTTCTGTAACAATTGATTATACAGGACATTTATTAATTTTTCATGTCTGCCGGAAAATAATTTTATCTTTATTATTCTGTTTTTTTAGTGTATAGTGATGAAAAAGCATTCGAAGAGGACCTTACGTTATGATCTACAGCTTTGCCCCGATGGAGGGCGTCACCTCGTATATCTACCGCCGCATTCACGCGCAGATGTTTCCGGGCGCGGACGTGTATTACGCACCGTTCATCGCACCCGACGGCAACGGCAACTATAAGATCGGCAGTTTCCGGGACACGCTGCCTGAAAACAACCCCGGCCTGACCCTCGTCCCGCAGCTTCTGTGCAGCAGTGCCGCGCCCTTTATCTCAGTTGCAAAGGAGTTTCAGGCTCTCGGCTATGATGAAATTAACCTCAACGTCGGCTGCCCGTCGGGGACTGTAGTTTCAAAGCATAAGGGCTCCGGGATGCTGCGCGACCTCGCCGCGCTTGACGGCGTCCTTGCGGATATCTTCGCCGCCTGCCCGATCCGCGTGTCCGTAAAGACGCGCATGGGCTTTGCCGACACCGCAGAGTTTCCCGCGATTGCCGAGATATACAGCAAGTACCCCATCTCCCGGCTCATCGTCCATAGCCGCGACCGCGCCGGGATGTACAAAAGCCGCCCGGATATGGACGGCTTCGCGGCAGAGCTTCACAGTTTTCCGTTCCCGGTCGAATATAACGGGGATGTTTTCTCCCCCGCCGCGGCGCAGGCCGTGCTCGTGCGCTGCCCGGAGGTATCTGGGCTGATGATCGGCCGCGGCGCGGTCGCGAACCCCGCGCTGTTCCGTATGCTGCGCGGCGGCAGGGCGCTTGAGCGGGAGGAGCTGCAAAGCTTTCATGACGCACTGCTTGAAGAATTTCTCGCCTCGGGACTTTCGCCGGTGCACGCCATGGCGCGGCTCAAGGAGCTGTGGTTTTATATGCAGCATATGTTCCCCGGCGAGGCAAAGGCCGTTAAGGCGGTGTTCAAGTCAAAGACCCTGCCTGACTACCGCAGCGCCGTCGCCTTTCTCTTCTCCGCCTGTGCCTTCGACGGCAATTCGTTTTTCAGTGTATGATTATGTAAACTTTTTTATGTTTATTATATTACGTAAATCAAAAACCGGAGGTGCTGTTTTTGCACTGAACCGCACCCCGTCAATAGGACAGTGAAAAAATATAAAGTTATTCCGGCTGAC
>CAVFGM010000051.1:0-9551 GCA_963621955.1 Bacteroidaceae bacterium
CTCTGATTAACTAATTTCTACCGTGCAGGTGTCCAACTTGCACTTGCAATTTGCGCGAAAATAATAAGGGAGAATTTTTTAATAAGCGAGTTTTCGGGGTGATAGCGCTATGCTTGCTTATTATTGTTTTAATTGCTGGCATAGTACTATATTTCGTATTTATGCATGATCAGAATGGGGCGGGAAAAAGCGGAGAAAAAGAACCGGCAGAGATAACGGAAATCTCCAACGATAATACGACGACTATCACAAAGAATCAGAACGTGAGCATACCAAGTATTTGCTCTTTTTCAATTGAGCGGTACGAAATTGCAAAAACAATTATGCCGGAAAATCCAACGGGTATTTACCATTATTTTGAAGCCCCGAGTGGAAGCACTTTCATAGATGTGATTATGCCGATAAAAAATCAGGCATCGACTGCAGCAAGGCAGGACGGTGTTGTAGATGGGGTGAAAGTACTGTATGATGGCGAGTATGAGTACATATGTCAAGCGGTCGTGGAAGTTAATGACGGTGGGGATCTTGAACAATTTACATCACTTTATACCATAAATCCGCTTCAGACAATGCAGTATCATATGCTGGCACAATTACCGGAGGCTGCGGCATATGACGGGAAAAGCTTGGAAGTTATAGTATCTGTTGATGGGAATGAATATATTTGCAAACTCAGATGAAATATAAAGAGACCTCGTCAGGCAATGTTTTGCTTTGACGGGGTCTTTTTTTGCAATGAAATGTTGAAAGCTTAAATTATTTCCGCGCCGGTGGGGTCGACGGCGAGGTCGCGCACCTGCCAGTTGTGAGGAAGTTCGGCGACGGCGGCGGAGAGCTTTTCGGCAAAGGCAGCGTCACGCGTCAGACAGAGAAGACTCGGCCCTGCGCCGCTGATGCAGAAAGCCTTGCAGCCTAAGTCTTCAGCAATGCGGCGGACATCATCACTGCCCGGAATGAGCGGGAAGCGGTAGGGCTGGTGCAGCTTATCCGACAGGCAGATAGAAATCATCTCCTCGTCGCCGAGGGCGACAGCATGCGGCAGCATGGCGAGATGCGAGAGGTCAAAGACCGCGTCGGCAAAGGAAACGCTTGCGGGCAGGGCGGCGCGGGCCTTATGGGTGCTGAGGGTATAATCCGGGGAGAGGACGACGAAATGCAGCGACTCATGCACCGGATAATGGGCGGAATAGACTTTCCCGTCACGCGAGGTGGAGGCGACAAGGCCGCCGAAGAGCGCCGGGGCGAGGTTGTCCGGGTGACCCTCGATGGGGGTGATGATGGAGAGAAGCTCGGCTTTTGAGAGCTCCGCACCGGAGAGGGCGTTTGCCGCCATTGCACCGGCAGCAAGCATCGCGGCGGAGGAGCCGAGACCACGGCAGACGGGGATATCGGCGCGGATGTCGATATGCACGGCGGGAGCCGGGCGGCCAAGGCGGGCATACACGGCGTCAAAGCCCTGACAGGCGAGATTATCGGGAGTCTGGAACTCCTCATCGCAGCCGGTAAAGGACAGGCGGTCGGACAGGGTGAAGCTCAGGGTATTATAAAGGCTCAGCGCGCAGCCGAGAGTATCAAAGCCGCAGGCGAGATTCGCGGTGGTGGCGGGGACGCGGGCGGTAACGCTGTTCATGCTTTTCCCTCCAGAAGATCAAGGACATAACCGCGCATTTCACCGGGCTTTACGCAGCCGGTGTGCAGCACGGGGCGCTCACGCAGGGAGCGGAGATTTGCGGGCATCGGGACGCCGGTGGCTTTTTCGAGCGCGTACATCATATCAAACTCATCCCCGGCGCACTTTGCGCCGATGGCGCTGAGCACGGCGGCGGGGAACTTATACGGCGAGGCGGTGGAGAGCACGACCATTGGGTCGGGTGACCCAGCCGCTTTTTCATACTGCTGCGCGACATTCCACGCGACGGCGGTATGCGTATCGCAGAGGTAGGAATGGCGCTCCCAGACCTCGCGGATAGTCTCCTCAGTGGCCTCATCGCCGCAGCAGCCAGCCCAGAAGCGGGACTGGATCTTTTCGAGAAGCGCGGCGGGGACGGTATAGAAGCCGTCAGATTTGAGCTGCTGCATAAGAGAGGAAACAAGCTCACTGTCGCCGCTCATAAGGTACAGCAGGCGCTCGAGGTTACTGGAAATGAGGATATCCATAGACGGGGAGAGGGTGCGGTAAAAGCTGCGGCGGCGGTCATAGGTGCCGGTGCGCAGAAAATCGGTGAGGACGTTGTTCTCATTCGATGCGCAGATAAGGCGGCCGATGGGCAGACCGAGCTCACCGGCGATGAAGCCGGCGAGGATATCGCCGAAGTTGCCGGTGGGGACAGTGAAGTTCAGCTTCGCACCGGGGGTCAGGCGGCCCAGCTTGACCAGGTCGGCATAAGCGGAGAAATAATACACGACCTGAGGGACGAGTCGGCCGATGTTTATCGAGTTTGCGGAGGACAGGCCGCGGTCACGGACGGACTCAAAAATCTGCTTGACGCCGGACTGGGCATCGTCAAAGTTGCCGTCGACGGCGCAGACATGGACATTGCGTCCTTCCTGCGTCACCATCTGCGCCTTCTGGACGGCACTGACGCCGTCACGGGGATAGAACACGGCAATGTCAATACCGGGAACGTCCCGGAAACCCTCAAGGGCGGCTTTACCGGTATCGCCGCTGGTGGCGGTGAGGATAGTGATCTTCTCAGCGCTGCCGCACTTCTCAGCCGAAGCCTTCATGAGATAGGGCAGCAGGCAGAGGGCGACATCCTTGAAAGCGGAAGTGGGGCCGCGGAACAGCTCGAGCACGGACATATCGCCGACGGCAGCGGTGGGGGCAATTTCCGTAGATGGGAACTTGCCGGTATAGGCACGGCGGACAAGATTGAGCATTTCCTCAGAGGTGAAATCGGGGAGAAGCGCGGAGATTATCTCGGCGGCCATGTGATAGTAATCAAGCGTAATGAGGCGCTGCCAATCGAGCTTCGGGAGCTCTGCGGGGGAGAAAGTATAAAGTCCGCCGTCAGGAGCAAGGCCGTTGACGATGGCCTGAGCGGAGGACACGGCGGGCGATGCGCCGCGGGTGCTGATATATTTCATAGGAAGATCTCCTTTGCTGAACGATAATACAGGGCGGGGATAATATAGCGCGTCCGCGAGAAAAAGTCAAGTGTATTTGAAACACGGACTCAAAACTTTATATGCTGCTGGAGCGAAACTGTCCGGAGCCAATGGGCAAGGGCGGACTCGGAATAAAAGCAGGGGACTTTGCCCTGCGGCGGGTGGAGGACGACGTTGAGCGGTTCGCCGTCGGCCTGACGCTCCATGCACGACAGAGGCAGGTCGAGATAAAAATGCTCCTGCTTCAGGTGGCGCAGCTCATGCTCAAGCGTCTCCTCACGCTGCTGCGGGGAGAGGCGGGAGTTTATATAGATATCGAAGCTACCGTCATCATTCGGGACGCTGACGCCCTCGACGGCGCGGGGCAGGGAGACAAGGCGGACATAATACTCGAGCATGGCAAGCTTATTCTGACGCCCTCAGGGCTTCGATGATCTTTACGGCCTGGCGGACATCGTCGGGCGTGGCGTCCTTGGCGAGCTTGAAGAGCAGGCGCATGTCCTCACGGTTGCGCAGGGCGGTGAGGAGCTGCTCAAGCTCATCATCGGAGGAGAGAGGGGAGACCTCGTCACTCTCATCGCAGAGGTACTGGGGGGTGGTATCAAGGATGGAGGCGAGGACGGACAGCTGCGCCGCGTTCGGCTGGGACTTATGCTGCTTCCAGTCCTGACAGAGAGTGGCGCTGCGGCCAAGGGACTGCGCGATGAATTTCTGCGTGATGCCCTTCGACCGGCGGAGGGAATCAAACCTTTCATAATTGAACAAAAGAATCACCCCATATATGTGCATAATGACAAATCGCAAAAAAGAGGGAGCAGACACTGGAAAATCTTAAAAAGATAAGATATAATTCGAGGCGAATCAGACAAAAGAAAGATATCTGGCCGCTGAAAGGGCTGCTCACGACTTTATTCTAATAGAAAGCGGAGGAGAAGTCAAGGGGTAATCTTATAAAAATGAGATTACGGAGGCGGGAGGACGGGAGTGCTGGATGATCATAAAGGAGGGGGAGCGGTGACGCTGATAGCGGACGACCCGACCGTGCGGTGCATACTTGAGCTTTACGGCTGCACGGGCACGCCGAACGAGGGTGTGCGGTGGACACCGGATAGAGCTTGACGGGGAGGACCGCATCACCGAAGAGGATGCGCTGAACCTCACGGCGGGCGAATGGGAGATATACCTGACGGGCACGAAGGACACGGCGAGACTGACGACGGTCGTAGTAATACTGACGGTAAAGGAGAGCGGCCTTATAGATGCGCCGCTGCACGTGCTGCCGCAGAGCGTGGCGGAGCAGATAGACGCGAAGGCCGCGCAGGCGCTTCTGACGGCGCAGGCGGTAAAGGCTGCGGCGGACGCGGGGAAGTTCAACGGCAAGGACGGCAAGAGCTTCGAGATAAAGGGCTACTACGCATCGACCGCTGCGCTGGAGGAGGGAGTACCGGAGCCGGCACCGGGCGACGCCTACTGCGTGGGAAGTGCCGCGCCCTACGACGTGTACATCTACGACGGAGTAAGCGGAGAGTGGGTCAACAACGGCACGATACAGGGCGCGAAAGGCGACACCGGCGCGGCAGGCACGACCTTTACCCCGCACCTTGACGGCAACGGAAATCTGAGCTGGACGAACGACGGCGGATTAGATAACCCGGCGACGCAGAACATACGCGGTGCGGCGGGAGCCAAGGGCGAGACGGGAGCCGCGGGCAAGAGCGCGTATGCCGCGGCGGTAGAGGCCGGGTACACGGGGACGGAGGCGACGTTCTATGCGGCGCTGACGGCGATGCCCTACCACAACGCGCGGCACCTGCCGGACGGGGCTGACCCGATAACGATAAAGGCGGGGAACCTTGAAGCCTCGGCCGTCGAGACGGCGAAGATAAAGGACAAGGCTGTGACGACGGCGAAGCTTGCAGACCACGCGGTGTCGGTCGACTACACGGCGACGCTGAACACCACATGGAGCGGGAGTGCCGCGCCTTACACCAAGGAGCAGACGATAAACGGCATACTCGCGACGGACAAGCCGCTGATAGACCTTGTGCTGTCGGCGACATTTGCGGACGCGGAGAAGCAGGCGGACGCATGGGCGCTTATCTACCGCGCGGTGACGGCGGCAAACAAGATAACGTTCTATGCCAAGGCAAAGCCGACGGTATCGATACCCCTGCAGATACGCTGCATAAGAAAGTGAGGGGAAAGGAATGGGCGAAGCATTCATAACACGCCGGGGCGGGGGAACACCCTACGCGGTCATCGGCGTGACATACCCCTCGGGGAGCGTCTGCACCTGCACGAACGGTACGCTGACGCTGACGGCGAAAGGCACGGGCGGCAAGGCGATATTCGTTATCCCCTCCGCCGGAACGTGGACGGTCAAGGCGGTCAAGAGCAGCGACAGCGCGAGCAAGGCCGTGAGCATCACAGCCGAGGGGCAGGCCGCGACGGTGACGCTGGTCTATTGGGACGGCACGATATACGACGCAGGCAACGAATACACCGCGCAGACAGGCGGATGGACAGCTGTGACTACGGGCGCAAGCGCGACTGCCACCAAGACAAACAACCAGCTCTATGTAGCTGTAAACCAAACCAGCAATGTGGCATATGACCGCACCACAAATAAAATTTCTCTTACCGGCTTCACAAAGATACAAGCCACTGTCTCCGCACAGACTCACAGCAGTTCTTGGGGCGGCAACGAACGCTGCAAGCTGCTGGTATCGGCTAACGCTGACCTGAGTGACCCTGTGGCATCAGCGCAGCCGACTGCCAATGATGCGCAGACTCTTTCACTGGATATAAATCTTACCGGCACATATTACGTCGGAATCAAAGCTGCCGCCGGTACCGCAAGCAGCGTATCCATGACGGTAACGAAGATAAAACTGGCATAGGAGGGCAGGACATGATCATTTATATCGACAGTGATTTTAAGTGTCACGTCTCGGCGGCGGAGGGGCGCAGGGCGATAGAGACAGGTTTCTTCGACGGCAAGTGCCCAGAGTGGATAGAGAGCTACCGCTTCGTCCCAGAGGGCGGGACGTGGACGCGCGAGGACGGAGAAAAGTTCA
Source organism: Bacteroidaceae bacterium (assembly GCA_963621955.1). Lineage (GTDB taxonomy): Bacteria > Bacillota > Clostridia > Oscillospirales > Oscillospiraceae > Limivicinus. Next base: position 6,186 of record CAVFGM010000051.1, read on the forward strand.
CGGGCGCGGAGATGATAAGCCCGTGGAAAGACATGGGCGAAGCATACGCGGCGCAGACGGCGTACCTGACAGGAAAGCTCGCGGCGGCAGAGGCGGACATCGCGGAGCTGGACATGGCGCTGCTCGACGCGGAATATGAAAACATAACGGGAGGAACGGACGATGAGTGATCTGATATACAGAGTGTGCAAAAGGACGATACGGCGCGGGGGATATCCTGCCGATATGCAGACAAGGCTCGACGTGTTCTACGCCGGGGGCAAGCTCAGCACTGCGGAATACGACGAGCTGTGCGGCCTGCTTGAGGAAGAGTGACGATGGGCGTTATCGAAAGCGCCGCGGCATACGCGCTGGAGATCGCAGCGGACGACAGCCACGGCTACGATCAGACCGGCCGCTGGGGGCCTGACTATGATTGCAGCAGTCTGGTGATATCCGTTTTCAGGAAAGCGGGGGTTCCGCTCAGCTGCACATACACGGGAAATATGCGCGGGGATATGCTGAGGTGCGGCTTTGAGGACGTGACGGGCAGCGTCGACCTTAACACCGGGGCGGGGCTTGAGCGCGGGGACGTGCTCTTGAACCACGTCCACCACACCAGCCTATATATAGGCGGTGGGCGGATAGTGCAGGCAAGCATCAACGAGCTCGGCGGCGTGACCGGAGGTCAGACCGGCGACCAGACCGGGCGCGAGATATGCACACGCGGGTACTATAACTATCCGTGGGACTGCGTATTGCGGTACACGGAGGAGGAACAGGAGACAGAGCGGGCGGCGGAGTATGCCGCCGTTGAGCTGCCGGTGCTGCGAAAGGGAGACACCGGCGAGGCGGTGAGGGCGATGCAGATACTGCTGCGCGGACGCGGCTTCGGTGTTGGCTGGTACGGTGCGGACGGCGAGTTCGGCGAAGCGACGGAGGATGGGCTGCGCGCTTTCCAGAGAGTAAAGAGAGAAGAAACGGACGGAGTCTGCGGAGAGAGGACATGGAGCAGGCTTCTGAAAGGGTAGAGGAAAAATGTGGGAGACGATAGCGGGCGCGGTAGTGACGGGACTGCTGACGCTGATGGGCGTGCTTATCAGCAACAGCCGCTCGCAGGCCGTGACGGAGACGAGACTTGAGGAGCTGACGCGCGAGGTCAGGGAGCACAACAACTTCGCGCGGCGCGTGCCGGTGGTCGAGGAGCAGATACGCGTCATGGACAGGCGCATGACGGCGCTGGAAAAACATATAGGATAAGGAGAATGAGCATGGAATTCATGGGAGTTGCAGGAGTCGCAGCGATAGGCGTTATCGCTTATCTCATAGGCGAGGCGGTGAAGATAAGCCCCGCGGACAACAAGTACATACCGGTGATATGCGGCACTGCCGGGGCGCTGCTCGGCATCGCGGCGATGTACACCGTGCCGGAGTTCCCGGCGGGGGACATCATCAACGCGATAGCGGTGGGCATTGTTTCGGGGCTTTCGGCCACGGGAGCCGATCAGATCGCAAAACAGATGAAGAAATAAAAAATTTTGCCCCGCCGTATGGCGGGGCAAATTGCAAGTACAGTTTCGGCGGAGAATCAGAGCAGACCGCCGATCTTGATGAACACGGGAGCGAAGACGACCGACACGACGGTCATAAGCTTGATGAGGATATTGATGGAGGGACCGGCGGTGTCCTTGAACGGGTCGCCGACGGTGTCGCCGACAACGGCGGCCTTGTGAGCGTCGGAGCCTTTGCCGCCGTTCGAGCCGCTCTCGATGTATTTCTTGGCGTTATCCCACGCGCCGCCGGCATTGGACATGTATATGGCGAGCAGGACGCCGGAGACGAGGGAGCCTGCGAGCAGACCGCCGAGCGCGGCTGGGCCGAGCAGGATGCCGACGAGCAGCGGGCAGACGACCGCGAGGAGGCCGGGGACAATCATCTCGCGCAGCGCGGCCTTGGTGGAGATGGCAACGCAGGTGCCGTAATCGGGCTTGCCGGTGCCGTCAAAGATGCCGGGGATCTCGCGGAACTGGCGGCGGACTTCTTCGATCATCTTATAGGCGGCCTTGGAGACAGAGTCCATAGTGAGGGCGGAGAAAGTGAACGGGAGCATACCGCCGATGAGCAGGCCGATGACGACATCGGGCTGGAGCAGGTCGATGGCGGAGAGCTGGACCTCGGAGGCGTAGGAGACGAAGAGGGCGAGCGCGGTGAGCGCGGCGGAGCCGATGGCGAAGCCCTTGCCCATGGCAGCGGTGGTATTGCCGACGGCGTCGAGCTTATCGGTGATCTCACGGACGTGAGGATCGAGGCCGCTCATCTGGGCGATGCCGCCGGAGTTATCGGCGATGGGGCCGTAGGCGTCGACGGCGACGGTAATGCCGGTGGTGGAGAGCATGCCGACAGCGGCGAGGGCGATGCCGTAGAGGTCGCCGGTGACGGAATAGGAGATATAGATGCCGATGCAGATGAGGACGATGGGAACCCAGGTGCTCATCATGCCGACGGCGATGCCGCTGATGATGGTGGTGGCGGAGCCGGTCTCGGACTGGCTGGCGATGCGCTTGACGGAAGCATAGTCCTCAGAGGTGTAGACCTCGGTGACAAAGCCGATGACGAGGCCGACGATGAGCCCCGCGATGATCGCGGCGGCGCAGTAGAGGCTGCCGAAGAAGACATAGCTGAGGATAACGGAGCCGACCGCGACGATGACGGCGGAGACGTAGGAGCCCATTTTCAACGCCTTATGGGGGTTGGAGTCATCACTGCCGCGGACGAAGAAGGTGGCGATGATCGAAGCGAAGATGCCGACGGCTGCGACGGCCAGAGGGAAGATGACGCCGGCGCCGGTGAAGAGACCGACGGCAGAGACGCCAAGGGTTATCGCGGAGACGATAGCGCCGACGTAGCTCTCGAAGAGGTCGGCGCCCATGCCGGCGACGTCGCCGACGTTATCGCCGACGTTATCGGCAATGACGGCGGGGTTGCGCGGGTCGTCCTCGGGGATGCCGGCTTCGACTTTGCCGACAAGGTCGGCACCGACGTCGGCTGCCTTGGTGTAGATGCCGCCGCCGACGCGGGCGAAGAGCGCGATGGAGGAAGCGCCGAGGGAGAAGCCGAAGAGAATGTCATAGCGGCCGGTGAGGATATAAATGAGGCTGCAGCCCAGAAGGCCGAGGCCGACGACGCACATGCCCATGACCGAGCCGCCGGAGAAAGCGACGGAGAGGGCGCGGTTCATGCCATGCTCAAGGGCGGCGTTTGCGGTGCGGACATTGGCCTTGGTGGCGACGCGCATACCGAAGAAGCCAGCGAGGATGGAGCAGCCGGCACCGGCGACGAAGCACAGCGCTGTGGCAAAATTAATGAAAACGGCGATCAGGACAAACA
>CAVFGM010000052.1:0-6395 GCA_963621955.1 Bacteroidaceae bacterium
GCTCTTGTCAACTGATGGTATCATATATTAACTGCGGAGGATGAAGCAAGATGCGCGCAGACGACAAAAAGAGCCTGAAAGCCGGATTTGTCGAGATCATGGAGACAAAGATATTCTCGGGCGAGCTGAAGCCGGGGGACAGACTGCCGCCGGAGCGCGAGCTTGCTTCGCAGCTCGGGATAAGCCGGGGCTCGGTCAATCAGGGGATACTTGATATGGCGCGCATGGGCTTTCTGCGCATCGTACCGCGCAGGGGGACATTCGTGGCGGATTATGTCCGCAACGCGACGCCCGAGACGCTGGCGGCAATTATGAGCTATGACTCCGCGCTGGTGGACAGCGCACTGTTCAAGGATCTGATGGAGCTGCGCATCTTAGTTGAGCGGGAGTGTACGCGCCTTGCCTGCGCGAACCTCACACCGGAGTCGCTGGAGACTCTGCAAAAGCGCCTGGAGGCAGTGCTCACGGCCAGCGACGAGGATGCGGCGGATGAGGTGTACCTCTTCCACAAGTGCATCACCGAGATATCCGGGAACGCGGCCTATGCTATCGTGTTCCAGAGCTTTGAGAAGATGATACGTAATCTCATCAAGGAGCATTACAAAGACCCTGCCGAGCTGCGCGGCAGCCTGCCGAAGCTCGGGCAGCTGACCGAAGCGATCGCACGGCGCGACGCCATGGAGGCGGACTGCTGCATACTGATAATCCTCAGCCAGGCATCGGATTACCTGAACGAGTATTTGAAAGACAGTGAGAGCAGAAGAGAAAACTGAAGAATAATTAATAAGCGCCGCCCATCCGGGCGGCGCTGGTGTTTATAAGAAACGTTGAGCTTTAGCCGTAATAGGCCGCAAATTTTACATATGCTTGATTATCAGGAATAACAAGAATACCGTCCGAGTGGCCATTAGCTTTTACATACAGGCATTTGAAGCGAGGATAGTCAGAGCACAGGTGTGCATTATCGGATAGGAATTGCCTGTCAGCTAACAAATCAAAGCAAAAGTTTTCGTAATCGATCCATGAAAGCTGTATCGTTTTTACTATATCGAACTCTTTTTCCAAAGACAGCAGATGAGGAATGCGAAGATCGCAAATTGTCGACGGCCGTCTGACGAAATATGCAGTGCCTTTGTCCATATATTTCTCTCCTAATAGCAAATTTTGCGTACTCATTTTAAGTACATTTCTTACATGGAATTATAACTTGTCCTTAAAATAAACTCAAGCAGAATTTAATTTAAGTACACAATGATCTGCACGGAGAGTTTATGGACAGAATAAAAAATGATAAAAGCAAGCATCTTGGACTTCGGATAGACAGCGAACTGCATTACAAGCTGCATTATATTTCTCAGTATGACGGACGTTCCGCGAACGGAGAGGTCATTTACTTGATCCGCAAGTATATTGAGGATTTTGAAAAGAAACACGGTGAGATAAAAACTGAAGAATAATTAATAAGCGCCGCCCGTCCGGGCGGCGCTTTGCGCTGAACATGCTGATTTTCCAGCGAAAATGGGCAGTCTGGCAGTGAATGTCACGGCCGGACGAAGGCAAATACGGTCGTTGACAGAAGTTAGGATGGCCTATATTATATGGTCAAGGAAAAAGCTGGCAGGGGGGCGGGAGCATGATGGCGGAAAACGAAATATATGCCGATTGGAACCCGTGGCACGGCTGCACGAAGATCAGTCCCGGCTGCAGGTACTGCTATGTATACAGGCAGGATGAGATGTACGGAGCGGCGGAGGCGAGCAGCGTCTGCCGCAAGACAGGAAATTTTGACCTGCCTATAAAGAGAAAGCGCGATGGGAGCTACAAGATACCGCTGGGGAGGATAGTGTTCACCTGCTTCACCTCGGATTTCCTGCTGAAGGACGCGGACGAGTGGCGGGGAGAGTGCTGGAAGATGATGCGCGAGCGGCGGGACTGCTGGTTTTATTTCTTCACCAAGCGCATTGACAGGCTCGAAGAGTGCCTGCCATCTGACTGGGGCGAGGGATACGACAATGTGCTGATCGGCTGCACGGTGGAGAACCAGAGCATGGCGGATTACCGCCTGCCTATATTCCGCGCGCTGCCTATAAAGCACCGGTCGATCATTGCGGTGCCGCTGCTCGAGGGGTTAGACATCTCGGAGTACCTTGACGATAAAATTGAGGAGGTATCCGTCGGCGGAGAGTCCGGACGTGACGCGAGGCCCTGCAACTATGACTGGGTGCTTGAGCTGCGCCGCCAGTGCGTGGAGAAAGATGTGCCGTTCCGCTTTCATCAGACGGGCGCGCACTTTATAAAGAACGGGAAGATGTACAGCGTCAGGCGGCCGTATCAGCGCAGTCAGGCACGTAAGGCCGGGATAGATCACCGTATCGGCAAGAATTTTATACCGGAGACGGCGGCGTATAACAAGGCCGGGACGTACACAGAACCGAGCTTATTTGACGATATAACGACGGAGGTGCAGGATGAGAATTGAACACGCAGCGGTATATGTAAACGACATAGAGGCGGAGAAGGAATTCTTCACGCGGTATTTCGGGGCGAGTGCCGGGGAAATGTACCGCAACAGAAACACCGGCTTCTGCTCGTACTTTTTGAGCTTTGACGGCGGTGCGCGGCTGGAGCTCATGACTGCGCCGGGGCTTCAGGACATGGATAAGCTGCCGCTCAGAACAGGCTTTGCGCATCTGGCGTTTGCGGTAGGCAGCCGCAGGGAGGTCGACGCGCTCACCGAACAGTTGAGAGCGGACGGCTACGCCGTTGTGAGCGGGCCGAGAGTGACAGGGGACGGGTACTACGAAAGCTGCGTCCTCGACGCGGAGGGCAACCGCATAGAGATAACCGAGTGAGGAGACGGTATGGCAACATCGAAAGAGTATATTGATTTTGTCTGCGAGCAGATAGAGGGCGTAGGAGATATAAGCACAAAGAAAATGTTCGGCGAATACATGGTCTATCTTGGCGGAAAGCCGGTGCTGACCGTGTGTGACAACACGGTCTTTGTGAAGAAGCTGCCGGAGCTGTCGGAGCTTATGGCGGGGGCGGAATGCGGCTTCCCATATGACGGGGCGAAGGAGCAGTATATCCTCGACATTGAGAACCGGGAGCTTGTTGAAAAGCTGCTCCCCTTAGTCGCGAAGCTGACGCCGCTGCCGAAGCCGAGAAAAAAGAAAACATAAGCACGGCAATAAAACCCCGCTCCGCACGGTTCAGAGTGCGGAGCGGGGTTTTAGATCATTTGTTCAGTTCGGTGAAATCTATGACGCGGCAGCCGATGGCTTCGGCTTCACGGACGTCGTGCGTCACAAGGATGACAGCGGCGTCCGTGCCGTCGGATACGGCGGTGATCGCGTTTTGCTTCGCGGCAGCATCCAAGGCTTTGAACGGCTCGTCGAGAAGCAGCAGGTCGGGGGTGCAGACAAGAGCTCTCGCGAGGGAGACGAGCTGCCTCATTCCGCCGGAGAGCTCCGCGGGCAGCTTATCCGCAGCGTCACTCAGACCGAAGCGTGAGAGCCAAGCAGCGGCGTCATCGCCGTGATGTGCATCGGGCAGAACGAGCCTGATATTTTCTTCGGCGGTGAGCCACGGCAGCAGCCGAGGCTCCTGGAACACGAAAGAGAGCCGCCGCGCCGCGCGCTCGACAGTACCGGAGCCCGGGCTTTGCAGCCCGGCAATCACGCGCAGCAGGCTTGTTTTGCCGCAGCCAGACGGCCCCATGACGGCGATACGCTCGCCGGGGTCAAGGCGGAGGGACACATCGCGCAGGACGCGGAGATCGCCGTAGCTGAGAGAGACGTTTTTGAGTTCAAGCATTTTTCCCGCCTCCCGATATCAGTCTCAGTACGAGCTTTTCAAGCAGAAAGCTGAGCAGGATGACGCACAGTGTCCAGGCGAAAAGGTCGGTCGTCTGGAGATAGAGCTTGGATTCATAGATCATGCGGCCTATCGAGACGCCGGGCACGGTGAGCACCTCGGCGGCGATACCGGCTTTCCAGCCGAAGCCGAGCGCGCTTGAGCACGCGGAGCGGAAGTACGGCAGCACCGACGGGAAATATATGCTCCGCGCGGTTTTAATAAATGAAAAGTCGTATACACGCGCAAGCTCAAGAAAGCTGCGGTCGGTGTTTTTTATCCCGGCGGAGACGTTGCCCCACACGACGGGGAAAACCATCAGCGCCGAGATGAGCACCGGGACATAATCACGCCTGAGCCATATCAGCACAAGGATCACAAAGGAGGCGACGGGCGTCGTCTTTATGACGCTGATGACAGGCGAGAGCAGAGTATCGAGCAGCGCGAAGCGGCAGGTAAGCACCGCGGTTATGACGCCGAGGACAAGAGCGGACGCGATACCGGCGCTTATCCTGAGCAGAGAGAGCAGCACGGTGCACCAGAACTGCGCCGCAGCCATAAGCTCAAAAAGCCGCCTGACGACAGCCAAGGGAGCCGGGAGCAGCAGCGCGCTGCCGACAGCCGCGGAGAGCAGCTGCCATAGCAAGAGCCAGAACAGCGCCGCAAGCAGCGTCTTGACCGGCTTTGAACGGACAAGCTTCATCCGAGGACACAGTAGAAGTCGTCGCCGGGAACGCTGCCGCCGATGGAATCGGGAGCGACGGAGTACATGACATCGTAGAACGCGGAGAGCGCACTCTTCATATCAGCGCCGGCGATGAAGCAGATATTGCAGTTGGGTATTGCCTTTGCGGCAACGGCGGCTTTCGCGAAAATACCGGTCTCCTGTATCTTCTCGGCGCTGCCCTGAATATCGGCGCTCAGGGATTCAACGGAGGCCTTATACTCATTGAGGAAGCACGCAAGCTCAGCGGAGTGCGCCTCGGCAAATTCGCGCCTGACGACCGCACAGCCCTGCACGAGACTCCCGGCGGGCGCAGCCTTGTCCCACTCGGCGGTGAGATCGAGCGCCGCGGTCAGCTTGTCATTCGCGCTGCGGGCGATGGTCACCATAGGCTCCGGAAGAACGGCGAGCTGCACCGCACCAGAGGAGACGGCGGTATTCAGATCGGCGGGCTGGGCATAGCTGTTGTCAATTATTACGTCCTCACCGGGCTTGAGGCCATTCGCCTCGCAGAGGTACTGAAAGATAAAGGTGGGGTTCTGCGCAGGTGCATACACGGTCTTGCCGCGGAGATCCTCAAAGCTGTTTATCTCAAGGCTGCTGTCCGCGACGAGGTACAGAACGCCGCGGGTGTTGAGCGCGACGACCTGAACGGCGCCGTCGGTCTTGTTATAGAGCGCCGCCGCGGCGTTCGTGGGCAGGGCGGCAATATCGGCAGAGCCGTTTATCAGCGCTGCTGTGACGCTGCTCGCATCTGTCTCGACGCTGAAATTATAATTGAGCGCGGCTTCGCCGTTCTGCGCGGAATACATGAGGTTTGCCATGCCGAAGCCGGTGGTGCCGTTGAGAACCATGACGTTCACAGTGAGGTCATTGCTCTGGCTTTCGGAAGACTCACCAGGCGCGGCAGTCTCGACAGAGGCGGACGTGTCCGCCTGACCGCAGGCGGAGAGCGCGGCAATCATGATGACGGCGAGAAATACGGCGGAAAAGCGTTTGAACAGAGTTTTCATTTGTCCTCCTTTGGGGCGTATGGGGGCATACATTAAACGGTAGATGCATTTAACCGGGAGTATTATAGAAGAATGTCTTATTTTTGTCAATTGCCTATATACTATTTTTACAAGTATTTAATGAGGCGTTGGATACAAAATCAGCCCGGACTGCGCTTACAGGAACGCAGGCCGGGCTGATTGCTTTTTGCTATCTGATCAATAGTTCTCGGCGCAGACCTCAAAATAGCTCTGAGGATGATTGCAGGCGGGGCAGACCTCGGGAGCCTTTGTGCCGACGACGATGTGACCGCAGTTGCGGCACTCCCAGACCTTGACCTCGCTCTTGGCGAAGACTTCAGCGGTCTCGATATTGTGCAGCAGGGCGCGGTAGCGCTCCTCATGGTGCTTCTCAACGGCGGCGATGAGGCGGAACTTCTGTGCGAGCTCATGGAAGCCCTCTTCATCGGCGGTCTTGGCAAAGCCGTCATACATGTCCGTCCACTCGTAGTTCTCTCCCTCGGCGGCGGAGACAAGATTCTCAGCAGTATTGCCGATGCCGGCAAGCTCCTTGAACCAGAGCTTGGCGTGCTCTTTTTCGTTCTCGGCGGTCTTGAGGAAGAGCGCGGCTATCTGCTCATAGCCCTCTTTCTTCGCGACGCTTGCAAAATAGGTGTATTTATTGCGTGCCTGAGATTCGCCGGCGAATGCGGCCTCAAGGTTCTTCTCGGTCTGTGTTCCTGCGTATTTGGTAGCCTTTTCCATAGTGATCTCCTTGTATTATAGAGTAGTAGTTTTTAATGCCCCTCTCCAAGGGCTGTGCT
>CAVFGM010000053.1:0-4570 GCA_963621955.1 Bacteroidaceae bacterium
GTTGCTGCGATTGCGATAAACAGCGGCAGTCTGACGCTTGACGGCACGACCGTTACCGGCGACAACGGCATATCGGCTGAGACGACGGAAGAGGTTTCCGTTATAGTCGGCGGCACGGTCCAGGCCACAAAGGGCTACGGCATATGCCAGAACGTGATCGACCCCAAAGAAAAGGGCAAGCTCAATGTCACAAGCACTGAGAATGCACGGATCGAGGCCAAGACCGTCGGCGTGAAAATATTAAACGGCTCCTATACCTCGGAGAGCAAGGCCGACAGGATCGAATGCCCCGCGCAGACGGCTCTCGAGATCGACGCAGGCAGCTATGATATCAAAGGCGGAATGTTTGTCGGCTCCCTCAGCTTTGGGGAAGGCGTTACCGGAAGCATAACCGGCGGCGACTATACAAGCGATCCGAGCAAGTTCCTTAAAGATGACTACATCGCGGCAGATCTTGCGGGGCTGTATAAGGTAGTGCAGGGGACGAAGGCCGGAGACGCCTATGTCTATGCCGAGATCGTAAATGAAAAAGAGTCAGCGGTCAGCGCCGCGGACGGGATCACTGTTGCGGATGTTCCCGCAAAGACCGAGGGCGCAGGCAGCGCGATCAATAAGGAGGCACTGCTCGGCAAGGCCGCAGACCTCAAGACCGGCGATAACGTCGAGATAAATGTCAGCCTCAAGACAGAGGTCAAAGAAGCGGCAGTAGATGCCGGCGGCAATGTAAGCTCCGTTATATATTCGCTGACTCCCGAGATCGGGCTGAGCGTGAACGGCGCGGCTGCGCCGGCTATACCCTATGACGCATCTCTGTTCAACGGCGGCGAGATCACTGTCACAGTCCCCCTCGTGAGCGGCTTTGTTCCGGCGGAAATAGTCCACACCCATTCCGACGGCAGCGTGGATACATATAAGAAGGGCAGCGCAGCGTCTCTTACGGAATTTGCCGTGAACGCCGATAACACCGTAAGCTTCAAGGTCACCTCTTTCAGCGACTTTACCATGTATGCAACGGCAGCGGTCGCCGAGGTCTATAAGGCCGACGGCAGCCTCAAGGCAAGATGCCGCAGCGACGAAGAGATACTGAGCAATCTTGAGGACGGCTGCACGGTCAAGCTGCTGGCCGATCTGACCGGCGCGAGCCTGCGCAGCGTGGACCTCAAAAACGGCTCTGCGACGCTTGACCTCGCAGGTCACAAGTTCTCCGGCGCGGACGGCGTATACGCGATCGATATCGTCGGCGGCAGCCTGACGATAAAGGACAGCTCCGCTGCCGGTACCGGTGAAATTTCCGGTGCACCGGCCGTCAAGGTCGGGCTCAACGCGACAGTCACTCTCGAGAGCGGAAAGCTGAGCGGCACCGGATACGGCGTTGAAGTCAACGGCGCAAAAGCGAAGTTCATCATGGAAGACGGCACGGTAAGCGGAACTGACAAGGCCGTATATGTTGAGCTTGGCAGCACTGAAATACACGGCGGCATGATCGACGGCGTAAGCGAGGATGTCGGCGTGAAGTCCATCGCACTCGAGGGTATCAAGGTCGATATTTACGGCGGCTCGTTCAAGCATGAAGTGCCCAAGGTGCAGTGCGCGGACGGATACGTCCCTTGCGCAGACGCTAAGAACCCCGGCAGATTCAGCGTTGAGCCTATGGCGGAGCCGGCAGCAAGAGCGGAGGACGCACTCGGAGTCGATAAGGGCTCGTTCGATACAGTCCAGGATGCGATAAATGCGGCCGGTCTCGGCGGCAAGGTCACGCTGCTCAGAGACAGCGGAGATTATGCCACGGCCAGCAGGTCTATCGTAATCGACGGCGCAGGCTGCAGAATGAAGAACCTGACTGTGATGTCCACAGCCGGGGTCAAGATAATGAACCTCAGAGCTGACACCGTTACCGTCAGCGCGAACGCAAAGGCTGAGCTCAGCGGCGAGAACGTATTTACTGAGCTTGTGAACAACGGCGCGCTCTGCGAGATCATCGACGGAAAGTATCTCAGCCACACCGGCAGCGGGACGTACTCCATCTCCGGCGGCGTGTTCGGCGATGAGGTAACGCAGGATGAGTGCGCACTTGTTCCGGTCACAGGGAAGCTCACCGGTACTGCGGCGAGCCTGACAAAGTATATCCCCGCACAGAACACCGACCCGGAGACGAAGGACGCATATCCCTACACCGTGGAGGTGGCTCCTGCACCGAGGATAACCAAGATCTCCAACAGCGCATATTTCCAGAAGAACTCCAACGGCACTCTCACAATATACACCGACGGCGATTATGACGAGCTGGTCAAGGCCGGGACTATCTACCGCTGCCTGCACGTATATAACGCCAACGGCACCGACCTTATAAGCTCTCGCTACTACACGGTCGAAGAGGACGCGAACGGCTATGCCGTCATCACGATCGCAAACTCCTTCCTCAGGAACCGCCCGACCGGGACTTACAGCGTACAGGTGGACTTCACCACCGGCGTGACCCAGCAGGAGAATTTCAAAGTCGGCACTTCGCCCAGAACCGGCGATGAGAGCAACATCGGTCTGTGGATAGGTATCATGGCATGCTCCGCGATAATCATCGGCTGCGGCGTGTTCGTGCTCGTCCACAAGAATAAGAAGAACAAAAAGTAAGCTTGGGAAGCGCAAAAGCGTAACCTAAAAAAGTGCCCGGTTTCATTTGAAACCGGGCACTTTTTTACACATATTTATAACCCAAGCAGATTCAATATGCCGCTGACACCGACGGCGGTGTAGACGGCAAAACCCATGCGCCGGTCGTCAAGCTTATCGACAACGCGGTTGGCAATAAGAAAGCCGAGGAGGATGAACACCGAGCCGAAGAGAATGACCGGCAGATCCGCCGAAGTGACGATCCCGTTTCTGATGCGCACACAGGTGCTCCAGATATTGTTCAGCAGAAACAGAGTCTCAATCGTCGCGAGGTATTCCTCCTTGCTGTCGGTATTGGCGAGGTAATAGACCGCCATCAGCGGACCGCCGACGGCAAACAGGCCGCTGCACACACCGGAGAAAATTATCGCCGCGGCGCTGACCCAGACGTTCCACTTGCCGTGATCCTTCCCGTGGAGGAAGAAGTGGTACAGCGCCAGCAGGATGAGGAAGCCGCCGAAGCAGCGCTTGAGCAGCGCCTGATCGACATACGGCGCGAGCCTGATAGCCCCGGTCGCGACAGCGGCATACAGCAGCAGCGGAAGAATGACCTTACGCAGGTTTATGTGCCGGCGGTAGCGGTACACCATTGCGGCTATCAGCGTTATATTCATAATGCACGCGACGCCTGCTGCCTGACTCAGGGGATAATAAAACGGCAGCGCGATCATCAGGATTATCCCGGCGCCGAAGCCGCAGCTGCCCTGAACGACACCGGATATAAGCGCGGCGAGCGCTACGATAAGATATTCAGTCATTTTCTTGATCTCGACAATCTATAACAGAATGCGGATATTGTAATCCGGTTTACAGGTATTGTCAACTTATGTATGGCGTTTTTTGAAATAGTATGCTAAAATACAATTTACTGTCTGAAAACCAAGGAGATGTACAGATGAACGATATAATTCTGCTCAAACTGGGCGAGATAGTCCTCAAGGGTCTTAACAGAAGAAGCTTCGAACAGAAGCTGACGGCAAACGTCCGCCGCCGCCTTGCGCCGATAGGGAAGTTCCGTGTCTACTGCCTGCAGTCGATAATCTATGTCGAGGGCGAGGACGGAGCCGATATGGATACGGCGTTCGAGGCGCTCAAAAAGGTGTTCGGCGTCATAAGCCTGACCCGCGCAGCTGCCTGCGAAAAGGATAAGGACGCGATAGCAAAGCTCGCCATTGAGTATCTGCGCGAGGATATGCTGCGCGCGAAGAGCTTCAAGGTCGAGACGCGCCGCAGCGACAAGGCCTTCCCGATGACGAGCATCGAACTGAGCCAGTACGTCGGCAACGCCCTGAGCGACGCTTATGAGAATATTGAGGTCGACGTGCACGATCCGGAGCTTGTTGTCCACATCGAGGTGCGCGACCTTGCCGCTTATGTGCACGCTATGCCTGTCCACGGCGCGGGCGGCCTGCCGGTCGGATGCAGCGGCACCGCGGTGACGCTCCTCTCCGGCGGCATTGACAGCCCTGTGTCGACCTATATGATCGCAAAACGCGGTGTGCATCTCATCCCGGTGCACTTCTTCTCTTTCCCGTATACCTCCCAGCAGGCGAAGGACAAGGTCATCGAGCTTGGCCGCCAGCTCACCGAATACTGCGGGAAGATGACGATGGAGGTCGTGCCGTTCACGCACATTCAGGAGGAGATACGCGACAAGTGCCCGGAGGAGTATTTCACGCTGATAATGCGCCGCTTCATGATGCGCATTGCCGAGCAGATAGCTCAGCGCAGCAACGCCAAGGCCATCGTCACCGGTGAAAACCTCGGCCAGGTCGCAAGCCAGACCATGGAGGCCATGGCCTCCACACAGGCGGTCATGACGCTGCCGATACTCCAGCCGCTTATCGGCATGGACAAGGAGGAGATAGTCGAGCGCGCAAGGCAGATCGGCACCTTTGAGACA
>CAVFGM010000054.1:0-16040 GCA_963621955.1 Bacteroidaceae bacterium
CGGTGACCCATCATGGGGTTGAACTCGTGCAGGGAAGCGATGATGTTCTTGATCTGCTCAACGGTCTTGCCCTGAGCCTTTGCAAGAGCTTCAATGTCGGCTTCCTCGGTGGGAACGAACTCATGGAGAGGAGGATCGAGGAAGCGGATGGTTACGGGGTAGCCGCCCATTGCTTCGTAGATGCCCTCGAAGTCTTCCTGCTGCATCGGCTCGAGCTTTGCAAGAGCTGCAACGCGCTCTTCCTTGGTGTCGGAGCAGATCATCTCACGGAAGGCAGCGATACGGTCGCTGTTGAAGAACATGTGCTCGGTACGGGTCAGGCCGATGCCCTGTGCGCCAAGCTCACGTGCCTTGCGTGCATCGTGAGGAGTATCGGCATTGGTGCGGACCTGCAGACGGCGGTACTTGTCAGCCCAGCCCATGATGCGGCCGAACTCGCCTGCGATGGTAGCATCGACAGTGGGGATAAGGCCGTCATAGATGTTGCCGGTGGAGCCGTCGATGGAGATATAATCGCCCTCGTGGTAGGTCTTGCCTGCGAGAGTGAACTTCTTGTTTGCCTCGTCCATGGCGATTGCGCCGCAGCCGGAGACGCAGCACTTGCCCATGCCGCGGGCGACGACTGCCGCGTGGCTGGTCATGCCGCCGCGAACGGTCAGGATGCCCTGTGCGGCCTTCATGCCTTCGATATCCTCGGGGCTGGTCTCGAGACGGACGAGAACGACCTTCTCCTTGCGTGCGGCCCATTCCTTGGCCTCTTCAGCGGAGAAGACGATCTTGCCGCAGGCAGCGCCGGGGGATGCGCCGAGGCCCTTGCCGATGGGAGTTGCGGCCTTGAGGGCGGCGGTGTCGAACTGCGGGTGGAGCAGAGTGTCGAGGTTTCTCGGGTCGATCATCAGAACGGCCTTCTTCTCATCGATCATGCCCTCGTCAACGAGGTCGCATGCGATCTTGAGAGCTGCCTGAGCGGTACGCTTGCCGTTGCGGCACTGGAGCATGTAGAGCTTGCCGTTCTCGACGGTGAACTCCATGTCCTGCATGTCGCGGTAGTGCTCCTCGAGGATGCCGCAGACCTTGACGAAGTCAGCGTATGCTTCGGGGAACTGCTCTGCCATCTGTGCGATGGGCATAGGAGTGCGGACGCCTGCGACGACGTCTTCGCCCTGTGCATTGACGAGGAACTCGCCCATGAGCTTCTTCTCGCCGGTGGCGGGGTCACGGGTGAATGCGACGCCGGTGCCGGAGTTCTCATTGAGGTTGCCGAACACCATGGGCATGACGTTGACTGCGGTGCCCCAGGAGTAGGGGATATCGTTGTCGCGGCGGTAGACGTTTGCTCTGGGGTTGTCCCAGGAACGGAAGACCGCGCGGATAGCTTCGTAGAGCTGGACCTTCGGGTCGGAGGGGAAGTCCTCGCCGATCTGCTTCTTGTACTCTGCCTTGAACTGCTCAGCGAGCTTCTTGAGGTCGGAAGCATCGAGCTCGAGGTCGGAGGTGACGCCCTTCTCGGCCTTCATCTCGTCGATGAGCTGCTCGAAGTACTTCTTGCCGACTTCCATAACGACGTCGGAGAACATCTGGATGAAGCGGCGGTAGGAGTCGTAAACGAAACGCTCGAACTTGGGATCGGGGTTGCCCTTGATCATGGCGGCGACGACGTCGTCATTCAGGCCGAGGTTCAGGATAGTGTCCATCATGCCGGGCATGGAGGCGCGGGCGCCGGAACGCACGGAGACGAGCATGGGGTTCTGGAGGTCGCCGAACTTCTTGCCGTTCATTTCCTCCATCTTTGCGACGTACTGCATGATCTCAGCCATGATCTCATCATTGATCTGACGGCCGTCCTCATAGTACTGGGTGCAGGCTTCGGTGGTGATGGTGAAGCCCTGGGGAACAGGCAGACCGATGTTGGTCATCTCGGCCAGGTTTGCACCCTTGCCGCCCAGCAGCTCACGCATGTTTGCGTTGCCTTCGGAAAACAGGTAGACGTATTTCTTGCTCATCTTTTTTATCCTTTCTATGGTAAATTAAGATTTGGCAGATAACGGTGAATGCAGTATCTTCTGCACTCCTTAGGATATCACATAAAGCGCCATTTTTTCAATACATTTTAATCACAAATCTGCATTTATTATAGCCAATATTTTGTCTGAGATTTTCGCAAAACCACTAATATCCAATACTTCTCCGCGGATCCTCGTATCATATCCGCATTCTGTGAGCGCCCGCTCGGCCTGCTCCTTGGTGATTTCGCCCAACTGGGAGCTTATAGCGTTCACAAGAGTCTTGCGTCTCTGGTTGAAAGCGGCGCGGATGATGCGGAACATCAGCTTCTCATCCTTGACCTCGGCGGGGTGCTCCTCCCGCCTTTTCAGGCGGATGACGCTCGAGGTCACTTTCGGCTGCGGGACGAAGCAGGACGGCGGCACATCGAACAGCAGCTCCGGTTCCTCGTGCCACTGCACGAAGACACCGAACGCGCCGTAGTCCGCCGTGCCGGGCTTTGAGCAGATGCGCCGCGCGACCTCGCGCTGGATCATGACAGTGATGCTCTCAAAGCAGCCGGCCTCGATAAGCGCCGTGAGGAGCGGCGAGGTGACATTATACGGCAGGTTTGCGCACACCACGGGTCGCAGCCCATTGAGCTTTTCCGCGACGAGCGCCGGAATATCCTGCTTGAGTATATCTCCATAGACCATCTCGACATTTTTGCAGCCGATGAGCGTCTCGGCAAGGATCGGCTCGAGCGTGCGGTCAAGCTCGACGCACACGACCTTTCCCGCTCTCGCCGAAAGCTCGCGCGTGAGGCAGCCGACGCCCGCGCCAATCTCCAGCACTCCCGTGTTCTCATCGAGCAGCGCAGACTCGGCGATGTCCTCCGGCACCCATGAGGCCGTGAGGAAGTTCTGTCCGAGCGACTTTGAAAAGCGGAAGCCGTGCCGCGCGAGCAGGTCATGTATATAATTGATGTCCGTCAGCAGATTCATTTCTTGTCCTTCAGTATTTTTTCAAAGGCCTGCCGGTGCGGGTCGTGCCCCGGCTCGCCGGTGATGAGGATATTCCCCCGGTAGCGGTAGCCGCTGCTGCGCAGCAGCTTCTGCATGGGCTTGTTGTTGCGGTGCGTGTCGATCCTGATATAGCGCCGCCCATGGCTGCGCGTCAGCTCCTCAACACATTTAATAAGGTAGCCAGACATGCCGCTGCCGCGGTACTCCTCGGCTATCGCGCTGCGGTGCATGACGCAGTATGGCGCGTCCGAGCTCCACTTGCCGTCAGTGATATCGGCGTAGGTCGGCTCCTCGCGGTCGGAGAGCATGAAGAAGCCCGCAAGGTCGCCCCCGTGCATGAGCTTATACAGCTCGCCGCGCTCGATATCGCCCTCGAAGGTCGCCCTGTCGGGGTAGTCGCCCTGCCACTGGTCGACGTTCAGCGCCCTGAGCGACCTGCGCGCAAAGGCGACGATCTCCATGATGCGGTCAACGTCCTCTTTTTCCGCCGGGACGCACTGGAGCTTTTCCGTGAGCTTTATGCGCCCGTCGCTGCGCTCAACATCCTTCATAAGCTTTCTGTCCGTCTCGTCCTGCGGCTCGAATTTTTCGTACATATCCGGTCTTTTCTCCTTTGTTCTCTCAAGCTGCTGCCGGCGGCGCCACAGCTCCACCCGGCTGTGATCTCCGTTCAGCAGTACCTCCGGCACGGCGCGCCCCTCCCAGACCTCCGGGCGCGTATACTGCGGGTACTCCAGCAGCCCGTCCCAGTGGCTCTCTCCGGTGTAGCACTGTTCATCGGCAAGCACTCCCGGCACAAGGCGGCACACCGAATCGGCCACGGCCATCGCCGCGATCTCGCCGCCGGTGAGAACGAAGTCGCCGAGCGATATCTCCTCGTCGACGCACTCCTCGATGAAGCGCTCGTCCACGCCCTCATAGTGCCCGCAGACGAGCACAAGATGATCATAATCGCGCTTGAGGCGCTTTGCCGTCTCCTGCGTATATGGTTTTCCCTGCGGGGACATGTATATCACGCGGCTGCGCATCCCCTCCGTCTGCGCCTTTATCGCGTCGAGGCAGCTCTTGAGCGGCTGCGCCATCATCACGCAGCCGAAGCCGCCGCCGTATGGGTAGTCGTCCACCTGATTCTGCTTGTTCTCGGTATAGTCGCGTATCTGCACGCAGTTTATTTCAACTATGCCTTTCTTTGCCGCACGGCCTATGATACTCTCGTGGAGCACCGCGTCGACCGTCGCGGGGAAAAGCGTCATTATATCTATGCGCATTGCCTTACATCCCCTCGATGAGCCTTACGGTTATGACGCCGTTCTCAGCGTCCGTCGCCAGCACGAACTCCGGCACTGCGGGGATCAGGTGCTCCGTCTCCCCTTTCACGACGTACACGTTCGACGCCGGGCGCTCCATTATCTCTACCAGCTCGCCTATCTCGTTCCCGTTCTCATCGACGACGCGCGCGCCGAGGATGTCCTGCAAAAAGAACGCCCCGTGCGGCAGCGCCGCATCCTCGCGGCGGACGGTCACCTCGCGACCCTTAAGCGCCATCGCGGCGTTTATATCGTCGATGCCCTCGAGCTTCGCTATCACGAAATCCTTATGCGTCCTTGCGAAGACGACCTTCATCTCCCGCTCACCGAGGTATATACGCTTGAAGCTCCGGAAGAACTTCGGCGAATCCAGCCAGACCTCTATCTTCACCTCGCCCGCGACACCGTGCGTGTTCACGATGCGTCCCGCGTCGATAAATTCACGTTTTTCCATATCTCAAATGCGCCGCGCATCCCGCAGCGCTCCTCCGTTGTGTATGTAACTATGGTATTATACCATGCGCTGCCGCCTTTGCCAACAAAATCTTGCGCAAAAGGCCGCCTTATGTAATGATCCTATTAGGCAGCCGCGGGCAATCGTCCGTCTTGATAAGGCTGCAAATTTCTGCTATAATATATAAATTAAGACTAACAATCATCCTCGGCGTGCGCCGGGGTAAAGGACGGATAAATGGGACTTTCTGCAAAACTTGTCAGGTCGCAGCTCAATTTCTTCAAGCCCTTTGTTGCCTCATGCTCGCTTGAGGTGACGCGCAAGGGGCAGGACAAGCTCGGCGAGCTTATGGAGGTCATCCACCGGCACAATGTCATCGTGAAGGATCACCCCTTTGAGGGCTTTGAGGGCGCGTGGATAATCCCCAAGGAGGAGCGGCGCTCCGGTGTCGTGCTGTATCTGCACGGCGGCGGCTATACCTGCGGCGACCTTGAATATGCCAAGGGCTTCGGCTCGACGCTTGCGGCGGAGTGCGGGGTACGCGTGTTCTGCGCGGCCTACCGCCTCGCGCCCGAGTCGCCCTACCCCGCCGCGGTGGACGACGCGGAGGAGAGCTACCGCTATCTGCTCTCCAAGGGCTACACGCCGGGGCAGATATGCCTGTGCGGCGAGAGCGCAGGCGGCGGACTCATCTACGCACTGTGCCTGCGGCTGAAGTCAAAGGGCATGACGCTGCCCTGCGGCATCATCGCCATCTCGCCGTGGACGGACCTCACATGTTCTGGCGAGAGCTATGCTGCAAACCGCGATAACGACCCCTCGCTCACCGAGGAGCTGCTGAATTTCTATTCCGGGTGCTACACCGGAGGCGTGACGCCGAAGGACGCACCGGAAGTATCGCCGCTCTTCGGCGACCTCACGGGTCTGCCGCCGTCGCTTATCTTCGTCGGCGGGGATGAGATACTGCTGGACGATTCACGCAGGATGCATGAAAGGCTGCTGGAGGCCGGGTGCTCGAGCCAGATGATCATAGCGCCCGAGCGCTGGCACGCCTATGTGCTCTATATGCTCAATGAGAATATGTCCGACTTTGAGGATATGAACAAGTTTCTCACAAAGGTCATGGCCGCGGAGCAGAAGCAGAAGTGGCTGCGCCTGGATAACGCGGCAAAGATATACCCCGCCGCGCGGCGCAAAAAATGGAGCAATGTCTTCCGTCTGTCCGCAACACTCACGGAGCCGGTCGACAAGGAGGTGCTGCGCACGGCGCTCGACGTCACGCTGCGCCGCTTCCCGTCCATCGGCGTGCGGCTGCGGCGCGGGCTGTTCTGGTTCTACCTCGAACGCGTACCGGAGGTTCCGGAGATACAGAGCGAGCAGGCCTATCCCCTTGCGCATATGTCGCATAAGGATATAAGCCAGTGCGCTTTCCGCGTGATCGCCTACAAAAACCGCATAGCCGTGGAGATATTCCACGCGCTCACCGACGGCACTGGCGGGATGATTTTCCTCAAGACCCTCGTCGCCGAGTACCTGACGCGCAAGTACGGCATCAGCATCCCGGCGGAAAACGGCGTGCTCGGCAGGCTCGAGGAGCCGTCGCCCGAGGAGCTGGAGGACAGCTTCCTCAAGAACTGCGGCCCATATGCTGCGAGCCGCAAGGAGGCCACCGCCTACACACTCAAGGGCGAGGCGGAGCCGGACGGCTTTGTGCACCTGACGACCTTTATGCTTGATTCCGACGCCGTGCGCAAAAAGGCGCACGAGTATAACGCGACGGTCACGGAGTTTCTGACGGCGGCGATGATGCAGGCAATACTCCGCCTACAGGCTGAGCAGGTGCCGTTCCGCCGGCTGCGCAAGCCCGTCAAGGTGCTTGTACCGGTCAATCTGCGCAGCCTGTTCCCGAGCAAGACCATGCGCAACTTTGCGCTCTATGTAACGCCTGAGATAGATCCCAAGCTCGGCGAATACAGCTTTGCGGAGATATGCAACAATGTCCATCACCGCATGGGCATGGAGGTCACGGCAAAGCAGATGAGCACCAAAATCGCCACGAACGTCAACAGCGAGAAGTCGCCGATACTCAAGGTGATGCCGCTGGTGGTAAAGAACGCGGCGATGAAGGCGGTGTTCGATGCGGTGGGCGAATGCAAGTCCTGCCTGTGCATGTCGAACCTCGGCCTTGTGAAGCTGCCGGAGATCATGCAGCAGTATGTGACGCGCATGGACTTCATCATAGGCGTGCCGTCAAGGACGGCGTACAACTGCGCGCTGCTGTCCTACGGCGGGACGATATACCTCAACCTCGTGCGCTCGATCACCGAGCCGGAGCTTGAGATGCACTTCTACAAGGTGCTGCGCGAGCTTGGCGTTCACGTCAAGGTCGAGAGCAACGAACGCTGACGCGCGGAAAGGAATGAGAGATAGATGTACTGTATAAAATGCGGAGTCGAGCTGGCTGACAGCGAGAAGAAATGCCCCCTGTGCGGGACTGTTGTTTTTAACCCTGAGCTGAGCCGTCCGGACGGCGAGCCCCAGTACCCGCGCCTGCCGGCAGCGGAGCCGGAGAAGGTGAACCACTCGGGGATAATGTTCGTCGTGACGATGCTGTTCCTGCTGCCTATCGTCACATCTTTCCTGTGCGACTGGCAGATAAACGGAAAGATAGTCTGGTCGGGCTACGCTGTCGGCGCGGTGATCCTGCTCTATACGCTGGTAGTCCTGCCGCTCTGGTTCCGGCACCCGAACCCCGTCATCTTCATCCCGGTAGATTTTGCGATGACGGCGCTGTACCTGCTGTATATAAACTGCGCGACCGGCGGACACTGGTTTTTGAGCTTCGCGCTGCCCGTGACGGCGGCGGCCGGGCTCATCCTCACCGCGGCAGTCACTCTGCTGAAGTATGTGCGCAAGGGCTATCTGTTCATTTTCGGCGGGACGATAATCCTCTCGGGCGCGTACACGGTGCTGGTTGAGTTCCTGCTGAACCTGAACTTCCATATACACGATGAGTTTATCTGGTCGTTCTATCCGTTCTCGGTGAGCTTCATCCTCGGCGTGATGCTGATAGTCATCGGCATATGCCGCCCGCTCAGAGAATCGCTGCACAAAAAGTTCTTCTTATAACCAATTACGAAAACAAAAAAGGAGCGATCAATATGAAAGAAATCAAAAACCCAAAAAGACCGCTTATATACTATGCCATAATCGCCATGCTGGCTGTACTGCTGTTTAACCTCATTGCAGTTCCCGCAATGGCGAACGCAGCCGTCAAAGAGGTCGACTACGGCACGTTCATGGACATGACCGAAAAGGGCGATATAGGCAAGGTCGAGATCGAGAGCAACCAGATCATCTTCACTGACAAGTCCGGGCAGAACTTCTATAAGACCGGCCTCATGGACGACCCCGACCGCACCGAGCGCCTGTATAAAGCCGGGGCGGAGTTCTCCAGCGAGATCGTCGAGCAGACCTCCCCGCTCCTCAGCTTCGTGCTGACATGGGTGCTGCCTATACTTATCTTCGTCTGGATCGGCGACGTGATGAGCAAGAAGATGATGAACGGCGGGCCGAACTCACTGATGTTCAACATGGGCGGCTCGAGTGCGAAGGTCTATGTCAAATCCGCCGACGGCATAAGGTTTGACGACGTCGCCGGTGAGGAGGAAGCCAAGGAAAACCTTACCGAGATCGTCGAATACCTGCATAACCCCGAAAAGTACCGCGAGGTCGGCGCAAACATGCCCAAGGGTGTGCTGCTTGTAGGCCCTCCGGGAACCGGTAAGACGATGCTTGCAAAGGCCGTCGCCGGCGAAGCGAACGTGCCGTTCTTCTCCATGTCGGGCTCCGAGTTTGTGGAAATGTTCGTCGGCATGGGCGCGAGCAAGGTGCGCGACCTGTTCAAGCAGGCCAAGGAGAAGGCGCCCTGCATCGTGTTCATCGATGAGATAGACGCGATAGGCAAGAAGCGCCAGGGCAACGTCATGGGCAACGATGAGCGCGAGCAGACCCTCAACCAGCTGCTGACCGAGATGGACGGATTCGAGGGCAACAACGGCGTAATCATCCTCGCCGCGACGAACCAGCCCGATGCCCTCGACCCAGCGCTGACGCGCCCCGGCCGCTTCGACCGCCGCGTACCGGTCGAGCTGCCCGACCTCAAGGGCAGAGAGGAGATACTCAAGGTCCACGCGAAGAAGATAAAGCTAGCAGACAATGTTGACTTCAACAAGATCGCGCGCATGGCCTCCGGCGCTTCCGGTGCGGAGCTTGCGAACATCGTGAACGAAGCGGCGCTGCGCGCGGTCAGGAACGGGCGCAAGATAGTCGAGGAGGCCGACCTTGAGGAGAGCATCGAGGTCGTCATCGCGGGCTACCAGAAGAAGAACGCGATACTCACCGACCATGAAAAGCACATCGTCGCCTACCATGAGATAGGCCACGCGCTCGTCGCGGCAAAGCAGACGAACTCCGCCCCCGTGCAGAAGATAACCATCGTGCCGAGGACCTCCGGTGCGCTCGGCTACACGATGCAGGTCGACGAGGGCAACCACTACCTCATGACGAAGGACGAGCTTATAAACAAGATCGCGACGCTCACCGGCGGCCGTGCGGCCGAGGAGCTCATCTTCGGCTCCATCACGACCGGCGCGTCAAACGACATTGAGCAGGCCACGAAGCTTGCCCGCGCGATGATAACCCGCTACGGCATGAGCGAGGAGTTTGACATGGTCGCGCTCGAAACGGTGACGAACCAGTACCTCGGCGGGGACACCTCGCTTGCCTGCTCGGCGGACACCCAGCGCGAGATCGACCGTAAGGTCGTGGAGCTGGTGAAGAGCCAGCACGAAAAGGCGCTGAAGATACTCACCGACAACCGTGAGAAGCTCGACGAGCTTGCAAAGTACCTCTACGAGAAAGAGACCATCACCGGCGAGGAGTTTATGAGCATTCTCAACGGCTGATAACTATACACAATGAAAACGGACGTACCTGTCAGGGTACGTCCGTTTCGGTTTGAATTGAGTAAGCCGCTGCCGAACACGTGTTTAATAAAGCTCTTAATAATTTGAGTTAACATTTTATTTACACTGCGTGAATATGTGACGCTTGATTTTTGCGCGAAGAGTATATATACTTATCAAGAAAGTGTATGTGAAAAAAATGCCGTACTGCGGCAGCTGAAAGGATCGGATGCGATTTGAAGAAGAGGCTTGTGAGGATAATTGCCGTTGTTCTGTGCATTGTGATGTGCCTTGGGATGACGGGCTGCACACAGAGCATGAGCGCTATGTTCACCGTCAAGAAAACTTACAGAGCAATTGCGGAGCTTCAAAGCATGAGCTTTGACCTCAAATCGACGGCTAACGGCACCTCAAACGGGGAGCCTGTCAAGATCCGCCTCAATGCCAGCTGCGAATGGATACTCGAGCCTTTCACGATGAAGATAGATGCGACTGCCTCGCTCGGCAGAATGGGGCGTATCAACCTGCCGATGTATATCGCGATGGAGGGCGAGCAGCTGGTGCTGTATTTCGGATACAGCCTCGGCGGTGATGAACCGGTATGGATGGCGGTGGACGTCGAGTCCGACGGAGAATCCGCGCAGATAGACATCGCGAGCATTATCGCGATGTTCGAGAACAACACCCAGCCCATTTCGATGTCTGACGAGGAGGAGCTTGAAGAGTCCACGGTCATTCCGCTGACGCTTGAGCTGCCCGGCAAGATGCTGATGAACGCAATAAGCGGGAACGGGCCGCACAAGAGCAAGATGGACAACATCGCCATATCGGTGAATGTCGATAAGGAAACGCACATTCCGACGAGCATCAGCGCCGATCTTGCGCCGCTGCTTAAGTACCTCATAGCCGAATCGGGCTTCGGCTTCTACCCAGATCTCAAGATCGACAGCGTCCCGACCGAGATCACGGTGACGGACGTGAACAGCGTCAAGGCGATCACGCTGCCGGACATGACAGTGAACGGCGCGGCGGTGACGCTGCCTGCGGCAGAAACCGAAAAGCCGGTAGTGGTCGAGACCCCGGAGCCGTCTGCCGCACCGGAAGAAAAGGCCGGCTGAAAACTGAATTGCAATTGTAGACTCCCACCGGAATTGTCTCCGGTGGAAGTCTTAATAATTCTTAATTGGTACACGCACCGAAATTACATTGACAAAAGCTGTGTCATAACATATACTGGGCTTGTGTAAAGCTGTGCGGACAAATGAATGCGTTCGGCGGACAAATTATATT
Organism: Bacteroidaceae bacterium; assembly: GCA_963621955.1. Lineage (GTDB taxonomy): Bacteria > Bacillota > Clostridia > Oscillospirales > Oscillospiraceae > Limivicinus. The sequence continues at coordinate 11,027 of CAVFGM010000054.1, forward strand.
GATCGGGAGGTCATGCTTATGAAGAAACCACTGCGCTATATGCTCTCCGTGATGCTGATGCTTGCGCTGATGCTCTCCATGGGGACGGCGGCATTTGCCGACAAGACGGACAGCGAGCTGCCTGTCGAATACGTCACCTACGGCGTCGGGCTTCCCGATGCGCCGGGAGTTGACAGGCACGAGCTCGGCGATGACAACATCACGATAGACGGCGTGAGCTGGAGGACAAAGACGTCGGAGGATAAGCTCTATGTCTATGTTCTTGACCTTGCCGCGGCGAAGCTGCTGCGCTGCTGCGCGGACGAAGCCAAGGAGCTTGGGCTGGACTATGAAAAGCTTTATATCGAAAATGGCCTGATACAGGTCAGAGAGGACGTTCCTTCCGCGGAGGCGGAGGAGTTGCGCGCAAAGCTTGGTGAACTCACCCGCGCGGCGGTCATAGGTCTCGTCACGGGCGACAGGTTCGATGTCGGCAACGGCGGGGATTGAAGCTCCAGGTCGTGGTCGCGGGCTTCGTGACCGGCGGAGGGGATGCCGCCGAGCCGGGGACTGAAGAGCGCGGACTTGACGTCAAGGGCATCGGCGTTCCGTTTGACGAAAATGATGGGTATGATACCAGCGGAGTGACCGGAGAAAATTACGCCGGAGTTACGAAAACGACTATCTATATCATGTACGGCGGTGTCACATGGTATGGCAGCAGCGGCCCTGACTGCCAGAACCTTGATGAGGAGGTGCCGCCACCGGAGGAAATGCCCAATTACAGTGAGCGAAGCGGATTTGCCGGCGTAGCAAAGGCAAAGGACGATACCGCAAAGTCGGAGGAGGTCATCAGCGAGGATGGGACTGAAAGCAAGACGCCGGACGGCTACAATGATCCGGAAAAAGTAAACCGTGATCTGCAGTATGCCCCGGAGGATATAGTCGAAACGGACAGAACCGGGGAGAATACCGCGGACGTGACAGTAAGAGACACGGTAATTGCACCGGATCCTGATGCTCCTGTGATCTCCTGAGAACAAATGCACGGCGTAAAACCGCCGTGCATTTTTAATGTAAAAGTTGACAGAACAGGTGTCTGTGTATATAATCAAGCTGCGCCGCATCCGCCTTGAGCGGAGCGACAGCAGAAAGGAATTTAATATGAGTAACGCAGCACCCCGCAAAGGGCTCCGGAGACAGACCGGTCTTGCCCTGTTCGCATCCATCATCGTTGTACTGCAGGTTCTGAGCAACTTCGTACGCTTCGGCCCGTTCCCGATAACGCTGGCTCTCGCGCCGATCATCATCGGAGCCGCGGTATACGGCAGCTCTGCCGGAGCATTGCTCGGCGGAGTATTCGGAACAGTAGTGCTCCTGACCGGCATTGCCGGGTGGGACGGCGGCGTAGTCATGCTGCTGATGGGCATCAACCCCATTGCCTGCATCATCATCTGCATCGGCAAGGGCGCGATGGCCGGCTGGGTATCAGGCCTTGTGTACAGGCTGCTTGCAAAGAAGAGCGAGCTTGCGGGAGTTGTGACCGCAGGCGTCGTCTGCCCGATAGTGAACACCGGGATACTGGTGATCGGTCTGCTCCTGTTTTTCAACTCCACTATCCAGAGCTGGGCGGGCGGTCAGAATATGCTGTACTATGTAATCTTCGGGCTGATGGGCATAAACTTTGTGGTCGAACTGCTTGTAAACCTCGTCCTCTCGTCAGGCATCACTTCCGTTATCAAATACGCAGGGAAGGGCAGGAGCTGAACATGATCCTTGCAATTGACGTCGGCAACACCAATATCGTCCTCGGCATGATAGAGAACGGGGAGATCCAGAACGTCGTGCGCATCCACACGGATCTGCGCGAGACGGGGACGGAGTACGCGATAAAGCTGCGGCAGGTCACGGACTTCTACGGGATCGACCTAAAGAGCTTTGAGGGGGCGATCATTTCCTCGGTCGTGCCTCCGGTCACGGAGTCGCTGCGGCTCGCGGTGGAGAGCCTTATCGGCAAGAAGACGCTGATCGTTGCGCCGGGAATGAAGACCGGCATGAACGTCAGGATAGACGATCCGTCGACCATGGCGGGCGACCTCGTCGTCGGCAGTGTCGCCGCGATCGCCTGCTACGGCGCACCGCTTATCGTCATAGACATGGGCACCGCGACGACGATGGTGGTCATCGATAATGAAGGCAGCTACCGCGGCGGCGCGATCATCCCGGGCATAAAGCTGTCCTACGGCGCGCTCTCCTCCGGGACGAGCCTGCTGCCCGATATCGCCATCCTCCCGCCGAAGAAGGTCATTGCCACAAATACTGTCGACTCAATGCGCAGCGGCGCGGTCTACGGTACGGCTGCAATGCTTGACGGCATGATCGACCGGATGGAGAAAGAGATCGGGTATCCCTGCACGGTCGTTGCGACCGGCGGCTTGGCGAGGACTGTTGTGCAGAATTGCAGCCATGATGTTGTTTACGACGCGGATCTGCTGCTCAAAGGGCTGTGGGTCCTGTATGACCGCAATCGGAAATCATAAGAAATCATAAATTACAATAACCGAATAACCAGTGAGCCCGCATCCGTATAATAAAGGATGCGGGCTTTGCTGCGGCCGGATCGAACGCACAAAAATGTTAATTTTTTGATTGTTGAATAATTGACAAATACGCATAAGCCTGCTATAATCCACCATGATATACGAGATAAGGTTTTCGTATATAAGCTACTCAAAAAATATGGAGGCAAATATGAAAAAGATTCTTGCACTTGTTCTTGCACTTTGCATGATTTTTGCGCTGGCCGCCTGCGGACAGTCCGCAGCGCCCGCAGCCACTGAGGCTCCCGCAGCCGATGCGGCGACAGAGGCTCCCGAGGCTTCCGCAGCGACCGAAGCACCCGCTGCCGGCGGCGAGTACACTCTCGGCATGGGCGTTTCCCTCAATATGGATTCTTCCAAGTCCGGCAATGCTCAGGTCGACGCTACCGTCGCAGCCGTCGTTCTCGACGCTGAGGGCAAGATAGTTTCCTGCCGTATCGACTGCGCACAGAGCAAGATGGATATCTCCGAAGGCACTGTCGACACCGCAGCTGAGTTCAAGACCAAGATGGAGCTCGGCGATGATTACGGCATGGTCGCCTACGGCAACGCTATAGCCGAATGGGACGCTCAGGCAAAGGCATTTGAAGAGTACGTTGTCGGCAAGACCGGCGAAGAGGTCGCTGCTATCGAGACCGTCGAGAACGACCACGGTTACTCAGTCGCAGCAGATGAGGCTCTTTACGCTTCCTGCACCATTCAGATCACCGACTTCAAGGATGCCGTTGTCAAGGCCTGCGGCGATGTCAACACTATGAGCTTCACCTCTGACGGCGCTTTCACTCTCGGCCTTGCTGCAAAGACCAGCGCTGCCGAGTCTACCGATCCCACCGCTGACGCAGACGGCGTCGTCAAGATGTACACCGAGTTCGGCGCAGCCGTTGTCGGTGCTGACGGAAAGATCCTTGCCGCTGTCAACGATGCAACTCAGCCCAACATCAGCTTCGATGAGGACGGCGAGATCACCGAGACCTCTTTCAAGGGCACCAAGATGGAGCTCGGCGATGATTACGGCATGGTCGCTTACGGCAACGCGATAGCCGAGTGGGACGCTCAGTCCAAGGCTTTCTCCGAGTATGTCGTCGGCAAGACCGCGGCTGAAGTCGCTGCTATCGAGACCACCGAGAACGACCATGGCTACTCCGTCGCAGCGGACGAGACTCTTCTCGCCTCCTGCACCATTCAGATCACCGGCATGATGGCTGTCATCGCTCAGGCTGCTGAATACGCAAGATAAATAAATTAAAAATCGCACTGGAGATGTGTCAATGAAAAGAATAGCGGCATGGTTCATGTCAGCGCTCCTGCTGGCGGTATCCCTGACCGGGTGCTCCGCCGGCAAGACCGAAACGGAGAACCGGGGAAAGTCCTACTTCACTTACTTTGACACAGTCTCCTTCGTGTACAGCTATGCGGGAGACTCGGCAGAGCAGTTTGACAGACGCTCTGCCGGGGCTTCTGGCATTTTGGGGGAATATCACCGGCTCTTTGATATATACCATGAGTATTCCGGGGAGAATAATCTGTGCACGCTCAACCGGAACGCGGGCGGGGAGAGCATCGAGGTCGACCGTAAGCTCATTGACTTTCTCGTTTACGCGAAGGAGCTGTATGAAACGACGGACGACAAAATGAACGTCATGATGGGCTCAGTGCTCAGTATCTGGCATGACCTGCGCACTGCCGCCGGGGACGATCCCGCCTCAGCGCGCATCCCCACGGATGAAGAGCTGCAGGCGGCCGGCGAACATACGGACATCTCCTCTCTTGAGATCGACGAAGAAAACTGCACCGTGCGCATAAGCGACCCGGACGCGTCCATTGACGTCGGCGCGCTCGGCAAGGGCTACGCGACAGAGATGGCCGCGCGGTGGTTAGAGGCTGACGGAGCCTTCGGGTACGTGCTCAACGTCGGCGGTAATATCCGCATCGTCGGCACGAAGCCCGACGGCAGCGGCTGGGTCACCGGTGTGAAGGACCCGGCCAATACCGAGCAGTTTGCCGTCAAGCTCATGCTTGCGGATACGTCCTGCGTCACCTCCGGCTCGTATGAGCGCTACTATACCGTTGACGGCGTGCGCTACCACCATATAATCGATGAAGTCACGCTCTTCCCGGCAGACTATTACAGCTCGCTCACGGTCGTCATCAAGGACAGTGCGCTTGCCGACGCGCTCTCTACGGCGCTTTTCTGCATGCCCTATGAGGACGGCGCCGCTTTGGCCGAAAGTCTCGGTGCAGAGGTTTTGTGGATATTCCCGGATGGGGACCTCAGGTATACCCCCGGGATGGAAAAACTAATAGCGAATTGAAGGATAACAGGAGGCAAGAGGCTTATGAGCTTCGGAAAAAACATTTCTACCCTTAAGCTGCCCCACCATAAGCAGACCTCAGGCATGGCGTCAGAGCCGATAACGCCGAGCGCCGAGGTGCTG
>CAVFGM010000054.1:16050-23525 GCA_963621955.1 Bacteroidaceae bacterium
AACATGCACTCCGGTCAGGCGGCCGTGCCGGTCGTCGAGGTCGGGCAGCATGTATACCGCGGCCAGCTTATCGCGCGCGAGGAGGGAAAGAACTCTTCCCCCGTTCACGCAAGCGTTTCCGGCACTGTCAAGGCCATTGAGCCGTATGGCCGCACTCAGGCGATCCGCATCGAGAGCGATGGCAGGATGGAGCCCGACCCCGAGCTGAAGGCTCCCGACGTGCACGATCTTGACAGCTTTCTTCAGGCCGTGCGCGAGAGCGGCATCGTCGGTCTCGGCGGCGCGGCGTTCCCAGTCTGGGCAAAGCTTGACGCAGTCCGCCGCAATAAGATAAAGACTGTGCTTATAAACGGTGCGGAGTGCGAGCCCTATATCACGAGCGACGACCGCACTATGGTCGAGCACAGCGCTCTTATAAAGCAGGGCGTCGCGCTTCTCAAGCAGTACCTCGGCAGCGAGGAGTTCATCATCGGCATCGAGAAGAACAAGCCCGCCGCGATCGCGGAGCTTGAGCGCACCTTTGCCGATGACCCCGCCGTTACCGTGAAGCCCCTCAAGAGCGTGTACCCGCAGGGCGCAAAGCAGGTGCTGCTCTATAACGCCACCGGCAAGGTCGTCGGCCCCGGCCAGCGTCTCGCGTCCCTCGGCGTTATCATCATAAACGTTACCTCTCTCACCAAGGTCGCCCAGTATATGAATGACGGCATGCCTCTGGTCGAGAAGACCGTCACGGTCGACGGCTCCGCCGTCAAGGAGCCGAAGAACCTCATCGTACCCATCGGCACACCCGTGGGCTACGTTATCGAGCAGGCCGGCGGCTTCAAGTGCGAGCCGGGCAAGGTCATCCTCGGCGGCCCGATGATGGGTAAATGCGTCGCTGATCTCAGTGCTCCCGTCATCAAGGCCACGAACGCTGTCCTTGCTTTCGATAAAAAGGACTCTGCCGCGCTTGAACCTACGCCATGCATCCACTGCGGCCGCTGCGTGTCAAACTGCCCGCTCGCCCTCAACCCGACGGCGTTTGCCAAGGCTATTGAGATCGAGGATGAAGCGGAGCGCTACGCAGTCCTGACCAAGGAGCAGGTATCCCTCTGCATGTCCTGCGGCTGCTGCTCCTACGTGTGCCCCGCGCACCGTCCGCTCGTTGACTATAACAGCGAAGCAAAGAGCTTCGTCAGAAAATACAAGGCCGCTCTGGCCGAAAAAGAAGGGGGAAAGTGATATGGATAAGCTGATCGTATCGAATGCCCCGCATATTCATACCTCGGATTCCAGCCGCCGCGTGATGCTCGATGTCGTCATCGCACTGCTCCCGGCCACCGTCGCTGCCGTCGTGATCTTCGGCATGGGCGCGCTTAAGGTCATTGCCGCATGTGTCATCGGCGCTGTCGTTTCCGAAGCGCTGTTTGATCTTGCGACGCATAGGAAGCAGACCATAGGCGACTTCAGCGCCGTCGTCACCGGGCTTCTGCTTGGGCTGAACCTCAGCTCGAGCGTCCCCGCCTGGCAGTGCGTCGTGGGTTCCGCTTTCGCGATAATCATCGTCAAGTGCCTCTTCGGCGGGCTCGGGCACAACTTCGCAAACCCCGCCATCAGCGGCCGCGTGTTCATGCTGCTGGCCTTCTCCGAGGTCGCGGGCGGTGCTATGCCGGCCGTTGTGGAGCTTGAGGCCTCGGCTACCCCGCTGGAGCTTATCTCGGCGGGTTCTGAGCAGCTGCCTGCGCTGATGGACATGTTCCTCGGTCTTCGCGGCGGCGCTGTCGGCGAGAGCTGCATTCTCGCCCTGCTCATCGGCTACGCATATCTCTGCGCGCGCCGTGTCATCAAGTGGTACGTTCCCGCCGCATTTGTCGGCACGGTGTTCGTCCTCTCCCTGATATCTGCAGGAAGTTTCGTCACCGCGCTTTACTCCGTCATGGCGGGCGGCGTGTTCCTCGGCGCGATCTTTATGGCGACCGACTATGTCACCACTCCCATCAATAACACCGGCAGAGTAGTGTTCGCTGTCGGCTGCGGCGTGATAACCTTTGTCATCCGCGAGTTCTGCGCCTACCCCGAAGGTGTGTCTTTCTCCATCCTCGCCATGAACATACTCACCCCGTATATTGAGAAATGGACGGCCAAGAAGCCGCTTGGAGGTGTCTGATATGAAAAATACCGTGAAGTCAGTCATTGTCCTTGTGCTCATTTTCGCCGTTATGATGCTTGGCATCACCGGCGTCAACGCCTATACCGCACCCATCATCGCGGCAAACGGCTCTGCCGCGGTCTATGAGCCGCTGCTTGAGGTCATGCCCGACGCGCAGGATTTCGAGACGCTCTATGACGCGGCCGATCCCTCCTCTTCGACCCTTACCGACGTTCCCGAAACCGTCCAGGGACTGTACCGTGAGACCTCCGGCCTCGGCTATGTTATCCGCCTGTCCACCACCAAGGGCTATACCGGCGAGCCGATAGAGCTCACGATGGCGGTCGACAGCGAGGGTAAAATTTCCGGCATCAAACTCAATACATTCTCCGACAGCAAGCACTTCGGCGAAGACTATCCCGACAGCTATCTCGGTCAGGACTCCGCTCTCGGCGGCGTGAGCCTTGTTGCCGGGGTCACCTATTCCTCCAAGGCCTTCAAGGAGGCTGTCGAGGACGGCTTCGCTGTGCTCACCGCAAACTCCCTCGTCTCTGCCGGCGTCAAGAGCGACAGCCAGATCCTGCTTGAGCTGCTGCCCGGTCTCTTCCCCGGCATGGCGAATACTGAGGGCGTTGCCCAGTACACCGAGCGTGAGCTCTCCGGCGGCAGCATCGCAGCAGCGCTTGACTCCGCAAACGGCGTCGGCGCAGCCTACATTGCCGCGGCCGGCGATAACAGCTATCTTGTGCTCGTGAACGATTCTCTTTCCGCCCACGCCTATGACGTAAACGGCGCTGACGTTACCGAGAGTGTCGACGCGGCAATACTTGAGGAAGCGGCCACAGACGCCGCTGCGAATATCGAGGACAGCTCCGCCAAGGAGATCAAGAAGCTCTCGAAGCTCGCCGGTGACGGCGCAGAATGCACGCCCATCGCGCTTGAAGGACTCTACGGCACGGTCTCCCATGCCTACAGCATAAGCGTCGGCGGCAGCACCTATTACGGCTTTGCCGCGCGTCCGCTCGGCTATGGCAATATGCCGATGCTCCTCTACTATGTGCTTGATGAGAACGGTGCTATCGTCTCCATGACGGCGGATGAATTCATCCTTATGGGCGATTACTTCAACGCATATGAGCTGAACGAATCCGATTACAAGGCCGGTTTTGCCGGAATCACCGGAGACAGCTGGAACGGCGATCAGGCTCTGATATCCGGCGCAACGATCTCCTCTGAGGCCGTTTCTGCCGCTACTGCGGACGTGTTCCTGGCCTTTGGCGCGATCGATCAAAACGGAGGTGAAGGCTGATGAACGAAAATAAACTTCGCGCAGCCATTGCGCAGAATCCCGTGCTTGTCCTGCTCCTCGGCGCATGCCCGGCTCTCGCGGCGACTGCCGCCGTGCTCCCGGCTCTCACGCTGGGCGTCACCGCGCTTGCGGTCATGCTGCTCGCGTCCGTCTTCTCATCGCTGATCAAGAAGCTTCTTCCGGAGAAGACACTGTTCATCGCCCAGTTCATGCTGGTCGCGGGCTTTGCGAGCATGGCGCAGCTTCTTCTGAATGCGTGGCTGCCCAAGGTCTATAACATGCTCGGCGTCTATGCCGCACTCCTCGCCGTTGACGCACTCATCTTCTCCGAGTCCGAGCGCGCAGCGCAGCAGAGCGTCGGCGCGGCCCTCAAGGATAGCTTCCTTACAGGCCTCGGATTCATCGCGGCGCTCTTTGTCACCGCTGCGATAAGAGAAGTTTTCGGCGCTGGCAGCTTTGCTGGGATAACGCTCGGCTTCTTCAAGGCGCACAGCATCTCCGTGCTTACAAGCCCCGCCGGCGGCTTCATCGTGCTCGCGATAGTCATGGCTGTCGTCAGCGCCGTCAGCAAAAAGGGAAATGCCGCTCTCGGCGGCACTGCGGACGCGATCATTTCGGCCTGTGCCGAAAAGAAGGAGGCGTAAACGATGGACTTCAAAACCTTTCTGCTTATCATAATCGGCAGCGCGCTTGCGAATAACGTCGTCCTGGAGCAGTTTTTCGGCGTCACACACGCACTGGGCGCTAAGGGCAGCGCGAAGGCGCTGGCAAAGTACGGCCTTGCCGTCGCGGCGGTCACGCTTGTCGCAGCGCTCTGCACAGCCGGCATCAGCCTCGGTGTGTATTCAATCTTTGTTGCCGCGCTTTGGGCGCTTATCGCAGCCTCAGTCATCGGCCATTTCTTCACCGATAAATACCTGCTCATCGCGCTCAACGGCGTTGTTTTCGGTACCTGCGCAAACGCCGCCGGCAGCGGCCTTGCCGAAACTGCGGCTTCGGCACTGGGGGCGGGGCTTGGCTTCACCGTCGCCCTGCTGCTCTTTGCCGGGGTCGAGACGAAGATCGATGACAAGTATGTCCCTGCGGCTTTCCGCGGCTTCCCCGTGAGGCTTCTCGCCGCCGGTATCCTTTCGATGGCCGTTGTCGCGTTCAAGTAAGCGTACCGTACCCGGTGATAAAACGAACAAAAAAAACAGACCTGCTTCCGTAACGGAGGCAGGTCTGTTTTCATATGGCGTCAGGCGAGCTTCGCAATTGTGAGGGTGCTGTTTGAATAGGTGACGGAGTTGCCGGTGTTGTTGCGCACCGTCAATATCTGCCCCGCAGTGGGGCTGATGATCGCGGTGAGAGCAATGCGGTCGGAGCCTGCGGCGGTCAGCGTCTGCGCCGTTTCGGCGTAGGGGAGCGCTGTGCCGTCGAGCGCGAGCGCCGCGCCGACTGTCCCGGCGGCGGTTACTGATGCATCGCTTGCAAAGGTAACAAGGTACTGACCTGCCGTGAGGGTGACGCCGGTGGTGCCGGAAGCAGTGATGCTGCCGGTGGAGCTGATGACGTTCGTGCCGAGCGTGACATCTCCGCCGCTCGTGATGGCGGTCGAGTCGGCGTTATAGAGCATGGCATTTTCGTTCGTGGCAGTCGCCCCGGCGGGACCGGCGGGGCCGGTCGAGACACAGCCCTTAGGGAACGGTCAGCCTCAATTAAAAGCAACGGTTTGATCCGTTGTTTTGGTGCTGTTCAGCTCGATATACTCCTGTATTTTGCGAAATTCGTCGGCAAATCTGAACTTTATGCTTATGCGCCCGCCCTCGTAGATGTATATCGTGTCGATGAACTCGATGAGTATATCCCTCGTGAGCCGGTCTATATTTCCGTACTGCCTGAACGCAGCAAGACATGGGCTTTCCGTATCAAAGCCGGTTTCCAGCTCCTTTTCTTCCTTGCGCAGCTTCTCAATGGCGGCGTTGATGCTTTCGGTCTGGCGCTCGTAATCGGCTTTCATACCGCGGTACTCGCTCTGGCTTATCTCGCCGTCCTTCCAGTCCTGATAGATCGCCTGCTTATAGCGGGATATCTTCGCAAGCTCCTTTTCCTTTTGCTCTATCGCGTCCAGCAGCCTCTTGGACTGCGTCTTTGCTGCCGGGGCGCGGTTGATATCGTCAACGAGCTTTGTGTAATCCACGGCGAGATATATCTGCTGCTGGATGGCGTACAGTACGGCCTCTTCCAATCTGTCCTGACGTATGGAATGGATGGTGCAGGCCTTCTTGGACAGGTCGCGGTACGTCTTGCACATATAGTAGACTATGTTGCCGGAAACCTTGCGGCTCATGGCTCTTCCGCAGTCGGCACAGCGCAGGAAGCCGCTGAAGAGATACAGGTCTACCTCCTTCGGAGAGCGGCGTGTATCGCGGTTCAGCGCGTTCTGAAGCTTATCAAACTTCTCTCTGCTCATTATAGCCGGGATAGCGTTTTCCGCAATGAACCATTCCTCTTCGGGGACGCGCTCCTGAATGTGCACCTTATAGCTTTTCACCCGGTAGCGCCCTTGGATCAGGTCTCCGCAAAGCATACGGTCTGTCAGAATGCGGCGTATGGTCGTTCCTGCCCACAACGGCTTTGTGCTGATGTCAAACTGCGGATTGTAGTACTTTAGGCCGAGGGTCTGACGCTTATAGACGGACGGGCATGGAACATCATGGTCGTTGAGATACTCCGCAATTTTGTTCAGGCTCATTCCGTTGAGCACCATGTCGGCCATATCGTTTATGACCTCCGCGGCGACTTCATCGAGTATGAGCAGGTTTTTGTTGCTCGGGTCTTTCAGCCAGCCATAAGCGGCGAACGAGCCTATGTGCTCGCCGTTGCGCCGCTTCATGTCAAACACTTCCCGAACCTTCTCTGAGGTTTCAGCGCAGTGGTTTTCGTTCAGAACGCCTTGAATAGGCACGGCGATGCTCCGCATGAGCTTCGGTTCTTTATAGCTGTCGAGCGGCTGATGATAAAGCGATATGAAGCGGACGTTATAGCGCGGGAACCAGTCATCGAGATAATATCCCTGGTCGCTGTAATTTCTGAAAGAGCGCGCAAGGTCTTTGACTATGACGCAGTTTACCCTGCCGCGCCTTATGTCGTTGAGCATCCGCTGAAAGTCTGCGCGCTCATCGTCCGTCGTTCCGGATATACCGTCGTCAACATACTCGTCGACTATGCGGTATTCGTCGCCGTCGTCCATTGAAGCTATATAATCTTCAATGATCGAGCGCTGGTTTGTGACGCTCTCCGACTCGTCAAGGTGCCGTGCGTCCTCCTTCGACAGGCGTATGTATACCCCTATCAACCATGTTCTTGTTCTTCTTCCACTTACTGCGGTACGGCTATTTGCAGCCATTTTTCCTCCTTCCATCACACTACACTGTTATTATAAGCTTAATGTAAATGTGAGTCAAATTTTGCAAATGCCGTTATAGGCCGTTTTTCTTCCTTACAAAAAAGTCTGTCAAGTTATCCTGCAAGCTCGCGGCGTCATTGTCAAACTCAAGCTTTACCGCTATGCCGCCGACCTTGTAGCAATAAGGGTTAAGAAGCTTTTCATACAGATATGCAGCCCGCGCCTCTCTCGGCAGACTCATGTTGAGCTTTACATCTTTTGCGTCGACTAAGGCCTCTGTATCTATGCTGCGTATATCTGCCGAAGCAAGTTTTTCAACGGCGTCATTGCGCATATTCATCCCTCCAGTTCTACATACAGTCTATTGGCACACAGCGGATATAATGAGCCGCTGCCAAAAGCAAACTTGCAGCTTACCTTTGGCAGCGGTTCAGAAATACTTCTCACGGTGAGAAGTATTTTTAATATTCATGTCGTATTACGGGAAATTAGAAAAAATATTCATGCACTTTAATGTAAAAACACGAGTAAATTTTGTTGATTTTTACACGAATGTTTGGTATACTACATTCAGTACCTTTAAGGAGGCCTGAGCATGTATAGAAAAATCATGGGCTTTTTGGAAGCGTGGAAAGATAGCGAACACCGCA
>CAVFGM010000055.1:0-5215 GCA_963621955.1 Bacteroidaceae bacterium
ACTTCATTATACGAGGGGAACCGCGCACGGTTCCTCTTTGGCGGTTCAAGGGTGGAGATTTTTAAGAGGCGGGGAAAACGCAATCCCCGCCTCTTAAACGATTCTTTGGTAACTTTCTGTTCGCACAGAAAGTTACCCCGCGGAGCGACCGGCAGTGAAACACTGCAAGGAGCCACAGAAAAAACGTACATGTCCGACTTGCACCCGTTTGAATACGAAAAAAGGAACTGCACGCAGGCAGTTCCTTTTTTACTGTATCAAGCTTTAATTACAGCTGCTTCTGAGCGTTGATCTTAACGCCGGGACCCATGGTGGAAGCGGTCACGCAGGATCTGATGTACTGACCCTTTGCGGAAGCGGGCTTTGCCTTGATGATAGCGCCGATGAGAGCAACATAGTTCTCATAGAGCTTGTCCGCACCGAAGCTGACCTTGCCGATGGGGCAGTGGATGATGTTGGTCTTGTCCAGACGGTACTCGACCTTACCGGCTTTGGCTTCGCCGATAGCCTGCTTGATGTTGGGAGTGACGGTGCCGGCCTTGGGGGAAGGCATCAGGCCCTTAGGTCCGAGGATCTTACCGAGACGGCCAACAGTACCCATCATGTCGGGGCTGGCGATAACGGTATCAAATTCAAACCAGTTTTCTTTCTGGATCTTCTCGACGAGATCCATGCCGCCTGCGTAATCTGCGCCGGCTTCGAGGGCTTCGTCAACGCGCTCGGGCTTGCAGAAGCACAGGACGCGGACGGACTTGCCGGTGCCGTTGGGGAGAACGATAGCGCCGCGGACCTGCTGGTCAGCGTGACGGCCATCGACACCGAGCTTGACGTGCAGCTCGACGGTCTCATCGAACTTTGCCTTGCTTGCGCTGATAACGAGCTTCAGCGCTTCCTGGGGATCATAGAGTGCCTGCTTATCTATGAGCTTTGAGCTCTCTTTATAATTCTTTCCTCTAAACAATTTGTTTTCCTCCTAATAATGTGGTTGAGTCGGATGGATTAATCCTCCCACGTTGAGGAGCGGAGCTGGTCGCCCGCTCAGTCTCCGACGATGACGCCCATGGAGCGGCAGGTGCCGGCTATCATGCTGATGGCGGAGTCGATGTCGGTGCAGTTGAGGTCGGGCATCTTCTGCTCGGCGATCTTGCGAACGTCTTCCTTGCTGATGGTGGCGACCTTGTCTCTCTGGGGAACGCCGGAAGCGGTCTCGATGCCGCATGCCTTCTTGATGAGCAGAGCGGCAGGAGGAGTCTTGGTGATGAAGGTGAAGCTGCGGTCGGAGTACACGGTGATGACGACAGGGATCATCATGCCCATATCGCCCTTGGTGCGCTCGTTGAAGTCCTTGGTGAACTGACCGATGTTAACGCCGTACTGACCCAGTGCGGGGCCTACAGGGGGAGCCGGAGTTGCCTTGCCGGCGGGAACCTGGAATCTAACGTATCCAACTACTTTCTGTGCCATTTAAAGCACCTCTTTCTTATTAATCTTTTTGTACTTCGACCTGATCGAGCTCGAGATCGACGGGAGTCTCCCTGCCGAACATCGACACGATAACACGAACTCTGTCCTTCTCGGGCTCAAGCTCGTCAACGACGCCGAAGAAACCGGCCAGAGGTCCGTCAATGACCTTGACCTGATCGCCGAGGCCGTAGCCGACGACGATCTCTCTGCGCTCGACGCCCAGATCGAAAATTTCCTGCTCCGTAAGCGGGATGGCCTTGCCATCCGAACCGACGAAGCCGGTTGCGCCGCGGACGTTATGGATCAGATGCCAGCTGTCATCCGTGAGGATCATCTTGACGAGCACGTAACCGGGGAACACCTTGCGCTCGACGTTCTTCTCGCCGGAGTCAGTGATCTCGGTGACGGTCTCCATCGGGATGTTGACCTCTTTTATCAGATCCGTCATCTTGCGGTTTTCCGCTGCCTTCATTACAGCGGCAGCAACTGCGTTTTCATAACCGGAATAGGTATGAACAACGTACCATTTTGCTTCTTCAGCCATGCCTGTTAACCTACCAGCCTGAGCAGCGCCTGAACCAGCATGGTAGCCAGTTTATCAAAGGCCCCGATCACGATCGCAGAAGCCAGCATCATGCCGACGGAGATGAAGACATTGTTCCTGAGCGTCTTCGGAGTCGGCCATATGACCTTCTTCAGCTCGCTCTTCATCTCACGGAACCACTTGCCGATCCTCTTAAAGAAACCGGGCTTGGTATCGTCCTTCTTAACGGCGGTGACAGGTTTGGCGGGAGCTGTGCTAACCTTCTTTTCTTCAGCCATTTTCACGCGTCCTTTCAGAAGTTACTTGGTTTCAACATGCTTGGTGTGCTTTCTGCAGAAGGGGCAATACTTGCTGCGCTCCAAACGGTCTGAAGTGTTCTTCTTATTCTTGACCGTGTTGTAGTTCCTCTGCTTGCATTCTTCGCATCTGAGTGTGATTTTTACTCTTGCGCCTGCAGCCATTCTTTCGGCACCTCCTATTTTATTTACCCGCCGTAAAAGGAGACGGGCATTGCCTCCCTGTATTGGATGGGCAGCTCTGACAGCGCGCAAAAATGCGCACAAAAATAGACCTCTCATCCGACAGGTAATACATAATATAACATAGAACATCCATGCGGTCAATAACTTTTTTACGTAAACTAAAGGAAAATAAACGCTTTTTCCCTTGCCGCGGGAGCGGATAGGTGTTATATTCATTACACAAAACGCAAAGGATATGGTAGGTATGGATTATAAGGAAGCGCTCGAATATATAAATAAGACCGAGTGGTTCGGCTCAAGGCCGGGACTCGAACGCATCACGGAGCTTCTGGAGAAGCTCGGGAACCCGCAGAACGGGATGAAGTTCGTTCACATCGCCGGGACAAACGGCAAGGGCAGCTGCGCTGCGATGACGGCTTCGGTACTCAAGGCGGCAGGCTACAAGACTGGACTGTTCACCTCGCCCTATCTCTACCGCTTCAATGAGCGCATGCAGATAAACGGCAAGCAGATCGACGACGATGTCCTCGCGGCGGATGTGTCGCTCGTGAAGATCGCGGCCGATGCGATGGCGGATCACCCGACGGAGTTTGAGCTTATGACCGCGGCGGCAATGGTCTGGTTCAAGGAGCAGAACTGCGACATCGTCGTGCTCGAGGTCGGGCTCGGCGGGCGGCTTGACGCGACGAACGTTATCGAAGCGCCGGAAGCCTGCGTTATAATGAACATAGGGCTTGATCACACGGCCGTGCTCGGCGATACGGTCGAGCAGATCGCCGAGGAGAAGGCCGGGATAATAAAGCCGGGCGCGGACTGCGTGCTGTACCAGCAGTCGCAGAGCGTGACGGAGATCGTACGCGAGCGCTGCGACGAGGTCGGCGCAAGGCTGCACGTCGCGGATTTTTCGGAGCTGCACAGCGAGTTTGACAGTCTCTTCGGACAGAGCTTCACCTATCGCGGCGAGGTCTACGCGCTGCCGCTGCTGGGGGCAAACCAGCTCCGCAACGCAGCCGTCGTGCTGGAGCTTGTCGAAGTGCTGCGCCGCCGCGGCTGGGCGCTCGATCAGAGCGACGTGGAGCACGGGCTCTACGCCGTGAGTTGGCCGGGGCGCTTTGAGCTCGTCAATGATGAGCCGTGCTTCATCGTTGACGGCGGGCACAACCCGCAGTGCGCGCAGACCGTTGCGGAGAATCTGAGGAGCTATTTCCCGGATTCGCACCGCGTGCTGCTCGTGGGTGTGCTGAAGGATAAGGACTACGCGGGTATTTTCGACGCGCTCGACCCCGTGGCGGACGAATACGTCTGCATTACGCCGGACTCTTCGCGCGCTCTCCCGGCGGAGGAGCTGGGAAAATTCCTGGAAAAATACGGCAAGGACGTCAATGTATGCGAGAGCATAAAGGACGGAGTGAGCATGGCGCTCGATATCGCTGGGGACGATCCGGACACTATGATCTGCGCGGTCGGCTCGCTCTATTCTGTGGGCGAGATACGCGCATGCTTTGAGAAATACTGAGGTGGAAAAATGCGGATAATGGCGATAGATTACGGCGACCAGCGCATCGGGCTTGCAGTGTCAGACCTGCTGGGTATGCTCTGCGGCGAGGCATGGACGATAAACGAATGGGATATGGAGCGCGCGTCAAAGCGCATAGCCGAGGAAGCGGCGGCGCGCGAGGTCGGCACGCTCGTGCTCGGGCTGCCGAAGAACATGGACGGCAGCGAGGGCGTGCGCGCGGAGAAGAGCCGCGAGTTCAAGGCCATGCTCGAGCGTGACAGCGGACTGCCGGTCGTGCTCTGGGACGAGCGGCGCAGCAGCATCGAGGCGCACGCGATACTCCACGCGGCGGGCAAAAAGGAAAAGCAGCATCGCAAAACCGTCGACGCCGTCGCGGCGAGCCTGATATTGGAAGGATATCTGGGGAGCCTGAAGTAGAAACTAATGTATAAAAATTGTTGATAAAAAAGCACTAAAGAAGAATAATAAGGTATTTTTGACAGCAAGCTCCGCCTTTAATTTCTCCCTCCCGGCACATAATTATCTTGCGAGATATTATCAGCCGGGAGGGAAATTTTTATGAAAAAGGCGATAGTGACCGGCCTGTGGTCGCTGCTGCTTGCGACGGTGCTTACGGTTCCGGCCTTTGCACAGGAGCTTGTTGTCGGCGGGCAGGTCGTTGGAGTACAGATAAGCACAGAGGGCGTAGTGGTAGCGGGCTTTTCCGAGGTCGAAACGGAGAGCGGGACGGGGTCCCCGGCGCAGAGCGCGGGCGTGCATCAGGGCGATCTGATAACCGCGGTCAACGGCAGTAAGGTCGCCGACGCGCAGGAGGTCATTTCCGCGGTCGGCGAATGCGGCGGCGAGAGCGTGTGCTTAGGGCTTCAGCGCGGGAGCAAGAGCATGAGCATAAATGTGACGCCCGTGCAGTCGGGCGAGGGCGAGTGGCTGCTCGGCATATGGCTGCGCGACGGGCTGTCCGGACTTGGAACGCTCACCTTCTGCGACCCGGACAGCGGCGTGTTCGGTGCGCTCGGGCACAGCGTCAGCGATTCCGACACGGGGCTGACGATCCCCGTCAGGGAGGGCAGCATCACGGACGCGCAGATAGTCAGCGTGAACCCCGGAGTTTCGGGCAGCCCCGGCGAGCTGAACGGCTGCGCCGACCTGGGAAAGGTGCTCGGCAGCATCGAAATGAACACCGCGCAGGGGATATTCGGTCAGGCA
>CAVFGM010000056.1:0-9061 GCA_963621955.1 Bacteroidaceae bacterium
TCCGAATTGTCCTCTGCCTATGCCTACTTCGGCGGGAAAAAGGATGAGGAAATGGGCGAAGCGCAGGATTATCAAAATGCGCTGGAAGGAGCCTATAATACGCACTGGCAGAACAAAGTGCTGCTGCATCCGGACATAGAACGCGCAAAGCGGCTCTTGGCGCAGGGCAAGTTTCCAGATTACGAGGACATTTGCCGCGAAATTCTGCTGGTGGAATATCCGGAAGAAGTCCCACATGAGACTGCTGTGGATGTCAGTGATTCGTCGTGGAAGTACATTCTGGATGATGTATTTTTAGTCAACACGGCAAAGGGCATCGAGATGTGGCGGCGGCTTCTTGACATTGCAGAGCCGTCACTGAAAACTGCCCCCCAAACAGCCAAGAAATTGCTTTCTGACTGGGATTGGCTGAATTCTCCAAGCCCTGATCAAGTGCGCCCGCTTTTGATCGCGCTTGATGATGAGCGATTTGTGTCGCAGCTTTTTCAGAGCGCATCCATTGGCAGATTGCAGTTTACTATTATAGGTGTTTGCCGTTCAAGCGGGCAGGAAAAGTTGTGTCAGCATCTTCTTCGGCTTGCATTAGAAAATCCCAACCTTGAAGAAAACCGGAAAAAGCAGTTCAGGCGGGCGTTCACAGCCGAGCCGTATTTTACCAACGCAGCGCTGCGGTCTTATGCGGCTGGCAAGCTTATTGCAGACACGAAACCCGATGACGGAACTGTGTATCATTATTGCTCGGTTTGGGTTCAGGGAACACAGCGCCCGTATGCGTACATGACCGGCGGCTTGCCGCTCAAGGTCGGAGATTGGGTCGAGCTTCCGTTTGGAAAAGACGATGCACTGCGGCAGGGACAGGTCAAAGCTGTCATGGACTGTACGCGCATGGCCGCGCCTTGGCCGCCGGAGCGGACAAAGACCGTCATCCGCACGATAGATGCCCCGGCAGTTATGCCGACCATTGAAGTTGCCGCATCGAAGCCCCAGAAGTGCGAGGAACAGCCCAAGAAAGAGATTGAAAAAGTAGAAGTCCCAGTGATTTCCGCACCAAAAACAAAGCCGGAAGAGCCGAAAGCAGAGCCTCAAGTCACCGAATCTGTTTTACCAGAAAAAGATGAAAAGAAACCTGTGCCGCCAAAGAAGCTGTTCTCGTTGGGAAAGATCATTACGGCTGTTCTGGTAGCATCCGTAATCGCAGGTCTCTCTGTTTCCATCTCAAACCGCAATAAGCAGAGGGCGGCAGCTTATGAAGCAGCCCTTCAAGAGCTGTCAAACGGTAACTACGCCTCTGCCGAACAGAACTTCTCGGAGCTTTCCGGCTATCGTGATGCCGCATCACTGTCTGTCTACTGCAAGTACGCCGATATGTACAAAGACAGAACGGACTACGCAGGCGGGCAGGATGAGTTGGCAGACATCACGCTGCAATATGACACGGGCTGGCAGCAGGATATTGACACGCTGGAAACCCGCGTTAAGGAATATAAAGCAGAACAAGATGCCGCCATAGAGGCCGAGTGGCAGCGGATCGAAGCTGAGATCGCTGCAGAGCGGGAGCAAAGTCTGAAAAATCAGTATTCCGGAAAACTGCCCGTAGATGGTATGCCCGTGAGCGGCTTAAAGTACACGTCAATCGGAGCACCAACCAAAACCGAAAAGTGCCAGTTCTATGACAACATGGACGTCCATAGGCGGTATAAAGTCCTGCGTTGGTATAACAGCGAAGGCCAGGTTGTGGCATCTTGTCATTCTCATCAGCCAAAGGGCGAGACAGAAGAAATCATCTACGCCTTTACATACTATGAAACGCCCATCGGACGCCCTAGCTCTGCCCCACCTTGGACGCCGCCGAGAACATCGGGCAGCAATTCCGGAAGCCTCCGGGATGAATATGATAGCCCTGAAGACCTCTGGGAAGAAAATCGGGATTGGTATGATGAGGAGGACGAAGCATGGGATGAATGGTACGATGATTGAATTCTCTGACTTTGCAGCATGCAGGATCTTCAGATGCAGATAGACAATTCTATTTTATAGAAGATACAAGGGACATTCTTTGAAGTATAGAGAATGTCCCTTGTATACACATCAAGCACTTCTGCAAAGACATAAATACCTGACAAAAATTCTGCAAAAATATGATCCGGTTGCGCATTGACAAGGTTTGTCAACCTGGGTTAGAGTATAAACATGATATGCGCATATCTGCTTGGAGGGATACCATGAAAACAGCTTTGGCGGTGATTCGGACACGCTGTAACTACTCACAAACGACCTTGGCTTCGGTGCTTGGCCTTTCGCGCCAGGTCGTCAGTGCGTGGGAAAACGGAAATAAGAAGATCCCTGGGGTGCGGCTTTCCGAAATTGCTTCCCTGTTTGGTGTTCCTGCGGCGCTTTTAACGGCGGAAGAGCTTGACGTTGTCGAACGCTGGTGTGACAGGCCGGTGTTTTCCACGCAGAAGCAAGGACGGCAGGTGTTTTCGTTTGAACCGGATGGAGAGAACCGGAATGTGATCCTGAACGAACCATCAGCGCCGATGCCGGCGGTGCAAAGCAGAGATCTGATGCAGCGCAGAAACTGTACCATGCGGCAGCTTGCAGCATGTACGCAGATTCGCGCAGAGCAGCAGACGAAAGATTTGAGCATCGCAGAACCCTGCATCACGATTTTAGAACAGATGCGGCGGCTCTTTGATACGGCGTTGACCGCAGAACTGCGTGTTCAGGAACAGATCCTGCAGTTTGTGCTGGAGCAAATTTTGCTGTTGTGCCAGGTGCTATCTCCAGACGCGCAGAACACTGCAAACCTTACAGACTGGCAAAAACAGCAGCTTCAGATGCTCCGAACCCATTGGGCCGCTATGAACCGTGAACGCAGAAAACGAGAACAAAAACATGCGATCACAGAAGCAAAGGATATCAAAGAATGCAGTCTGACGGAACGGCTCAACACACTCTACCACCACGCAATGACACAGGGAATGGATCGTCGGGATCTGCAGCTCTATCTTGAACGGATTCTGGAGGAGGAATATGAAAGAGCAGATGAGAATTGAACTACATAACGAAACAGAATATACAGAGCGTATCTCATTTCAGGATATTTGGACACATGCAAATAAGCTGAAGCAGGCCGGTTGCAGCGCTGCTGCGATCACAGATAGGAATTCGGTAAATGGCATCCACATGGCGGAGCACAATTTTATGAGGAGAGGAATCCAGCCGATTTACGGCGTAACGCTCAACTGCATCGATGTTGATGACCGCTATGATGTGGTATTGCTCGCGGCAAATCTGACAGGCCGTGACAATATTTTTCGCTTGATCGAACTGCTGGAGAGCAATCGGTTTTCGTTTGGGCGAGCCGTTACCAGAGAGCAGCTGGATGCCCATCGCAAGGGGGTCCTTCTGGGGGCGGCTGCAAAGAACGGTCAGATCGTCCGTGCCATTCTGCATCGTCGGGATCAAAGGTATCTGGAGACGATCACGCAAGACTATGACTATTTGGAATTTGCCAGTGAACCTTACGATATTGCAGCTACGGTGGCTCATCTTGCCGCGCAGAGAAATCTGCCGCTGTGCGCTGTCCAGTATGCCGTACTGAGCGAACCGGGTGCGCCGCTGGAGAAATACGCCTACTTGACACTTTGCCGCTATTACCGGCAAGAGGCGGATGCGCAGTATTTCAAAACGGCAGAGGAACTGCAAGAGGAAATGGACACCCTGTATGTCCTGCCCGCGGAAAAGCTGGCCGGTCAAAAGGTCTTATATGATGATCCGCAAAGAGTTTTTTCACAAGTGGAACAGATGCCGACGTTAGAAAAAATTCTTTGTACAAGCGACGCCTCTTTTCATGCGGCGCGTATGCAGGAACTGAACATTCGTGTAAATTGTGCGATACGGGAAAAATACGGCGTGCATTGCCCGACGCAGATTTCAGAACGAGTTCAAAGGGAGCTGACGGAAATCGATGCGCAAAAACAGGCGCATGTTATGTTGGTTCTTGCAGATATGGCAAAACAGTTCGGTAACGCGCGGGAGCATATGATGGTCGCCGGAGAATATGCGAATTTTGAAATTCTCTATCTGCTTGGTGTCACAGAGTTCGACCCATTGCCGCGTCATATTTACTGCAGGGGCTGCGGGTGTTGGCTGGAAACGCAGGCTGAGCTCGGTGAGCACATTGCTTGCCCGCGCTGCGGACAGAAGTCTGTTGTATCCGGACTGAATGTACCGGTGGAACCGATACACGTATTATTAAAAGACGGCGCACACTTTGAGATTCGCGCTTCTGCTGAACGTATTTTGCACTGGAAGCGGGAACTTGAGAAAGCAAACTGTATTGTGTTGCAGGCACCGCCGGAAGATCAGAAATCACGGGAAGCCAATTTGGATACAATGCGTAATATAGCAGCAGAACTCGGAGCCGGAGAATGGAGTAAAGAGTGTGAGTTTACATATCGGCTAACCTCTCACCTGCCGCGAAATCGGAACAGCGGTACATCGCAGCGATGGTTGCTGCCGAACACGAACATATCAGATTTTATACAACACCTGCCGACGCGAAAGATTGTGAAGAACGTTTATCAACTCGAAATGCAGCCAAGCTATGCGGTTGAATGTGCGAGTGTTTATCCGATTCCGAGCAAAGCATTATCATTCATTTCAGCCTGTGAAAAGGCTACCGGTATTTCTGCAAGCGAAATCTCGCTCAACGCGCAGGAGGTTCTTGCATATATCAAAGCGGTTGTGCTGCACGAAAAAGAACCGTCGGACGCTGCTGCGTATGCACTTTGGGTATGTGGTTTCAGTCCGGAGGAACCGTGTGAAGAAAATGACCTGTACCCATTGGTTCAGATGGTTGTGCAAAAAATGCCGTTAAAGAGTTTTACGGATCTGACGAGAGTTTTTTTGATGCAGCATGGAGCGGGAACTTGGATAAACAATGCCGAGAGTCTTTTGAATACAGGAGCATCGACGGCGGAACAGGTTATTGCTTGCAGAGAAGATGTGCTGGAATATCTTCTGACTCATGGGGTCGATAGAGAACAAGCTTATGAAATGATGACAGATGTTCGCAAGGGACGAGCAGAGACGCTTTGGAATCCGAGCAATTCTTCTCCGAAAGCCAAGCGGCAGCAAAAGATTTTGCAGGATTGTGAGGCAGAGGATTGGTTCCTGGAGAGCTGCAGAAAGATAAAATATCTGTTTCCACGCGCCCACGCAGCAGCTTCCTCTGCCAATTTGATCAGAATCATGTGGTATTGTATTCATGAACTAGAATGTGTTGCACAAATCATGAAAGAGCAGTAATTCGGTGCGCTAAAGGGAAGATGTCACTTGCGGCCAACTTGAAAATATGGAGTAGAGACACGGCACAGATACTGTTCCGCTGTTGGCAAAGAGATGTGAAACTGTTTTTTCAACCACTTTCAGCCGTTTATAGCGGGTTTCTCTCGATTTTGATTTCTTTCCTAACATCTTGTGACCAGTGTTTTCCATGTGTCCCACACCTGCCTGTGGCTTTTATGTGGTCAAGAGCAAAGCCTCGCCAAAATGATTTGGCGAGGCTTTGCAATACTATTCTGTAGATGGTTATTCCGCTCGGCGGAGCAATCGAACAAATGGGGCAAGAGCCAACGCAAGCCATGGGATGCCATAATCAAAGAAGAATATCCTTAGAAAACCCAACGTATCTGCACAACGGTACGCCGTTTTTAACTGCGTCGATTTTACTTTTATTTTACGCAACTCGGGTCTCGCAATTTACATTCCACTTTATATTGATTAAGCACGTAGAAAAGGAGACGACTATGAAAGCTTGATTTCTGTACATTAACGGGGCTGCTGTGCGCGGCAGCCCTTTGCCTGTCGGCTTATAATATCTGCAGCGACCTGCAAGCGGGCAAAGCGTCTGCCTCCGCGCTGACTGCGCTCGCGCCCGACGTGACTGGTAATGCTACTGTGCCGTCATAGGGCACAGATGTGCCAGCGGATGAGCGGTTCGTGCCGGACTATGTTCTTGACGAGGCGCGCGAAATGCCTGCGCAGCAGATAGACGGCAGAGATTATATCGGAGTGCTGGTTATTCCTGCGCTCTCGCTCACGCTGCCCGTACTGAAGGAATGGGATTATCCGAGTTTCAATGTCGCGCCTTGCCACTATGCCGGTTCTGTCTACGCTGACGGCTTCGTCATCGCCGCACATAATTATGACAGCCACTTCGGGCGCATCAGCTCGCTCTCCGCGAGTGATTCCGTCCGCTTCACGGACATTGACAGCAATGTGTTTGACTATAGCGTCGTAGCCATCGAGACGCTTGATCCCTATGCAACGGGCGACATGAAAAGCGACGACTGGTCGCTCTCGCGCTTCACCTGCACTCTCGGCGGGCAGTACCGCGTTACTGTCCGGCGCGACAGGGCGGAGTAAACATCTTTACTCAAAAATCCTTTTTCTTTGTTTATACCGGTGCAAATCTTGAGCACCCCTACGCGATTTGCCATTGCCCGAAGTTTGTGGTATGTAGAATAATTTGCATAATCCTCATAGTCGTCCTCACGGTGCCCGAGAGAGATCTTCCACTCGTGCAATATTTTATGGCGCTTCCAGCCAAGCTGCAAGCCTCAGCAACCAGCAGCGCCGGCATTATCCCGGAAGATGTTGCTCAAGTGATGCAGCGTACGATAGCGTAACCTCCCAAAAGGCCAACGTGCGAAAAGCAGATTTGCTAGCTTGATAGTGCCGAGATGAGGAACAAATCATCTCCGATACGGTGGCTGTCATATCGCTATATCGCAGAAAATATTTTTGCCAAATCGCAGGATTGCCTTGAATTGGACACGCCGATTCGCTATAATATAGTCATTCTATAGCATGGAGGGGCTCTATATGGCAAGTTATAAGTCGAGAGTGATTGATGTGGCCATTGAGAATCGTCTGAGAAACAAAGGAGCGATTCTTGTGGAAGGAGCGAAATGGTGTGGCAAAACGACCACCTGTGAACAGCACGCCTCCAGCATTTTGTATATGAGCGATCCGGACCGGGTAAAGCAAAATCTCCAGTTGGCGGATATCAGCCCTCGTTCCCTTCTTCAGGGTGAAACGCCGCGCCTGATCGACGAATGGCAGATGGCACCCAAGCTGTGGGATGCTGTGCGGTTTGAAGTGGATCACCGGAACGGCTTCGGACACTTCCTGCTGACCGGTTCTGCTGTGCCTGCGGAGATGGAGCAGGTGCATCATACGGGCACTGGCCGCTTCGCGTGGATCAAGATGCGACCCATGAGCTTGTACGAGTCCGGTGAATCCTCCGGCGCAGTCAGCCTCGGCGAGCTATTTTCATCTGATGATAAACCGATTTTTGCGGAAAACAAGGCTACACTGGAGAATATTGCATTTCTCATCTGCCGCGGCGGATGGCCGCAAGCAACTTTCCTGGAGGGCGAGGACGCGCTGATACAGTCCTTTGACTACCTGGACGCGGTTGTAAAGTCTGATATCAGCCGGGTGGACGGCGTTTCCCGTAACGAGACCCGCGCACGGCTCTTGATGCGTTCTCTTGCGCGGCACCAAGGAACCCAGGCACCGAACACCACAATCTGCGAGGATATCAATGTCAGCGACGATATGGAGCTGAGCAAGGATACAGTCGTCTCCTATACAAATGCGCTGAAAAAGATTTTTGTGATTGAGGATTGCCCTGCATGGAGTCCGAATCTTCGCTCCAAGACAGCGATCCGCACATCTGATACGCGTTATTTTGTCGATCCCTCTATTGCCACTGCAGCGCTGGGCGTTGGCCCCGGTGATCTGCTGAATGACCTGGAAACCTGCGGCCTGTTCTTTGAGACGCTCTGTATCCGCGATCTGCGCGTCTACGCGGAAGCACTGGACGGCAGTGTGTATCATTTCCGCACCAAAGAGGGCTTGGAGTGCGACGCCGTTATCCACTTACGCAATGGAAGCTACGGCCTTGTAGAGGTCAAGCTCGGTGGAGACAGGCTCATTGAGGAAGGTGCGCACACGCTGAAGACTGTCGCTGGTAAGATCGACACGACAAAAATGAAAGAACCCTCCTTCCTAATGGTTTTGACCGGCACCTCCCCCTATGCCTACCAGCGCGAGGATGGCGTGTATGTGGTGCCCATCACAGCACTGAAGAATTAGGGGAGCCTATAATAATGCCGATAGCGTTTCGGTACCTTGGATTATAGAACGAGCAAGGAGCAGATGATTATGATAGATGTTTCAAATTTGAAAGACGCCTTAAAAACTCTGGGATTTGTTGCATATGGCGATATATATGAAAAGGTATTTTTTGAGATTGGGTGCAGCCTGAAAGTAGATTTCCAAGCAAAAAGACTGATTTATCCAAATGAAATAAAGGGCAGAGAGCGCAACGATGGTTTTGATCAGAAAGAGAACTTCGTTGTATTTGAATGCGTATGCCGTCTTTTGTCAAAAGGATATCGTCCGGAACATATAGAGCTGGAAAAAGAGTGGCATCTTGGGCACGACGCCAAAGGCGGACGCGCCGATATTTGCGTAAGTGATACAAGCGGAAATATGCTTTTTATTATCGAGTGCAAAACCTGGGGCAGAGAGTACGACAAAGCGCTTAATAATACAAAAAGCGACGGAGCGCAGTTGTTCTCCTATTGGCAGCAAGAGCAGTCTTGCAAATGGCTGGTTTTGTATGCCTCTGATTTGAGGAGTGGCTGTATTGCATATAAAGCACCTACGATTGACTGTTCCGACGATGCAAATATCATCCTGCTTTCAAAAAAGGATAAGTCTATAAAGCTCTATCGGGATGCGCATACCACATCAGCCAAGTATGAAGCATGGAAAGAAACCTATGGAAGTCAGATCCATGACGATCTGATCTTCTCCGAAGATTCCGTTGCCTATCAAATTGGGGTAAAACCGCTTCGGAAAAAGGACCTTCGCGATTTCACGCCAGATGATAAGATTGTCAACAAGTTTGAAGAAATTCTGCGGCACAATAATGTAAGTGACAAGGAAAATGCCTTCAATAGACTTGTTGCGCTGTTTATTT
>CAVFGM010000056.1:9071-10673 GCA_963621955.1 Bacteroidaceae bacterium
CGATGAAAGCACGAAGAACGAAGACGACGAAGTAGAATTCCAGTATAAGCAAGGAACGGATACATACGAGACTCTGCAAGATCGACTCCAGCGGCTGCACCGGGACGGTATGGAGAAATTCATGCGTGAGGAAATACTCTATGTTTCTGCTGATTATCCAGAATGGCTATTCTCAACATATACCGGTTCCAAACGCAAAAGAGCGATTGAGGATCTTCAGAATACGATCCGTATTTTGAAATTCTATTCGAACAATGATTTTGCGTTCAAAGATGTCCACAATGAAGAACTGTTCTATCAAAACGGAAAGATTCTTGTTGAGATGGTGCAGTTATTTGAAAAATACAGAATTGTCTATCCGTCAAAGCATCAATTCCTGGGCGATCTCTTTGAGCAGCTGTTGAACAAGGGGTTCAAGCAGAATGAAGGACAATTCTTTACGCCGATGCCAATTACTCGTTTCATTTGGGATAGTCTGCCTGTTGATCGGATGGTAAAGTCTGATAGAGGAAATGTTTATCCAAAGGTCATTGACTACGCCTGCGGAGCTGGACATTTTTTGACTGAAGCTATCGAAGCGATCAATTATTTCGCGCAGTCAGATGGAAATAACGCATGGGCCAGAGATCACATTTACGGAATCGAAAAAGACTACCGTCTTGCCCGCGTTGCAAAAATATCCCTGTTTATGAACGGCGCAGGAGAGGGCAACATTATTTTCGGCGACGGGTTGGAAAACGTACCTGATAAGGGGATTGAGAACGGCACTTTTGATATTCTGGTAGCTAATCCGCCATATGCAGTAAAAGATTTCAAGCAGCATTTACAACTTAAAAACAACAGCTTTACCCTTCTTGACCGAATTGGCATGAACGGCGGAGAGATTGAAACGCTGTTTGTGGAGCGAATTGCACAGCTGCTAAAGCCGCAGGGAGTCGCGGCGGTGATCCTACCGAGTTCTATTCTCTCGAATGACAGCGCAAGCTACACCGGAGCCAGGGAGCAGCTTTTGCAGAATTTCTATATCCGGGGAATTGCCGCCTTCGGTTCTAAAACCTTTGGCGCGACCGGAACGAATACTGTCGTGATGTTTCTGGAAAAATTCAATGAACCGCCGAAACAGATTGACCTGTCAGCGGACTCGGTGGACGCTGTTTTCAGCGGTGCGGAGCTTGCCGAATGGAAGGATAAGGACATTTTCGAGGCATATCTTGCACAGATTGATGTCGGGGATAATGAGTATAGAGCCTTTTTGAAGAAATCTCTTTCAGTTGCAGATATGGAAAGATCGGAATACTTCAAAATGTATGTGACAGCGTTTGCCGATTCCACAGATGCAAAGAACATGCTGAAAACAAAAGCATATAAGCAGAAAAATGCTGTTGAGCAGGCAACCGCGTATCTGGAAAGATTGTATTCGTATGCTTACTCCATTGAGCGGGAAAAGCTGTTTTATTTCTCGCTGGTGTATCAGCAGACAACTGTGATCATTACGGCCCCGGCAGACAACAAGGCGCAGAAAGAATTCCTTGGATATGACTGGTCAAACCGCAAGGGTAATGAGGGTATTCAGATCATCACACCAGGCGGCAAGATGTATGA
>CAVFGM010000056.1:10725-24991 GCA_963621955.1 Bacteroidaceae bacterium
GACACGAATCGCGCGGCGGAGGGAACTCTGGCAAATGCAGTCAAGGCATCCTTTGAAGGATTAGTTCCGCAGTTTAGTGAGGACCAGCTTGTTTACGGAGCCGTTGTTGCCACAAAAAATATGCTGGATTATTCCAGAGTTGGTTTCAATAAGTCTATCAGGATAAGCGTAAACAAGAAGATTGTTATCGAAAGTAAATATCCCTTGAAAACCATAGATGAGCTACAGGTATTATTAAAGCGCGGAAAGTCACCGACATATGGCGATTCAAAAGTACAAGTCATTAAATCTGGGCAAGCACGAGGGTATCGGGATTTTGACTTTTCATCGAAATACTACCTTGCCAAAGATACTGAGCTTGATGAGCGGAAGCTTCAAAAGGGAGATATTTTGATCAATTCGACAGGTGTTGGAACCGCAGGTCGAGTAACCCTTTTTGAGTTGGCTGGCGATTATGTGGTAGATAGCCACATCACAATATTCCGCCCTAACGACGAAGTATTACCCACTTTTGTGCTATTGGTGCTGTCTTCAGTTGTCGGATTCAAAACGCTTGAGAAGATGGCAGATGGTTCAAGTGGACAAGTCGAGTTGTCTATTGAGACCATAAAAAGCATTAAGATCCCGGTTCCGCCCATTCCAGTCCAGCAACAGGTTATTGACGAGTGTGCAAAAATCGACGAGGAATATAATGCCACCCGTATGAGCATTGAGACCTACAGGCAGAGGATAGCCGATCTGTTTGCAGAACTCGATGTTGTTATGTCAACTATGGGGGGGTACAAACTGAGTCTGTCTGATACAGAAAAATTCAGCGTTGCAATTGGTAAGCGGGTTTTGGACAAAGAGCTTGTATCGAATGGCAGTATTCCCGTTTACAGCGCCAATGTCACTGCACCGTTTGGCTTTATTGACAAGCTGCTGATCACGGATTTCTCTGTTCCTTCTGTGTTGTGGGGAATTGACGGAGACTGGATGACTAGCTATTTGCCTTCAGATATGCCGTTCTATCCCACAGATCACTGTGGCGTCCTCCGCTGCAAGACCTCTGAAGTAAATCCTCGTTATCTTGCTCATATTCTTGAGGTTGAAGGTGGAAAAATGGGCTTTTCACGGTCGTATCGTGCTTCCATCGACAGAGTGCAGGGAATTACATTTACCGTTCCTGATATATCAATACAAAACAACGCTATGTCGAAAGTAGCAGACTATGAAATGGCTATAAAAGAATTGGAAGAGTCTTTAGAAAAAATAGCTTCTCGAAGAAGTGAGATTATTAGAAAAGCATTAGCGGAGTGACTGTTTGACGGTGCTATATTTTAAGTGAAAGAACCAGAGGAGATTACATGGATAAAACAGGAGTCATTTACATACTGACCAATCCGTCATTTCCTGAATATGTAAAAATCGGGTATGCGGACGATATCGACAAGCGGCTACAGCAGCTCAATCGGAGCGAGTGTATTCCCTTTGCCTTCCGCGTCTACGCGACCTATGAGGTCAATTCGCGGCTTTCTGATCTGAAGATTCACAGCATCATTGACAAGCTGAACCCCAACCTACGTTCCATTGAGAACTTCAATGGAAAGCAGCGCATCCGTGAGTTCTATGCCATGTCACCGGAAGACGCCTATTCCATCTTGGAGGCCATTGCGGAGATCCACGGCTGTGTGGACAAACTGAGACGAATTGCTATGGATGAAACCCAGAAGCAGGCGGAGGAAACCGCGCAGGAGATCGACGCCGAGCACAAAGAGCGCCAGTCTCCTTTCCGCTTCTCCATGTGCGGCATTCAACCCGGTGAGGAGCTCGAGTATTGCAATAACTCGGAAATCAAATGCACGGTAGTAGATGATAAAACGGTAAGCTATCAAGGGCAGGTCTACTCGCTCTCGGCTTTGGCTCAGCTACTCACTAGCAGCAAATACTCTGTTGCCGGCCCGCGCTATTTCAAGTACAAGGACGAATGGCTGAATGACGTGCGCCACCGACAGGAGAGATAAGTGTCTATTAATACACAATATATTTATTTGTTGCGGCATGGGGGTAGCGTATGTACGAGAAGGAATTACAGAGAATACTAACTGCTTCACAAAACAATGCGCTTACGTTTTTCGTCGGCGCAGGCGTGTCAGCACTCTCCGGAGCACCAACTTGGAAAGGGCGGATTCATGCAATTAGTGATAAATTTGGACGAATGCAAAAATCTGAGTATTATATTGCGGAACGGTTTAGGAACGGAAAATGGTTATCAGAATCACGGAATGCCAGATAGGAAAATGTTCATCTATACTCAAAATCCTTTTTCTTTGTTTATACCGACGCAAATCTTGAGCCCCACCTTGCACGATGCTGCATACAGAGGGAGGACACATTAATCATTCATGCATGAATGATTAATGTGTTGACTTTTTTTCCTTTTCGTTTAGAATATGTTATATCAGAAGCAAAAACTGAAAGCGAGGGGGAATACTGCAATGGTTAACAGCAAGGGCGAGATAAAAGTCAAAAGCCTGCATAAGGCTCTTATGGTGCTTGACTGCTTTGCGGAAAAACAGCCGCTGAGCATTACTGAAATCAGCGAAAAGCTTGGCCTCTATAAGAGTAATGTATATGATATTCTGTCGACTCTTTGCGCGATGGGGTATCTTGATAGAAGCACAGAGTCGAGCAAATTCTATCTGGGAAAGAAAATCGTAGTGCTCGGAAGAATGGCGTCTGACAGATACAGTTTCAAAAACATTGCCTCTCCATATCTGCATCAGCTTGCAAACGAAGTCGGTGAGATCGCCTATCTTACTGTTCCTATTGGCTATCAGCTCTATTACATGGACACTGCTGTTCCCGCGGGGACGAGCCCGTATGTATCCGCAGTGCTGCGCAACAGCTATGATAAATTCAACTGCACGGCTTCCGGCAAGGCCATGCTGTCGCACATGCCGGAAGAATTCATAAATGAATACCTTGCTTCCCCGCAGGTCGCCAAAACCGAGTACACGATCGTTGATCCGGAGAAAATGCGTGATGAGCTGGCCAAAATACGTCTGTGCGGTTATGCGATAGATGATGAAGAGTACGCAATAGGTCTGCGCTGCGTCGCCGTGCCTATACTCGACCATGATGGATCGGCGCTTGGCGCAATGAGTGTGAGCGGTCCTTCGGCAAGGTTTACCGAGGGAAAAATACAGCAGTTTGCAGAAAAAATAACTAAATATGTCTGTGAAATTCAAAACAATTTGTGATTTTTGATAAAAATTCAATTTCCTTTTTGGGGTATATGCGAATTGCAAATACGGAGGCAATGTGCTAAATTCGTATACAGATTTGGTTTTCTTTTTTTAAGCATATTTACAGAACCCGGTTCTGTAATACAGAATGATAATGCGGAACTTTTTTATGAGACGATGCATCGTCTCATAAAAAAGTTCTTAATTACAGAACGGAGTTCTGAAAATGGCGAATAGAGATATGCCGCAAAAGAAAACACAACAAAAAATGAAGAGAAAAAAGAGGTAAAAACATGGCTAAAAAGAACACTAAGAGATTTCTTCTGCTGTTCGCATTGGGAATCGCGTACGGTTTTATGTATGTTATGCCATACATGAAATCCAGCTTCTACGATCAGATGATCGCCGCAATGGGCTGCACCAATGCTCAGCTCGGCTCACTGATGACTTACTACTGCATCAGCTGCACCGTATCATATCTGCCCGGCGGTTGGATAGGAGACAAATTTAATCCCAAGCCGGTCCTGCTTATCTCCATTTTTGGTCAGGCTGCGCTGAGCTTCCTGTTTATGTTTACTTACAAGAGCTACGCGATGGCGGTCATTATCTGGCTGCTTATGGGTCTGACCGGCGGTTTCGCGTTCTGGCCCGCGATCATGAAGGGCATCCGCATGACCGGCAGCGACGAAGAACAGGGACGCGTTTATGGCATTTTTGAAGCACTGAACGGCGTTGCATCACTTCTGCTCAGCTTTATCATGATCGGCGTTATGGCAGTCGTCGGCGGCAGCGATCTTATCACCGGCTTCAAAAGCGCACTTGCATTCATGGGCGGACTTTCCATTCTTTCCGGTATCCTTGTAGCAGTGCTCATGCCCAAGGATGCGGCGTATGGCGTCTCTGAGGAAGAGAAAGCAAAGAAGATCACCGCAAAGGACTACATTTCCGCTTTCAAGATCCCCGGCGTTTGGATAATGGCTATCCTCGTATGGTGCTATGTCACCATTTCCGCTGTTGCAAGCTATCTCACTCCGTACAGCACGAGCGTCCTCGGCATGTCCGCCGCACTTGCGGCATCGATCGGCACTTTCCGCACCTATGGCTGCCGCCTGATAGGCGGTCCGCTCGGCGGATATATTGCGGATAAAGCGTTCAAGTCGGTTGCAAAAGAGCAGCTGCTTGGTCAGCTCGCCTGCGTTCTGACTGTGGGTATATTCCTTGTCCTGCCTGCCGGAACAAGCTCCGGACTTCTGGTAGTTCTGCTTCTTCTCGTCGGTATCTCCATGTTCCTGTGCAAGGGTACTTATTTCTCGATTCAGCCTGAGATGGGCATTCCTACCCATATTTCCGCAACGGCTGTTGCGATCGCAACTTTCGTAGGCTACATCCCTGATATGTTCGTTCACACCATGTTCGGCAACTGGATCGATGCTTCCGGCAACCTCGGTTACAGAAAGATACTTATCTACGGTGTTTGCACGGCAGTGCTCGGCGTTGTAACCGCAATCTGGGCTATTGCACAGTCCAAGAAGGTCGCCTCTCGCAGAACGAGCGCGGAAGCCTGACACACTATTGCTGATTTTTCATATGTGTTGATAGAGGAGCAAATATGAGCAAAGTTAAACTCAATATAAAAAATTGCAAGGGCTGCGGATACTGCGTTGCGGAGTGCCCCAGAAAAGCAATATCGTTTACCGGCAACATAAGCGACAAGGGCTACGACACGGTGCAGGTGGATGATTCACTTTGCGTGGCATGCGGATCCTGCTACCGGGTCTGCCCGGACAGAGTCTTTGAGATTCTTGTTTAATTAAAGAGAGGTACAGAAAATGGCAAAAGAACTGATGAAGGGAAATGAAGCCCTTGCCGAAGCTGCGATACGTGCGGGCTGCCGTTTTTACAGCGGCTACCCCATTACTCCGCAGACTGAAATACTTGAATATCTCTCATGGCGCATGGATGAGGTCGGCGGTACATTTGTGCAGACCGAGTCCGAGCTTGCAGGCGTCAATATGCTGCTCGGCGCGGCGGCGGCCGGCGCGAGAGCGCTGACCAGTTCGGCCGGCCCCGGCTTCTCCCTCAAGCAGGAGGGCATATCCTACCTTGTCGCGGCGGACATCCCCGCAGTCATCATAGACGTCATGCGCATAGGTACCGGCCTTGGCGACATTGCGCAGGGTCAGGGAGACTACTGGCAGCTCACGCGCGGCGGCGGCCACGGCGATTATCACACCATAGTCCTCGCCCCCGCAAGCGTGCAGGAAAACTGCGATATGATGCCGCTGGCCTTTGATCTTGCGGAGAAGTACCGTCACCCTGTGCTCGTGGCCTCGGACGCCGCAATCGGCCAGATGGTCGAGGGCGTGCAGCTGCCTGAGATGCACGAGCATGACATAAACACCTATGACTGGGCGCTGCGCGGCTGCCGTCACGGCGCTGCCCCGCGCAAGGTTCAGAACACCTACTACACCAGACCCGACTATGTCGAATATCTTACCGACAAGTACAAGGAGATGGAAGCGGAAGAGCAACGCTGGGAGAGCTATCACGCTGAGGACGCAGACCTTGTTCTTGTGGCCTACGGCATAAGCTCCCGCATTGCGAAGGAAGCTGTGGATATGGCACGTGAGCAGGGCATAAAGCTCGGCCTCATCCGTCCGATAACACTCTGGCCGTTCCCTGTCAAGGCGTTTGATACCTGCAAGAGCGCGAAAGCGTTCATGACCGTCGAGATCAACATTCTCGGCCAGATGGTAGACGATGTAAAGCTCGCTGTCGGTCAGCGCGTGCCGGTCGATTTCTATGGCACGTACTTCGGCCTCCCCGAGAGCGACGACATTATCGCAAAGGCGAAGCAGCTTCTGGAAAAGGAGGGCAAATAAATGAAACTGAAAGCACCTGAATGCGTATTCTCCTCCGCAAATTTCTGCCCCGGCTGCGGTCACGGCCTTGCAAGCCGTCTCATCGGTGAAGTCGCCGAAGAACTGGGGATAGTTGAAAAAGTGATAGGCGTCGTTGACGTGGCGTGCTGCTCCTTCCATATTGACTATTGGAATTTTGACACCATCATGTCCGCCCACGGGCGCGACCTGCCCACGGCGGTCGGCGCAAAGCACATCCGCCCCGACTGCGCCGTGTTTGCCTATCTCGGCGACGGCGCGGCATACTCCATCGGCATGGCGGAGACGATACATGCGGCGCTCCGGAACGACAACATCTGCGCCTTCGTTATAAACAACAGCGTGTTCGGCATGACCGGCGGTCAGATGGCCCCCACAACGCTGCCCGGCGAGAAGACGGCAACCTCGCCCAAGGGCAAGGATCCCAGCCGTTACGGCACCCTCAGCGGGCTTGAGCTTGTGAAGACCATGGACGTCGCCTTTGCCGCCCGCGGCGAGCTTGTCGGCTCTGCCGGTATGATCAATGCCAAGAAGCTCATCAAAAAGGCATTTGAGCACCAGCTCAACGGAGACGGTTTCAGCATGGTCGAGCTTCTGAGCCCGTGCCCGACGAACCTCAACCTCTCGCCAGTAAAGACCAAGGAGTTTGTGCACAACGAAATGACGAAGTATTTCCCGATCGGGGTCTTTGTGGATAAAGGAGGGGAAAAATAATGACTGAAATGATCTGCGCCGGTTTCGGCGGACAGGGCGTGCTCACGACCGGACTTATAATCGCCCACGCTGCAATGCGTCTGGGTAAGGAGATCACCTGGTATCCCTCTTACGGCTCCGAGATGCGCGGCGGTACTGCCAACTGCACCATCAAGATAAGCGACAAGGCCATCGCAAGCCCTGTTGCAAAGCACCCCGACATTGTCTGCGCACTTAACGCACCGGCGGTCGACAAGTTTGAAGCGTCAATAAAGCCGGGCGGGTACCTCTTTGTAAATGCTTCCCTCGTCGATGCCGATAGAAAGTACAGGGACGATATAAATGTTGTCTCCGTGCCGATGTCTGAGATCGCGCTCAAGCATGAGAATCCGAAGGGCGCAAACCTTGTCCTCCTCGGCGCCGTCGCGGCGCACACCGGCATCTTTGATGTTGACGAGCTCGACGAGCAGGTCACGGCATACTTTGCCAAGAAGGGAAAGAAGAACCCGAAGAACTCCGAATGCCTCAAGGCCGGAGCTGCGCTTTGACAGAGTGTAAGCTCTCCCGTATAATACGGGAGAGCTTATGCGAAATGCTTATAGTATGTCGCC
The DNA here is from genome assembly GCA_963621955.1 of Bacteroidaceae bacterium. Lineage (GTDB taxonomy): Bacteria > Bacillota > Clostridia > Oscillospirales > Oscillospiraceae > Limivicinus. The sequence goes on from CAVFGM010000056.1 coordinate 18,157, forward strand.
GCGCAAATATTTTGTACGCAGATACGGAGAAGAGATGCGATGAATAGTATAGATATAGCGATAATATTGGCGTATTTCGCGTCCATGATCTTCCTTGGGCTGTATTCAAACAAAAAGCAGAAGGGCGTAGATGACTACTACGTCGGCGGCAGGTCGATGGGCGCGCTGAAAATAGGGGCGCTTTGGATGGCAGGGTGGATAGGCGGCTCGTCCGTCATCGGCACCTCCTCAAACGCCTATTCTCTCGGCATAACTGGCATATGGTATGTCGCCGCGATAGCCGGGGGCTGCATTGTATTCGCGTTCACCATGTCCGCGCCGATAAAGCGCATCAGCTCAAAGCTCAATAACATAACGCTCCCTGAGCTTATAACCAGCCGCTATGACAAAAAGACCGGCATCATGTGCAGCATCACGACTATTCTTGCAATGGTCGGCTATACCGCAGCGCAGTTCGTTGCTGGAAGCTCCATCCTCAACGTGCTGACCGGGTGGGATCTCGGCGTCTGCTATGTGATCTCGGCGGTAGTCATAGTTTTCTATGTGTCGACCGGCGGGCTGCTTGCCGTCACGTATACCGATATCGTGCAGATGGTTCTGCTCATCCTCGGCGTTGTCATCCTCGGCGTGCCGACAGTCAGCTCCCTCATACGCAGCGAAGGCCTCAGCTTTGCCTCTCTTCCGGAGAGCTACTTTGACCTTGGCGCGTGGGGCTGGGGAACGATAATCGCCCTCGCGCTGTCAACGGTGCTGTCCTTTTTCACCAGCATGGACAGCTATACCCGCTGCATCGCGTCAAAGGACATGAAAAGCGCGCGTCTCGGCACGATATACGCCGCCATTGCCGTCCTTGTCATAGCCGGGGCGAGCACCTATCTTGGTATGGCAGGCAAACTCCTTATGCCCGATCTGGAGTCGTCCAACAACGTCCTTGCGATGCTCATTGTCAACGTGCTTCCGCATGGCCTCAAGGGTCTTATACTGGTTGGCATACTCTGCGCCATCATGTCAACGGCCGATATATCCGTGCTGACGGCGTCTGCCAGCCTTACCAAGGATATCTACCAGAAGTATATCAATAAAAACGCGGATGAGAAGAAGCTCATGCACATCGGCTTTTTGTGTTCGGTCCTTGTGGGGGCTGCAGGCGCTCTGTTCGGCTGGTTCAATCAGAACATAATGAACCTGCTTCTCATAACGTTCACCATCAACTCTGCCGGACTTTTCCTCCCCTGCGTGTGCGCGTTCTTCTGGAAAAAATCTTGCGCTGCGGGATCATTTGTCTCTATGGTGGCAGCTACTGTCATTGCCGTTATATGGTACATCGGCGGCAAGGTCAGCAGCCTGTCCATCTTCGGAATAGATGCCATATGGCCGGCGTTCGGAATATCCGCGCTGCTGTATCTGGTGATTTGCCTTACGCACAGGAGCACACCTGAAGAGGAAGAGCAGGCCGAGTTTTTCTACACTGCACGTTAACAAATAATTTTCACAAGAAAAGGAGAAGCATATGAAAATCGTCTTTGCTGAATATCCCGAAACCAGAAACAGAAATATCGACACCGAGCTTTCCTATATGCCGGAGGGCACAGAGGTAGGCTTCGCCGTATACGACGAGAATAACCTTGAACAGTACTATAAGGACCTTTCCGATTGTGACGCCGTTATCACGGGCTTTGCTCCCATTGATGAGACCGCGATCGATCACATGAAAAACTGCAAGATCATATCCGTGCAGGCGACCGGATGGAACTTTGTCGCGCATGAATATGCCAAAAGCAAGGGTATCGCGGTGTCTGCGATAGGGGAGTACTGCACGAGAGAAGTTGCGGATCACACGATCATGCTCATGCTTGCCCTGCGGAAGAGACTGCCGTACCTCCAGCGCCGCGTAAACAAAGAAAAGGTATGGGAGACTGCAAGCCTTGAGACGCTCGGAATAAAGGGCGTATATGGGCAGACTCTCGGTATCGTTGGCCTCGGCAAGATAGGCAAGGCAGTCGCGACGCGTGCGCAGGCGTTCGGAATGCGCGTCATCGCAAACGATCCGTTTGTGCCTGACAGCGATTTTGAAAAGGTCGGTGCGGAGAAAGTCAGCATTGAGTACCTGCTCAAAAATTCCGACGTCGTTTCCAGCCACATGAACCTCAATGACACAAATGTCAATTACTTCGATGCAGAGAAATTCAACATGATGGCCGAAAAGAAACCTATATTCCTCAATGTCTCCCGCGGCGGCGAAGTAGACGAAAAGGCAATGCTCGACGCGCTTGATTCAGGCAAGATCCTTGCTGTCGGTCTGGATGTGCTCGTCAGTGAAAGCCCCGACCTCAATGTCTGCCCGTTTATCGACAGGGAGGACTGCATAGTTACGCCGCACAGCGCGTTCTTTTCTGATGACTCTATTGAAGCCTGCGAACGTATTTCCACCGAGAACGCGGTGTATTACATCAATGGTCAGCCGGAAAAGGTATTCAAGCTTGTCCAGAACCCCAAGGCATAAAATATCTGCAGGAGTCAGCAAATGATAAAATGATAAACGGAAGAAATTTACCCCTTGAAGGGCTGAAGGTAGTCGAACTGGCGACGGTCGTTGCGGCGCCGACGGCCGGCAGAATGCTCTGCGCGTATGGCGCCGAGGTCATAAAAGTAGAAGGCCTCACGGGAGATAATCACCGCCGCTGCGGTGAGTTTGAGATGGTCGTGTGCGAGGATGATAAAAACCCGCTCTTCACTGTTCAGAACAGCGGCAAGCGCCTTGTATCCATTGACCTCAAATCTGAGGGCGGTATTGAGGCGATGTACAAGCTGCTTGCGGAAGCTGACATTTTTCTTACCAATGTACGTATGCCGTCTCTTGAACGTCTCGGGCTCGGCTGGCCTCAGATGCACGAAAGATTTCCAAAGCTTATCTACGGACATTTTTCCGGATTTGGGCTCAAGGGAAAAGATTGTGCCAAGCCTGGCTTTGACATGACGGCTTTCTGGCTCAGGAACGGTCCGCTTGCTGACTGGCAGGCGCCCGGTGCGTTCCCGTTCACGCCTACCTACGCTTTCGGCGATATGGCGACAAGCTCCGTGCTCGTCTCCGGACTTCTCATGGCAGTGATCGGGCGCGAGCGCACAGGTGAGGGGACACTTGTGAGCGTTTCTCTTGAAGCGAGCGGTATATGGTGCAACGCGATAGGCGTCGTATCTCATCAGCCGCCCTTTGGCGGCAAGCACGTCAACGATCCGCTTCGACCGGCAGACCCGTTTTACTACTTCTATAAATGCGCTGACGGCAAATATATTGCCGTGTGCGACAACGAATATAAAACGGATATGCCGAAGATCGCAAAGCTCTTCGGTCTTGACTGGATGCTTGAGGATGAGAAGTATTACACGCTTGAGAACCTGGCAAAGACCGACGCCGTTGTTGATGTCATGACCGCCATGAACAAGATAATGGCTACAAAGACCAGCGCAGAGTGGATCAACGTGCTGGAGTCAAACAACATCTCCTGCGAGCTTATGCGCTCCACAAGCGATGTGCATCTCGATGAACAGGCAATCGCGAACGAGTATGTGATGCCGGTCACGTTCAAGGATGATCTCACTGTTGTAATGCCATGCCCGCCCGTGAAATTCTCGGAATATGATATGCGGGAATACACCCCCACAGGACGCATCGGCGAGGACACGGACGCTGTGTTTGCAGAGCTTGGCTACACTCCGGAGCAGATAAACGCGCTCAGGGAAAAGAAATCAATAATCTGATTTTGAACTATAAAACACGAAGGAGAATATGTATGAAGATCGTACTCGCCGAAGTTCCTTACACCAAGGACAGATACATCGGAGTTGAACAGTCCTGCTGCCCTGAGGGCGCAGAGCTCAAGATCGCCGTGTTCGATGAGCACAGCGATGACAACAGCACATTTTACAAAGAGATCGAGGATGCGGATATAATCATCAACGGTTATGTGTACTTCGGCCGGAAAGAGATAGACGCGCTGAAGAAATGCAAAATTATTTCTTTCCAGTCCACAGGCTACAATGAGGTAGATCTCAAATATGCCGAGGAGAAAGGCATAGGCGTATGCTCCATCCTTGACTACTGCACGCAGGAGACAGCCGAAAACACAATGGCGCTCATGCTCAATCTCCAGCGCGCGATACGCCTCTATGACCGCAGCGTCCAGCAGGATCATGTCTGGGATTACCTTGTTGCGAGAGACATGCACCTCAAGCGTATCGCGGGGCAGGTCATGGGTATTGCCGGTCTGGGCCGCATCGGTCAGTCCGTCGCACGCAAAGCTCAGGGCTTTGATATGCCGGTCATCGCCTACGATCCGTTCCTCCCGCCGGAGATCGCCGAGAAGCTGAATGTAAAGCTTGTTGATTTCGATACGCTGCTTGCAGAGTCGGATGTTATCTCCATCCATATGAACCTTACCCAGGATAACTACCACATGTTCAACAAGGAAGCGTTCCAGAAAATGAAGAAGCGCCCCATCATAGTGAACGAAGGACGCGGCGCGCTCATCTGCGATGATGACCTTGTCTGGGCGCTCGATAACGATCTGATCCGCGGCGCGGCGCTCGACATGGTTGAGTCCGAGAACCCCGATCTGTCCGAGTGCAAGCTCCTTGGGCGCGAGAATGTGCTGCTCACTCCTCACAGCGGATATTACTCTGAGACCTCTGACTATCTTGTTGCAAAGTACAGCATGGATAACGCGCTTTACTATTATAACGGTGAATACGACAAGGTAAAGGTAATGCGCAATAACGTCCGCGGATAATTGAAAAAAGACACGGTATAAAATTGTTTTAAGCTAAAAGTTGGGTGTATCCGAGAAAACGCGGATACACCCAACTTTTTGAATAGGCCCTGTGTATTGCCAAGGAGGGGGAGGCTGCGATCCGTTTTAGCGTTCGGCGCTGGATCAGGGAACATAGTTTTTGCATAGAGCCTGATCTCAGTGCAATTGAGAGCGGAATGTAAAAACTTTTCAGATTTCTATTAAAAATATAGAAAAATCATTCCTAATGGTGTAGAATAAAGACACCTGAATACTCTATACGCAGAATGTGAGGAGGTAAGCATGAGCCATAAAATGACGCTTGGAATTGATTTTGGCGGCAGTTCTTCAAAGGTGACGCTTCTCGAGGACACAGGCAGGGTAGTCGCCTCAGCCGGCAGAGAGTACAATTCCTATTTTCCCAAGCCCGGATGGTACGAGCAGGACGCGGATGAGCTGTTCGAGGCTTTTGTTATCAACACCCGGGAGATCATTTCAAAATCTGGGATAAACACAGCCGATATCGCGGGATACATAAACACCGAGACCGAGCTTCTCACCGGGTTGAAAGCGCGGCGGCGAAGGAGATCGGAACAAGTACATATGAGGTGCTCAACCGCGCAGCCGAGCAGGCCCAGGCCGGCAGCGGCGGCGTACTGTTCCATCCCTATCTCTAGGGGAAATGACCCCATATTTTTTAGTATTTCGTATCGCTGAGGTTTTTCTCCACCTTGAAGAAGCCCTCTATTGTGTTCGGATTTTTCAGCACGATGAAAGTATAGATCGCGTCCACTATCGACAGCTGGGCAATGCGTGAGGAAAGTGTAGCCGTTTTTGGATGTCGACATATATAACGTATTCAAACATTCTGTAAATATAAGTTTAGACAAAAATGCAATATTGACAAAATACGTCCTTGACGTTATAATCCATCAGACCTGTATTTTAAGATTTTGTGATGAACCCAATCCCGGACTGAGGAGGTTTTTGATGAACGTCCAGATAATTGTAGACTCGACTGTGGATATGCCGGATCGTGTCAAAGATTGCTTTCGCATCGTTCCGCTGACCGTGCATTTCGGCAATGAAGAATTTATTGACGGCGTGACAATAGACAAAGCGCGCTTCTACGAACGCCTTGTTGAAAGTGATGTCTTACCGACAACAAGTCAGGCCACGCCTGCCGCGTTTCAGAAAGTATTTGAAGAAGTCACCGCAGCAGGGGACAGCGCCGTTGTTATAACTATTTCTTCCAAGCTTTCAGGTACATATCAAAGCGCGTGCATTGCAGCGGAGGATTTTGATAATATCTTTGTTGTGGACAGCATGACTGCCGCTATCGGTTCCGGTATTCTTGCCGAGCACGCGCTGAAACTGGTGGAAGCCGGGATGAGCGCGGAGCAGATCGCTGAAAAGATCGAGGAAAAGAAGGCGGATGTGTGCCTTATAGCATTGCTGGACACTCTCGAATATCTGAAAAAAGGCGGGCGCATCTCTAAGGCAACTGCTTTTGCTGGCGGTATTCTTAACATTAAGCCTGTGCTTACCGTTCAGGATGGGGAAGTTGTTGTTATCGGGAAAGCGCGCGGCTCAAAGCAGGGCAATAATCTGCTCGCAGAAAAGATACATAACAGCGGCGGCATAGATTTTTCAATGCCGATACTGCTTGGCTACTCGGGATTGAGTGACGTGTTCCTGAAAAAGTATGAGGAGGACAGCCGCACGCTCTGGCAGGATGGAATTGATACGCTTGATTCCACTCTGCTGTGCAGCGTTATCGGGACTCATACCGGCCCCGGTGTTGTAGCTGTTGCGTTTTTCAGGAAACGCTGATCAACTGAGGCGTATCCTTGCTGCTTATCTGATGTACAGCGCAATTAAAATATAACCAGAGACCTCCTGTATTTTGCAAAAACAGGAGGTCTCTGCTGCTTTTAAGACGAAGATAATATAAGCGAGTTCCCGCCATACCGCTGCTGCGGTATGGCGGGAATTTTAACTGCATCGATTTTACTTTTATTTTACGCAACTCGGGTCTCGCAATTTAC
>CAVFGM010000057.1:0-3537 GCA_963621955.1 Bacteroidaceae bacterium
AAGATTCAACGTAAGTATTCATGTGGTGCAATTCTATTTGATCAAACCGCTCAATGCCAGAATTTAAAAGATAATACTCAAAACGGAATAGGCGGCCTCTCCACGTTTGGATGGAGCCAACAGCCAATTGTTTTTGCCGCAGGTTGTCTAAAAAGCCCTCAAATATTCCTCTGTAAGCAGGTGAGAACCCTTTTAATGTAATGCTTGACTGCTTGAACACCATCCCATACCGCAAGTAGTCATCCAGCATATGAATGGCTCTGTTTATGTTATGAGAAGTATCTTTATCTCCTAGTTTAGCACCATATCTTTCCCACACAAATTCCCGTTCCAATTTTGCCGTGAGCTCGGGCGCTTCATGTATATTGCAATATGCAATAAGCTCTTTCCAAATCGCGTCCAATCTGCGAAGTGTACGTTCACTGTAGTTAAGCTCGGTCAGGTGTTGCTTCAGTTCATTGATTACACCGGGCAGCCATTCGCCGGGGAAACCTTTGTGCTCCATTGTCATAGATAATACCTCCAATTCATTTATATGGCTATCTGCCATTGCTTAAATTATACGGAATTATGTTCAGTTTGACGATGGATTTCCTTTGCTTTTCAACTTGTTACCGAGGCGAGTGTACATTATTCTCAACTTAACATTAAGTCAATATTTCGGCGTATTGTAAGGAAGCGATGCGTTACTCCAAAGCCGGAAACAGGATCTCCTGAATATAGATCAGGAGGGATGCGCAAATGGACAGTCTGTACCTCATTTTGCTTGCCGTGTTCCTTCTTGTGATTATCCCGCAGATACTACGGAGAAGGAGAATAGCGGCAATCAGACATATTTTGAACCGAAAAATGCAGAACAAGGAGAGTGGTGTCATGAAAGAGCTGGCAAAACGGTTTATTGGAGAAGAGTGCATCATTTATACGATCACTTCAAATGACGGCAGTGTGCAGGGCGTGATGAAAGAAATTGATGACGGCGGTATGGTCATCGAAAAGAACTCGGGCGAACTGGAGATCATCAATCTGGATTTCGTCACCCGTATCCGGCAGTATCCGAGAAAGAAAAACGGGAAGAAAAAGGACATCGTACTGGACTGAACATCAACAATTCTGCCGAAATAAAGAAGCCGCCGCAAGCTTATAAGCTTGCGGCGGCTTGGCGCAGAAGGAGGGATTTGAACCCTCGCGTGCTTTTTAGACACCTACTCCCTTAGCAGGGGAGCCCCTTCGGCCTCTTGGGTACTTCTGCACGCCGATGTTGCTGGATAATGATAGCACACAGCGGGGCTAATGTCAATAGCAAATCGGGCAAAATGCGCGGATGAACTCAGTCTATATCCTTGAGCCGGCCTGCCAGCTCCGCAAGCTCGCGGTCGAGCGCGGAGCAGAACCGGGAGATATGCAGTCCGTCAACGAGCGCATGGTTGCAGAGCACCGCGAGCGGGAGCAGCACTTTGCCGTCCTGACGGAAATACTTTCCCCAGTTTATGCGCGGGTTCGAATCGGCGGGGGAGGGCGTCGGCTGAATGACGGAGGTGAAGCTCATCCACGGAATGCTCGAAAAGAACAGCAGTGAATCCGCGTCCCCGCCGTCCTCAATGGAGGAGGCAGCCTTTGCGCGCTCCCATGCTTCCTCGGCGCGGGGCAGATACTCGTCAAACGGCATGCGGCAGTCGAGTGTGCAATAGCAGTAGGTCTCATCCGGCAGGGCGACGGTATGCGAGCCGTGGCACCAGTCGTATTCGATGATGCCGTCCCCGTGGACGCGCCGCCGGAACTCCGGCACGCTGTTTGCCGCGCGGGTCACGCAGTAGGACAACGCCAGATAAAACGGCAGCCCGAGCCGCTTCTGCTGGGCGAGAAACTCCGTTATATCGACATTGACCGTGAAGCCGACATACGGGTAGGCAAGGCTTTTGAAATATTCAAAATGCGCGCGGCGGGGAAAATTTTCCACGTCTATAGTTTTATAATTCATACTGCATCACTTTCCTACGCAGAAGCGTTCGAATATCCTGTTCGTCACATCCTCGCGGACGCTGCGGCCGGTGAGCTCACCTATGGCGGACATCGTTTCCTCCGTCTCGGTCAGGACGATGTCGGGCGTGCAGCCCTCGTTCATGGCGGCAAAGGCGGCCTCCATGCTCTCAAGCGCACGGGATATCGCCTCGGCTTGACGCGCGTTCGTGAGGATCTCACCCGCGGGGACCTGCGGCAGCGGGAAGAGAGCCTTTATGGCCGCTTCGAGCTCATCGAGCCCCTGACCGGTGACGGAGCTCACCGTGACGCAGGGCAGCGCCGTCTCGGGCGGCGGGCAGACATGGCCGAGGTCGGCTTTTGAGAGCACGACAAGGCCTTTCCTCGCACGCTCTGCGGCGTGGATGATCTCCATGTCCTCATCGGTCACGTCGCCGCCGCCGTCCACGACGGCTATCACAAGCTCTGCGCGCCCCATGGCCTCACGGCTGCGGTGCACGCCGAGCCGCTCGACGGCGTCGTCACTGTCGCGGATGCCGGCGGTGTCGCACAGGCGCAGCGTCAGCGAGCCGAGGCGCAGCTTCTCTTCGATCGTGTCGCGAGTCGTGCCGGGGATGTCGGTGACGATGGCGCGCTCATAGCCCAGCAGGGCGTTGAGCAGCGAGCTTTTGCCCGCGTTCGGCCGCCCGACTATGGCTGCCGGGATGCCGGAGACCATGAGCTTGCCGCGCTCAAAGCTCCCCAGCAGCGCGCGCAGCGAGTCCGCGGCGGCGCTTAGCTGCTGCTTATAATTTTCAAGGCGGAAGTCCTCAATGTCCTCGTCCGGATAATCCAGCACCGCATGATAGTGTGAGCTTATATCGGTGAGCGCAGAATATATATTATCGGCCTTTACGGCAACCGCGCCCGAAAGTTGCGCGGCGGCGTTCTTCGCGCACTCGATGCTCTCAGCGTCGATGATATCCGCGACGGCCTCGGCGGAGCTGAGCTCCATGCGGCCGTTGAGGAAAGCGCGCTTTGTGAACTCGCCCGGCAGAGCCTGCCGCGCCCCGGCATGGAACAGCTCCTCCAGTGCGGCACGCAGCACCGTGGGCGAGCCGTGGCACTGCAATTCCGCCGTGTCCTCACCGGTGTAGCTGTGCGGGGCGTGGCTGACGGTGCACAGGCAGAGATCGAGCAGATCCCCGCCGCGGTCGGTCAGCCGGCCGTAGACGAGTTTTCTGTCCTCGTACTCGGACATGCGCCTGCCGGAAGCCGGATGGAAGAGCCGGTCGACGATCGGCAGTGCCTCGGGGCCGGATATGCGTATTATGCCTATGGCCGCGACCTGTGCGCCGGTCGCGATCGCCGCTATGGTATCAGCCATTCTGAGCCTCCCTATCCATTGCGTCAATGACTGCGGGCAGCTCAAGCGGCGCGCCGATCACGGCAGCGGGCGCTTTTGCCGTGCCGAAGCCGTAGGACGCATGCACGAACGGGCAGCCGGCGAGCGCGGCGCTCTCCTCATCGGAGGCAGTATCGCCGACGTATATATACCGCTCCAGACCATTGCGCCGCGCG
>CAVFGM010000058.1:0-3676 GCA_963621955.1 Bacteroidaceae bacterium
TGTCTAGCAGCTTCATTTTAAAGGATTTTTCTGTTATGCTCTACTCTTATTTTTTTCAACATGCTAAAAGTTGGAGTACCCGGGTTTACCCAGGTACCCCAACTTTTAGTTTACAACCTTTTTATACGCTCTTCCACAGCCTTATCACGCCGCGGTCGTTGAGCTGCTGTATCGTCACGAGCAATATCGGGAACAGCAGCATCCCCCATACGCCGCACACGCGCCAGCCGACGTATATCGCCGCGAGCGAGGCGATAGGGTCAAGACCGATCTGATCGCCGAGGAGCTTTGCCTGCGTGCAGCTGCGCACGAGGTTGACGAGCGCCCAGCATATGATCAGGCCGATCGCTCTGCCGGTATTGCCGAGCAGCAGGCAGAAAATCGCCCACGGCACCAGCACTACGCCTGTGCCGAACACCGGCAGCGCGTCTATCAGCGCGGTCACGGCGGCGATGCCGAGCGCGCCGCGCACGCCGAGCAGCAGAAACGCGATGAGCAGTTCGATAAAGGTCATCGCCATAAGTATGAGCTGGGCGCGCATGAAGCCGCCGAAGCTGCCGCGCAGGTCGGCTCCCAGCCCCTCAAGGCGCTGGCGGAAGCCCGCAGGCAGCTGCGCGAGGATAAAGGCGTTTATCTTCGGGAAAGCAGCGGAGATAAAATAGGTGCCGATCCCCGCTGTCACGATGAACAGCAGTGTATCGGGGCTTGCCTGCGCCGTGCGGGAGAGAAAGGCGATGGCCTGATTCGATATCATGGCGGGCAGGGAATAGAGCATGTCCCCAAGGGAGGAGGCAACGCTCTCAAGATAGACCGCCGTTCCATCCGGCGCGCTGCCGATGTAGTCCATGGCGCGGTTTTCAAGCTCTAAGAGCTTCTGCTCGATAAGGCTCATGAGCCCCGGCACGCTCTGCATGAACTCCGTGACCGTCCCGACGCCCTTGAGCACGAGCGCAGCCGCCGCCCACAGCAGCAGCGCGAGCGTCAGCAGTACGCACAGCGCTGCCGCCGCGCCCCGCCGCCAGCCGTGCCGGGAGAGATAGCCCACGGGCTTTTCCAACAGCGCTGCCAGCAGGTACGCCGTTATGAACGGCGCCGCCCACGGCAGTATGAAGCGCACGCACAGCCACACGAGGCCGACTGTCCCCGCCGCATACAGCAGCAGCGCAAAATATCCGGCAAGCTTTTCCTGCATTCCCTCACCTCCCGCCGATATTTCTCCCGGTATTATTTGCCATTTATACCGTTTTTTATTCATCGAACCCCCGGCCGCGGCGCTGTATATAATGGATTGGGCCGGTGCTTTCTGTGCCGCGCCCGCACAGTAATCTGCGGCACTGGAGGAAAAGAAATGCTTATAGTGCAAAAATTCGGCGGCAGCTCCATAGCGGACGGAGACAGGCTGCGCCGCGCGGCAGGCATTTGTATGCGGCAGCGGCAGAACGGGAACGAAGTTGTGGTCGTAGTCTCGGCAATGGGCGATACTACCGACCTTCTTGCGGACAGGGCGCGCGTGCTTGGCGGCAAGCCCTCCCCGCGTGAGATGGACGCACTCATCACTACCGGCGAACAGCAGTCGGCGGCGCTGCTTGTAATGACGATGGAGAGCCTCGGCATACCGGCGGTGTCCCTTGCCGGGTGGCAGGCGGGGATATATACCGACTGCCGCTATGGCGACAGCGACATACGGCTCATCGCGCCGGTGAGGATAAGGGAGGCGCTCAGCCGCGGCAGAGTCCCGGTAGTGACGGGCTTTCAGGGCGTGTGCGCCGCCGGGGATATAACGAGCCTTGGCCGCGGCGGCTCGGACACGACGGCGGTCGCCCTCGCCGCCGCGCTCGAGAGCGACTGCTGCGAGATCTACACCGATGTCGACGGCATATATACCGCAGACCCGCGCCTGATACCGGAGGCGGTGAAGCTCGACGCGATTGATTACCGGGATATGCTCGCCCTTGCCGGGGCCGGGTCACAGGTGCTCCACGCGAAATCCGTGGAGCTTGCGATGGCAAACTCAGTTGTGATACATCTGCTCTCGTCGTTTACCGACGCGCCCGGCTCGCAGGTGCGCGCACTGCGCGACGGCAGCCGCCCCGACTTTGCCGGGATAACCCGCAGCCGCGCCAGCGGCGAAATAAGCCTTGCCGGTAAGGCGGCGGACGCCGCGGCGCTGTCGCGGGCGGTGCTGCTGCTCGCGGCGGAGGGGATAGAGGTGCTCTCCGGCAGTGTCGGCGACGGAAGAATAAGCGTCCTTGTAGAAGAAGCGGAGCAGCCGCACGCCATGCAGCTGCTGCACAGAGAGATGATTTTGGGGGCGTTGAAATAGAAAAAGGCGCTGCAAGGAACTTTCCTTGCAGCGCCGGGTTTTATAATAACGTATCAGAAGTAGAACCAGTAGTACCCGCCGTAGCGTGCGCGGTAGAGACAGTATATGCCGGCCGCGAGGTGCCCCAGCAGCAGGACGATGCCGAGCACCGCTTTCCATGCGCTGCCGCGGTTTTTCCAATCTGTACCCTGCACCAGACGCATCAGCAGCGCGATCGAGACGGAGAACAGGATCGGATAGAGCGCAAGCCCGCCCCAGTCAAAGTTGCCGTCGTTTGCGCGAAAGCCCGTCTCGGTCAGGACACAGGCCTCAAGGATCGCGACGGCATCGCAGATAACGATGAGCCAGATGTGCTTCGCTTCGTTCTCTTTCGGCGCTTGCAGCGCGAGGGAATATACCGGCAGCAGCAGGCTGCGCAGGTACATTACGAGCGCCGAGAGCCCCGCCGTGCCAAGCAGCAGCCGAAACGCGACACCGGAGGAGGTGCCCGCAAAGTCTCCTGAGAACAGGACAAGGTACTGCCAGATGCAGGCAAGCCCCGCCGGGACGACGGAGAGCCCGAGGATAACGTCATTTTTGAAATACCGCGCGCGGTATTTTATGAAGTCGGCAAGCAGCATCACCGCAAGCATCGGGATGAACGCAAAGGCAAAGTTCGGCTTGAAGAGCGTTGCGATAAGAAAGCTCAGCGCCGTGCCCAGCCACGGGAGAAAGTCTATTCTGCCGTGCCGCTTATCCCAGCAGTCAAAGAAGCACAGGAAAACGAGCGGGATAAACGTGCGGCTGAAGAGCACGGTCATGTTGTGGTAGACATTGCCGTTATATACGCCGAGGTACATTCCCGTCTGATAGCCGGGGATGATCCACGGGCCGCACAGCGCCGCGAGCACGACGGCAAGAAACGCGAAGCTGCCCTCAAGCTCCGGCAGGAGACGGCGCACGAGCAGCCAGACCGTGAACAGCCCGACAACATTGTTCGCCGCAAGGCACAGGCTCAGAAGCGTCTGCCCCCGGTGCTCGCCGAAAGTACCGTAAAGGAAGCGGATGAGGTATGAGGACAGGCCGTAATCATTGTGCCCCATGGCGAGCTTCACATGGTTCGGCACGTCGGAGATCATGCCGTCAATGCACTCTATGTAGAATATCCTCTGCCAGTTATACGCAAGGACGCACACGAGGATCAGGCAGAAAAACCTGCACAGTATCACGGAAGTCCTTTTTGTTTTGAGCTGCACGGCCATCACCGCCTCCACCATTCAGATGCCTTAGATTATAAAACAGCTTGCCGCTGTATGCAAGAAAAAAGGTTGTAAACTAAAAGTTGGGGTACCTGAGTAAACCCGGGTACTCCAA
>CAVFGM010000059.1:0-2853 GCA_963621955.1 Bacteroidaceae bacterium
CATACGGAACTTTGCTTTTAGACATAAATTTCTCCCCCTATGGAAACAGTGTTTTATTTCACTGTTTCCCATGGGGGGAGCATATCACATTGCTCCATCCGGTGTTTTGTTATCCCTCGTCTCTCCGAGCAGTACCCGGCGGAACGGTATTCGTTCTTTCTGACGCGGTTAGGCCGGTTCGTAAGACTTGCTTACCTCTACACCCTCCGCGTTGTATTCGACGTCTTCCATGAGCGTCGGATCGACGCGGCTTCTCTTTTTTATCACCATGCCCTGACCCTTGAGGTTGAACACCCATATCTTGCTGCCCGGGAACTCGGGGTCGGGCTTTCTGAACACGCTCGATTCGTTGAGGCGGCAGAACTTCGCGCGCCCTTCAGGGGTATCGAGAATATCCCCGGGGCCGTTGTAGTAAAGCTCATCCTTCGCGGCCTCTTGCTTGAACTCTTCCCAGTTCTCATCGTCGACTTTCATAACGTCATTGGGTTCTATCATAATGCGTCTCCTTTTCGCTTTTGTTATTGCGTTATATTTGACAGTATTTTACCATGCCGCAAAGCGCTTGGCAACCATGTTTTTAATGGAATATGTTAATTTAAATACGTAAACAAAAATATGTAAATGATAATATGCAAAATGAATTATGTAGCTTAAAATATGAAAACTGAATTATGAAAATAAAATTACGTAGACAATATTATGAAAACTGCACCGGCAGCATAATTGCTGCCGGTGCAGTTTTCATAATGCGTATAAAGTCAAAAACAGCAGGGGGAGAGTGCTTCAGCTCTCGTAGCCCATCGGGTTCTTACTCTGCCATGCCCATGTGTCGCGGCACATATCGTCAAGGTCGTATTCTGCCCTCCAGCCGAGCAGCTCCGCGCTCTTGTCAGGGCTGGAGTAGACAGTCGCCAGATCGCCGGGACGGCGGTCGACTATCTCATACGGGATCTTTCTGCCCGTGACGCGCTCAAAGGCGTGCACCATATCAAGCACGCTGTACCCAACGCCGGTGCCGAGGTTAAACACGCTCTCGCCGCGGTGCTTGAGCATATAGTCTATCGCGCAGACGTGCCCGCGCGCAAGGTCGACAACATGGATATAGTCGCGCACACCGGTGCCGTCGGGCGTGTCATAGTCATTGCCGAATACGTTCAGATGGTCGCGGCGGCCTATAGCGACCTGCGAAATATAGGGCATGAGGTTGTTCGGGATGCCGCGCGGGTCCTCGCCGATAAGCCCGCTGCTGTGCGCGCCGATGGGGTTAAAGTAGCGCAGCAGGACGACCGACCAGTCAGGCACAGCCTTTGCCGTGTCGCGCAGTATCTGCTCGGACATGTACTTTGTCCAGCCGTAAGGATTTGTGCACATACCCGTATGCGAGGTCTCGCGCAGCGGCATGCTGTTGTCACCGGAATAAACTGTCGCGGAGGAGGAGAACACTATGTTGTTTACTCCGTGGTCCTTCATAGCGCGGCAGAGCGTGACCGTGGAATTGAGGTTGTTGTCATAGTACTCCAGCGGCATCGCCACCGATTCACCGACAGCTTTCAGCCCTGCGAAATGTATCGCACAGCCGATGTCGTGTGTTTCAAAGATCTTGTCGAGCGCTGCGCGGTCGCGCACGTCTGCCTCATAGAAGCTCAGCTTTTTGCCGGTGATCTGCTCTACGCGCTCAAGCGCCTTGGGGCTGGAGTTAACGAGGTTGTCTATCACGACTACGCCGTAGCCCTTATTCAAAAGCTCGACGCAGGTATGGCTGCCTATATACCCGGCACCGCCGGTAACAAGAATATCCATTTTGTCTGCCTCTCAGTCTAAAAGCTTTTCGGGATATACGCCGCTGTCGCGCAGCGCCTTTATCGCGTTCACGACAGTGGGGAAATCCTCCTTGTATGTCATGCCGTACCACTGCTCGCGGCAGGGGAGCACAGCAACTGTGCCCTCGCCGTCCTTTATCATTGCGTTCGTGACAAAGGGGAGAAAGTACTCGCACTTGGTAGGGTTGACCGGAAGATTCGCGTCCAGCCATGCGGGGAAACGCTTGTAAAGCTCATCGAGCATAGAATTGCTGAACGCCCAGCAGTTCATCGACACCGGCACGTCGGCGGGCAGGGGAGTGTAGTTCTCACTGTCCTCAGTGAAAGATATGACTTCTCCGTGCTTTTCGATGTGTGTGCGCTCCACAACGTCCGTGAGCAGGCCGTTTTCTACCTGGCAGATGCCGCGCGCGACGTAGCCCGTTTCCGTCACAGTGTTCCTGAGATGATAGGCTATCATCGCGTGCTCCGTGCCGGGGCGCTCCGTTGAGAGAAAAGCGTACATCTCCTCATATGCTGTGCGGCCGTAGAAGTCGTCTGCATTAATAACTGCGAACGGGCCGTCCACTATACCGCGGCAGCAGAGCACGGCGTGTCCCGTGCCCCATGGCTTCACGCGCCCCTCGGGGATGCTGTAGCCCTCCGGTAGCAGGTCGAGCTGCTGGTAGACGTATTTCACATCGAAGTACTTTTCCATGCGTCGGCCGACCGCGGCCTTGAAGTCCTCTTCGATCTCGTGCTTGATGATGAACGCGACCTTGCGGAACCCCGCGCGGTAAGCGTCATACAGCGAAAAATCAATGATCGCGTGGCCAAAGTCATCCACTGCCATGATCTGCTTCAGCCCGCCGAAGCGGCTGCCCATACCCGCGGCAAGGATAACAAGAGTAGGCTCTCTCATAATAAACACCTCTGTGTCAGATGGAATCTAAAAATGCAAAAGCATTATATCATTTCCGTCCGGATTTGTACATACTAAAACCGTATTCGGCACTGCGGCTTGCGAATATACGGGATATGTGCTATACTATAG
>CAVFGM010000060.1:0-13976 GCA_963621955.1 Bacteroidaceae bacterium
TGCTGGATAAGGAATGTCATGCTTCGTCGCCTCCTTTCTCAGTGTCTGCGCTGTTTGGCTGCTCGGCGGTGACTGCGTTATCCGCGGCAGCCTCGGCGGAGCGTTTCTTTTTCGGAGCGATCATCATGCGGATAACGAGAGCGAACGCGCTGAGGTAAACTATCGCGGCGATGATAACGTCGGTGATGTACTCGTTATACGCGGTGAGGTTCGTGAGCTGAAGGCCGATGATATCGAGCATCGACATGAAGATCGCGGTGAAGATGACGGCGATGGGGTTATTGACCGCGAGCAGCGCAACGGGGATGCCGTTGAAGCCCGTCGCGGGCAGGGACTGATAGGTGCTCCAGAAGAACTCCGTGTTGCCGGAGAGATAGTAGAGAGCGGCACCGCCGCCGGCCATGCTGCCGGCGATTGCCATGGAGAGGACGATATTGCGCTTGTCCTTGATGCCGGCGTAGCGCGCGGCGTGGCGGTTGGAGCCGCAGGCCTTGAGCTGGTAGCCGAGAGTGGTCTTGTTGATGAGAATGTACATGACTATCGCGAAGAAGACCGCGACGAGGATACCTGCGTTTACCTGAGAGCCGGGGAAGAGCTTGTCAAGGCCGAGCTTTGCCGTGGCGACGCCGTTATATGTCGTCTTATAGATATAGCCGGACTTCGTGCCCTCGACCATGTTCTTGAAATTGCTGATATCGAAGAGCCATGTGACGAGGTTTGCCGCGACCCAGTTTGTCATAATGCAGGCGAGAACCTCGTTTATATTAAGGAAAGCTTTGAGCAGGCCGGGTATTGCGCCCCAAAGCGCACCGGCGAGCATGCCGCCGAGGAAAGCGATGAGCCAGACGAGGAATGCGCCCATTGTCTCGGTCGGGAGACTGAGAGCGAGCATCAGGGAGACCATGGTGCCCATGAGGTACTGACCGGGAGCACCGATGTTGAACAGACCCGTCTTGTACGCGACGGCGATGGAAAGACCGGTCATAATGAGCGGGGTCGCGCGGAAGAGCATATTGCCGACGCTCGTGGGATTGAAGCCCCAGCTCAAGGCGCCTGTGGCGTCACGGCCGGTGCTGAATATACCGGCGAAGATAAGGCGTATGCCTTCCCATGCACCCTTGGTGGAAATGCTTTTGCTGGTGAGGCCGACGATGAGGATGACAAGGCTGCCGACGACCAGACCGATAAGAATGGACAGCAGCGACGCGACGACTTTCTGCGTGGAGTCCTTCGCGTAAAATGCGGACAGCTTTTCTTTCATACCGCTTCACCCTCCTTGTCCGCGCGCTTGGCGCCCGCCATGTAAAGGCCGAGCTCCTGCACGGTGATTTTCTTCGGGTCGAATTCTCCGACAATCTTGCCCTCGTACATAACAAGGATGCGGTCGGACAGGCTCATGACCTCGTCAAGCTCAAGGCTGACGAGCAGGATGGCCTTGCCCTTGTCACGCTCGGAGACGAGCTGACTGTGTATGTACTCTATCGCACCGACGTCAAGGCCGCGGGTCGGCTGGACGGCGACGATAAGGGGCTTGTCGCGGTCGATCTCGCGGGCGATGATGGCCTTCTGCTGGTTGCCGCCGGACATGCTGCGCGCAACTGTGACTGCGCCCTGACCGGAGCGGACGTCGAACTTATCGATGAGCTCATCGGCGTATTCGCGCACGGCGGCGTTGTTTATAAAGCCGGCCTTTTCAAACTGCGGCTCCTGGAAGCGCTGGAGGACCATGTTCTGCTCCAGAGTGAAGTCGAGCACGAGGCCGTATTTGTGGCGATCCTCGGGGATGTGCGACATGTTCTTGCCGCGGTGGGCGATGGAGCTGTGGGTGATGTCCTCGCCGCAGAGCGTGACCCTGCCGCCGGAGGACTTATCAAGCCCGGTCAGGCCGTATATAAGCTCGGACTGGCCGTTGCCGTCGATACCGGCGACGCAGACGATCTCGCCCTTGCGCACGGAAAAGCTGACGTCATCAACGGCGTTGCGCTTGTGCACGCGGGAGGGGACGCTGAAGTGCTCGACGCGGAGAACTTCGTCTGTGGGCTTGGCCTCGTCTTTCACGACCTCGAGCTGAACGGGGCGGCCGACCATCATGTTCGACAGCTCCTGCTTGTTGGTCTCGCTGGTGTTGACGGTGCCGACATACTTGCCCTTGCGCAGGACGGTGACGCGGTCGGAGACCTCCATGATCTCATTGAGCTTATGGGAGATGAAGAGGATGCTCTTGCCCTCCCTGGCAAACTCGCGCATGGTGGCCATAAGCTCGTCTATCTCCTGCGGGGTGAGGACGGCGGTAGGCTCGTCAAAAATCAGTATCTCGTTATCGCGGTAGAGCATCTTGAGGATCTCAACACGCTGCTGCATGCCGACGGTGATGTCCTCGACCTTAGCGTCGAGGTCAACGTGCAGACCGTATTTCTCGCTCAGTGCCTGAACCTTGGCGCGCGCTTCCTTCTTCTGGATGAAGCCGAGCTTCGTCGTCTCTGCGCCGAGGATGATGTTATCAAGGACTGTGAATACCTCGACCAGCTTGAAGTGCTGGTGCACCATGCCGATCTTGAGTGCGGTCGCGTCGTTGGGGTCGTTTATCTCGACCTTCACGCCGTTCTTGCGTATCTCGCCCGCCTCCGGCTGGTACAGGCCGAATAGAACGCTCATAAGAGTGGACTTGCCTGCGCCGTTTTCACCGAGCAGAGCGTGGATCTCACCCTTTCTGAGCTGTAGGGTAATGTCGTCATTGGCCTTGATACCGGGGAATTCCTTGGTAATATGCAACATTTCTATTACATATTCCGGGGATTTTTCCATTCTGCCACCTGCTTTCTTGTCAACTGATGATATATCCGTATGAAACGCTTTAATACATTATAACGGCAACGAGAGCAAATTGCAAGAAATTACCCCGAAAAGCGCAAAAAAAGAAGAGAGCCGAAGCTCTCTTCTTTAGTGCTTAGAATGTGATCAGATGATGTTGAGAGTGAGGTTGCTCCAATCCTGCTCGAGGTTTGCCTCGTAGTCAGCATCGATGGTGAGCTCACCGGAAACGACCTTCTGGAACAGGTCTTCGTACTCTTCAACAGTGTAGTTGGTCATGCTCCAGGTTGCGGTGGGCAGACCGACTGCGTTCTCATTGACGCCCAGAGAGGTGGCCTTGCCGCCGATCTCGGACCAGGTGCCGTCATAGACCTTTGCGATAGCCCACTTGGTGGCGTCTGCAAGGCCCTTCATAGCAGAGGTGACAACGGTGTCAGACTCGAAGGACTGGTCAACGTCAACGCCGACAACAGCTGCATCGTTAGCGGAAGCGGCTGCTGCAACGGACTGGAACATGGAACCGCCGCAGGCGAAGATGATCTCGGTGCCGGTTTCATACCAGCCGGAAGCCATTGCCTGGAGTTCCTGAGAAGCGGAGAAGGATGCGCCGTACTCCCAAGAGTAGTTGACCTCGACATTGACGCCCATCTCAGCAGCTGCTGCATTTGCGCCCTCGACGAAGCCGTAGCCGTAACGGCAGCATGCCGGGTTGGTGCCGCCGCCGCCGCCGGTGAAGCCGAGCTTGGTGTAGCCTTCCTTAACAACAGCGTAGCCGGCGAAGTAGCCGCACTGCTCTTCCTTGAAGGCGATGCCTGCGATGTTGTCAAGACCGTCGAATGCCCAGCCGTCGATGAAGATGAAGTCAACATCGGTGAACTCCTTGGCAGCCTTTTCAAGAGCGTTGCCCTGCATGAAGCCTGCGCAGACAACGACCTTTGCGCCGCCGTCAACAGCTGCCTTCATTGCATCGTAACGGTCGTCATCAGTTGCCTGATCGCCGTTTGCGGGCTGATAGTACTTGTAGCTCAGGCCGTTCTCAGCAGCGTAGAGCTTAACGCCGTCGAAAGTGCCCTGGTTGAAGGACTTGTCCTTCAGCTGGCCGACGTCGGTGACGAAAGCGAGCTCATACTTGCCGTCTTCGGAAGTCATATTGTCGTCGATATCGTCAGCGGAGAGAGCAGCGGGAGCCTCGGTTGCGGGGGCTTCGGTAGCCTCGGCAGGAGTCTCGGTTGCGGGCTCGGCAGCGGGAGCTTCGGTAGCTGCGGGAGCAGCGGACTGACCGCAGGCAGCCAGAGCGAAGACCATGCACAGAGCGAGAACCAGTGCGAGAATCTTTTTCATGATTTTTCCTCCATTAAAATTTGATTGACAACTTATGTAATTGTCATCCATACACCGGGCAGTATATCACAAACCGGTGCAACAAATCAAGGATTATAATGATAAAATTGCTAATTATTTGTTAACGATGGTCTTTTAGGAACTTTTTTGCAGCTGCGCCATCTTGACGGCGGTGTCAAGGGCGATCTCCATCATCTGGGTGAAAGAGGTCTGGCGCTGCTCGGAGGAGAGAGCCTCGGCGCGGTAGATATGGTCGGAGATCGT
This sequence comes from Bacteroidaceae bacterium, assembly GCA_963621955.1. Lineage (GTDB taxonomy): Bacteria > Bacillota > Clostridia > Oscillospirales > Oscillospiraceae > Limivicinus. The sequence goes on from CAVFGM010000060.1 coordinate 4,417, forward strand.
GCAGATGCACAGAGCGCGCTTGTGGGCGTAGGCGGCGTTCGCATAGAGCCCGGCGGCCTCCATCTCGACGGCGAGCGCGCCCATGCGGCGCCATCCGTCGGAATTATCGGTGCCCTCGGCGGCATAGAAGGTGTCGTTCGAGACGATGTTGCCGACCTTGATATCGACACCGTGCTCGTGCGCGGCCTCGACGGCCTTGCTCAGAAGAGTATAGTCCGCGATGGGGGCAAAGGTACCGGGGCAGTTGAACTGGTTGATATAGTTGGAGTTGGTGCATGCACCCTGCGCGGCGACGATGTCCATGACCTTTATATCGTCCTGCAGAGCGCCGGCGGAGCCGATGCGGATGATGTTGTCGACGTCATAGAAATTGAACAGCTCCCAGCTGTAAATGCCGATGGCGGGGATACCCATGCCGGAGGCCATGACAGTGACGGGGACGCCTTTCCATGTGCCGGTGTGCCCCTGCACACCGCGGACATTATTGACAAGCACGGGATCGGTGAGGAAGGTATCGGCGATGAACTTCGCGCGCAGCGGATCGCCGGGCATGAGGACGGTTTTTGCGATCTGGCCTTTTTCGGCAGCAATATGGGGGGTGGGAACAGACATATTATTACCTCCGTTAAAAAACTTGTTCTTGCTGTTGTTTTTGCTTTGACACAATTATACCGTGAAAAATGCAAAAGTCAAATTGAAACGCGGAAAGATATATGCTATTATAAAGCAGATAAAGAAATACGGGGAGGGCTATGCCCATGGATAAGGTTATGGTCATCGGTATCGCCGGGGGCACGGGAAGCGGAAAGACAACGATAACCAAAAAGCTGATACAGCATTTCGGCAATGACGTGTCCGTCATCCATCACGACAACTACTACAAGGCGCACCATGACATGAGCTATGAGGAGCGCGCAAAGCTCAATTACGACCATCCGGATTCCTTCGACACGGATATGCTCGTCGAGGCGGTGAAGGAGCTCAAGCGCGGGCACAGCGTCGTCTGCCCGGTATATGACTACACGATCCATGACCGCTCGGACAAGACCGTGACCGTGAACCCGGCGAAGGTGGTGATCGTCGAGGGCATACTCATTTTCTCCTGCAAGGAGCTGTGCCGGCAGATGGATATAAAGATATACGTCGACACCGATGCGGACGTGCGCATACTCAGGAGGATCATGCGCGATGTGCGCGACAGGGGACGCAGCCTTGACAGCGTCGTGAACCAGTACCTGAGCACGGTAAAGCCGATGCATGAGCAGTTCGTCGAGCCGAGCAAGCGCAACGCGGACATCATCATCCCCGAGGGCGGGCACAACCTCGTCGCGATGGAAATGGTGATGGAGCGCGTCAGGGCGCATCTTCAGCGCACCTGAGACTAAACACAAAACGGAGAAGATAATGGCAAAGCTGTATTTCAAATTCGGGGCGATGGGCTCGTCAAAGTCGGCTCAGGCGCTCATAACGAAGTTCAATTATGAGGAGCTCGGCATGTCGGTGTGGCTCATTAAGCCGAGCATCGACACACGCGACGGGGCGGACATAGTCCGCAGCCGCATAGGGCTTGAGGCACGCGCACAGATCATCACGCCGGAGCAGGACATTACAGAGGAGTACCATAAGGCAGGAAAGCACGACGTGATAATCGCCGACGAGGCGCAGTTTCTGACCCCCGCGCAGATAGAACAGCTGCGCGACCTTGTGGACGACGAGGATCTGCCGGTGCTTTGCTTTGGCCTGCGCACGGATTTCCAGACGCATATGTTCCCCGGCTCGCAGCGGCTCATGGAGCTGAGCGATTCGCTGACGGAGATAAAGACCGTCTGCGCCTGCGGACGCAAGGCGACGGTCAACGCAAGGCTCGACGGGCAGGGCAGAGTTGTGACCGAGGGCAGCCAAGTCCTCCTCGGCGGCAACGACAGCTACATCGCCATGTGCCACAAGTGCTGGAAGCAGAGAATAAGAGAACAGAGATAAAATTTGATCCCCGGACAGCGTCCGGGGATCAAATTTTTACCAATTGTCCCTGAGCTTCCAGAGACCGCAGAGGGTGACGACGGCCACGGCGCACATGACGATGAACAGCCGGCCGGGGTCATGGCGGCCTGAGACAAGCAGGAGCACAGCTGCGATAGCTGCGATGCAGAATATGCGCTTGATACGGATATCCATGAAAAATTCCTCATTTCAAGATAATGGTACATTACCAGTTTTTACCTTGGATGAGGAATTTATTCATGGATATATTCTTACTTTATTCTGTCGAAGCGGAGCACGACCTTGAACAGATCGCCGTCGACAGTGATATCGAGCGCGCCTTTCTGGAGCTGAGCAAGGCTCTGGGCGATGCTCAGACCAAGGCCGCTGCCCTCGGTGTTGCGGGAGCTGTCGCCGCGGACAAAGCGTTCAGTCAGCTCGTCGCCGCTGATGTTCAGGCGCGTGGCGGAGATGTTGCGGAATGTGACGGTCGCCTTGAGCGCATCGGCGGTGAGATCGAGATACACGCGCGTGCCGCGCTGGGCGTATTTGCAGATGTTGTTCAGCAGATTATCAAAGATGCGCCACATGTGCCGCCCGTCGGCCATGATCTTGACAGACTCCTCGGACTTCGTGAGGATAAGCTCCAGCCCTGCGGCGGAGAGCTTTTCGCTGTATTCGCCCGCCATCTGGTCGAGCAGGATGCCGAGCTCGCACTCGGTGAGGCTCACGCTCAGGCTGCCGCTCGACGCCTTGGACGCTTCGAGCAAATCATCAATGAGCTTCTTGAGCTTTGCCGACTGCCGGTCGAGCACTTCAAGATACTCGCGCATTTTTTCGTTCTCCGGCTGCTCCTTTTCGAGCAGGTCGACGTAGTTGATGATTGAGGTGAGCGGGGTTTTGATATCGTGCGAGACATTGGTGATAAGCTCGGTGCGGAAGCGCTCGGACTTCATGCGCTCGCCCACGGCGCGGTTCATGCCGTCGGTGATGGAGTTGAGGTCCTCACCGTGCTCCTTGAACGGGCCGCGCAGCTTGGAGGTATCGACCTTGCAGTCAAGCTCGCCCTTGGCGATGCGCTGTCCGGCTTCGAGAAGCTGTTTCATCGACAGCAGCACATACAGCGCCGCCAGCACCAAAACTGCGCGCTCGACGAACCAGCCGAAGAGCTGCTTTCCGGGACTTGTACCGGCGATGGCGATCCACAGAAACTCGACGAAGAGGATCGCCACGATGACGAGCACCGCGCGCGGGAACATGGGGATGGCTTTCAGACCGTCCTTGAAAGTATAGAATACCTTTTTTATTAAGCGCCAGCACCACGCGCCGACACGGTAGATGATGCAGCTCTTTATTGTCGTGCCGAGCTTTATGCGCACGGCAAGGCTCATGCACCACAGCAGGCTTATCAGCGCCGCGATCACGCCGAGTGCGGCGATGAGGACAATGACGAGCATCGCGGTGTTGCTGTATGATACCTCAGCCATCGCAGCGATGAGGAAGATACCGGCAAAGGCGGTCACTGCAGTATAGAGATCAAAAGGAATTTTATCGATAAAGCTGGGGCGGATCTCGCCGGTCTCGCCGTGGTGCCCGGCAGCGGAGAGCAGGAACACGAAGACAAAGGCCTCAAGGATCAGGGAAATGACCAGCACGGCGATGGAGGTATAGCGCAGCTCGTAGGCGTAGGTGAAAAGCTCCTGATATTTATCGGCGTTGCCGCTGGCAACGCTGCCTGCGGTGTAATATCCGGTGATGGAATAGATGCGGGAGCTGTTATCATCGATGGGCGTATCGCCGATGACGATAGTGGCAGTCGTCCTGCTGCCGGTAAAGGGACTTTCAGAGGCGGCGGGCGATGCACTTGGTTCGGGGGATACGCTCGGTTCGGGAGACGCAGACGGCTCGGGAGAAACGATCGGTTCAGGCACTGCGACGGCATCATCCTGCGCGGAGAAGTCATACCCGGCAGGGAGCTCAAAGAGCGTCGACTCCGTTTGCCAGACATAGTCCCGCTTGCCGAGCCCGTCAAAAACGACCTTATTTGTATAGCAGTCTTTTATTACAAAATAGAAGCCGTTCCTGCCGTTGAGCTCGGCGGGAGAATCGCCGTTGCCCAGGGCGTACGTGACGGCGTCCAGATCGTTGGAGTTATCGTATTTGAATTGATTCAGCAGGGTCTGATAATCGTAATTGTAGCCGTCGATGCTGTCAATATAGGCGATGTCCAGCACGGACGCGGCAAGGGACATCAGCAGCAGTACAAAGAGCGTCACGGCTATCAGCTTTGCCGCAAGGCTGCTTTTAAGTTTGTTCATGTCAGTTCACTCTTTCCATTTTATAGCCCTGCCCCCATACGGCCTTGATGTACCGCGGCTCGGCGGGGTTGATCTCAAGCTTTTCTCTGAGGTGGCGGATGTGTACGGCGACGGTGCTTTCGGCTCCGTAGGGTTCGTCTTTCCAGACGCGCTTGTAGATATCGCGCGGGTGAAAGACCTGACCGGGGTTTTCCATGAGGAGCCTGAGAATGTCGTACTCGGTCGGCGTGAGAGCGGCGGGCTCGCCGTCCACGGTGACGGTTTTGCTGGAATCGTCCATGCTTATGCCGCCTACGGTTAGGCAGCTCTGCCGTACCTGTGCCGCGCCGAGCATCGTGTAGCGCCGCAGCTGCGAGCGCACGCGCGCAAGCACCTCAAGGGGATTGAAGGGCTTGGTGATGTAATCGTCCGCGCCGACGTTCAGGCCGAGTATCTTGTCCGTGTCCTCACCCTTGGCCGTGAGCAGGATCACGGGGACGTTCGAGCGCTCGCGTATCTTCACCATGGCGCTGATGCCGTCCATGACCGGCATCATAATGTCCATGAGCACAAGGCTGATATTGCCGCGCTCCAGCAGCGCGAGCGCCTGCGCGCCGTCATATGCGCACTCGACGGCGTAGCCCTCGCTCTCAAGATAGATTTTCAGCGCGGAGACGATATCCTTTTCGTCGTCGCAGACAAGCACAGTGTTCATGCACATCACCTCGTTCAGTATGCCTATATATTAACCTATAAATTATTAAAAGCCAAGCGGATAAGTTTTTAAGTTTTGCTTAAGAAACGGCGGGTACACCGCAGGTCGGTGGTCAACCAGGAGTTTTGGGCAGTTATCCGAAATTGCGCAGAACGGAGAAACCACAGTTGCAATTGTGATTTTACTGTCATATTATATACGCAGAGATTGGTTGACCACGGAGATATAACCAGAAGAAAAGCGAGGAGAGAGAATGTGAAAGACCTCAAGCACCTGATCTATTTTGAGCGGCTGCTCGAAGAGGCGAACAATGTTTTGGTGAAGCAGGCGAAAGCCGATGGAAAGCTTGCGCTGGGCTACACCTGCTATTTCGTCCCGGAGGTGCTGCTCAACCTGCCCGGCTGCTTCGCAAGCAGGCTAAGAGCGCCCGGCACCGGCAGCATCGATGTCGGCACCTATTACATGTCCAGCAAGATATGCTCCTATACGCGCAGCATCCTCGAGCGCGGAATCGAGGGCGGGTATGATTATCTCGATGCGCTGCTCTCGTCCGAGACCTGCCAGATGATGCACCGCGGGCATGAGCATTTCGAGATACTCGAGCTTGTGAAGAAGAATAACCCCAGGTTCTTTATGAGCATGATGGACGTGCCGTTCAATGATTCCGAGGCCGCGATAGAGCACTATGAGGAGCAGCTGCGCACAAAGCTGCTCGAACCGCTGCGGGACAGGCTCGGCGTGGACATTTCGGATGACGCCGTACGCACTGCGATAAAGGAGCACAACGAGCTTGGCGCGATCATCCGTGAGCTTGGCGATATGCGCAAGCTCGATAAGCCGCCGATAACGGGCTATGAGTTCCATGTGATCCAGCTCGTGTCGCTCGTGTGCCCGCAGTATCTTATCATGGACAAGCTGCGCGAAACGCTCGAAGAGGTAAAGGCACGGCAGACCGACGCGGAGAACTGGTTCCGCGTGAGGATAGTCCTGACAGGCTCTGAGATAGACGACCCGGCGTTCACGAAGCTCGTAGAGAGCTGCGGGGCGATGGTCGTCGCCGACCGGTACTGCTACGGCTCTCTCCCCGGACGCGAGGAGATAGAGATACATGATGGCGAAACTCCGCTGCGCGCGGTGGCGCGGCACTATCTCAAGACCAGCCAGTGCCCGCGCTTTATGAACCGCGAAAAAGCCGACGGGCGCAAGGAGTATATCCGTGAGCTCGTCAGAGAGTACAAGGCCGACGGCGTCATATATAATCAGATGAAGTTCTGCGAATTCTGGAGCTATGAGCGCGTCCTCGGCGTGCATGTCCTCTCCGAAGAGATGGGCATACCGACGATCGGCATCGAGCGCGACTACACTCTCGCTTCGGCGGGGCAGCTGCGCACGCGCTTCCAGGCCTTCATAGAGAGCCTTGAAATAAAGAACATCCAGGGAGGTAAGCACTGATGGCCGCTAAAAAGCAGAAAGGTCAGGGCAGCCGGTTCATCCCCGGCTCCGGTATCGCAAAGCACCGCGAGTGGCGCGGCCTTGGCGACACATGGTACGACTACACTCAATGGATGAAGACCCTCGGCGTGATGGCGAAGTTCGTGACGATCTCGCCTGTGCGCATAGTGAGGGGCCTGTTTGAATACCGCTGGTTCGGCTCGTATCTTGCCGCGCTCAACATGGCGGACAAGTGCGTCGAGGGCCTGCGCGGCCCGGCGCTGAGAGTTGCGCGTGAGCAGATCATGCCCATAATGAAGACCGCGACGACGCATCTCGGCCAGATGATGAAAGGCGACCGCCGCTTCGGCGAGAATGACTTTGCTGATAAGCTCGTCCTGCTCGAGCAGACCATGCCGCCGGAGATCCTTGCGGGCTTTCCGAATCTTTACCCGATGGCGCTTGAGGTGTATCAGGGGCTGATAGGCTGTTATATGGATCAGCAGCTCTGCCCGCATTATATCGACGCAATGGAGCAGGTCGGCCTGCCTGCCGATTCCTGCCGTTTGTCGAACAACGCGGCGGGCGTCGCCGTGTGCGACGACTTTCCGAAGATCGGCGCGTGCGTTATTGCAAACAATATGCCCTGCGATTCCTCAACGATGAACAGCCAGCTCATAGACCGCAGACTCAATCTGCCGTCCATCACAGCGGATGTGCCGATGCGCTGGGAGGACAGGAACACGGATAAATACGCGCTTGCACAGATAAAAAAGACCATCGCCTTTATTGAGGAGCATACGGGTGAGAAGTTCGATGAAGCCGCGTTCTGGAAAGTCATCGAGGCACACAATGAAGAGGTGCGCAATGAGATGGAAAAGTGGGAGTATGTCAAGACTCCGTACTCGCCCATCGGCGGGACTATGGGCGCACTGTACCATGCGTTCTACTTCACGTTTTCCGGCGGCCGTCTGCCTGTTATCCGCGAGGCGGATAAGAAGATACTCAGGCTTGCGGAGAGGGCCTATGCCGGGAAAACGAACTGCTTCCCGAAAGCGCGGCACAGAGCGATAATGTGGGGCGGCCCCGCCTGCTACTGGCTTCAGTTCCCAAACTGGCTGTATAACTGCTGGGGAATCCTCGTCGTAGCCGCGATGGATAACTTCTCCGGAAATGTTATGATCCCGACGGATTCCCTCGATGCGGCGCTCACCGGCATTGCCCGCAATTATGAAACGGGCGTAATGCGCCGCCACCTGACAGGCGGCTGGCAGCACACGCTGGAGTTCTGGGAGGAGGCCGAGAGGTTCAACTGCGACATGATCGTCCTCAATGACGACATAACCTGCAAGGGCGCGCTGGGGCTCACCGGCGTCATACTCGACCAGGCAAAGGAGAAGCCGCAGAAGCTGATGATGGTGTCGAACGACATGTTCGACCACCGAACCGTTTCGCGTCAGGATATGCGCGACCAAGTGAACAGCTTCATGGCGACCGTCATGGGCGAGGAGCCGCTTGACGCAACGCTTATGGAATTTGACGACGGGGAGGGCTGGTAATATGAAGAGTGCGAAAAGACCAGCATGGTATGTAGTGGCTGCGATAGCCGCGTGCGCGATTTGGGTGCTGACGATGCTGATATACTGGTTCAACCTTGACAACAAGGCGATATATTATCTTGTCCGCCCGCTGCTGAACAAGGGGTACAACAAGCAGAAGAGAGACGTGGGGCTTTGATGGAGTTTGAGAAGATCGTGGCGTCCTCGCCGAAGGAGCTGTTTGTCGAGCAGATCGTGAAAGCTATCATGGCCGGGAGACTCCGCCCGGGCGACAGACTGCCGACGGAGCGGGAGCTTGCCGAGAAGATGGAGATCAACCGCTCGCTCGTCCACAGCGGAATAGAGGAGCTGGCGCGGATGCGCTTTATCCGCATCGAGCCGCGGCGCGGCAACTTCGTCGCGGACTATGCCAAGGACGGGGATTTCAATACGCTTACTGCGATCGCAAAGTACACCGGCGGAGAGCTCAGCCGCCCCACGCGCACAGCGCTTGTAGAGACGCGCAATGCCATAGTCGGCGGGGCAATGATCCGCCTTGCGAAAACCGGCACGGAGGATGATTTCCGGCGGCTGCGCGAGCTTGTAGCCCGGCAGCGGGAGCAGGCCAAACACGACCCTGCCGACGCGGCGGAATATATGCTGAACTTCAACTTGCTGCTGACACAATTGAGCGAGAACACGATATTTGCGCTCATTATGAACTCCTTCGCTCCAACGAACATGAGCTTCTGGGAGAAGTGCGTCGAGCACTGGGGAGTGGACACGATATTCAAGCAGGAGGATAAAATGATCGAGCTGCTTGAAAACGGCAAGGGGCACGAAGCGGCGCTCTATATCGAGAACATTTTTGAGCACTATCTGAGCGACCACAATATAAAGCGGTAATTTACCTTTCCTTTTCTTAAAATACCAAGCACAGAGGGCTGCCCGGCGGGCAGCCCTCTGTGCTTGGTATTTATGTGTAGCTGTCGATCACAGTCTCGATGCATTTGCGCTGCTTTGGGTCAAGCAGCCTGTACCGGCGTATGAGCTCGCTCTCTACGGCTGACAATTCAAGGGTGTCAAAATTCGAGCCGCTTATACGGTCTTCGCCGTGACCTATAACGCAGTCGACAGACGTGTTGAAATAGTCGGCGATCCTTATGAGCGTTTCAATATCAGGCTCAATGTTATGGTTCTCATATTTGTTCACGGATTGTTGGCTGACGCCTATCGCCTCGGCTAACTGCCGCTGGGTAGTCCCGGATAATTCGCGCAGCCGTTTCAGATTTTCAAGCATAGCAGCACCCCTTTTACACAGGGTAACAACTCTCAGGCGTTTTATAAAACACTTATTAATTGTTATTGACAACAACTGCAAGGTGTTATAGAATGGAAACGCAGTACCACATTAATTTGTGCAGATGGAGGGAAAAACATGAAAAGAAAAATAAGGGTTGATTGCATAATGAAGTTGGACACCTAAGAAAAAATCCATAGTGATTTTCCCAGCATGGTAGAATGAAGTTTGCACACAACATCTGCCAAGGGAGGGCAATCACTATGGACTGCCAAGATTATATCACAGAACCAGCAGAA